>CAMBFO010000031.1 GCA_945865675.1 Comamonas sp. lk
GAGGCCATGGTGATGCTGCCCGAGATTTCGACCACTACTGCGCATCGCCGTTTAAAGGCTTTGCGCAAAAAGGGAATGATCGACCTGAACCTGGATAGCCAGGACAACCGCGTCAAGTACGTGGTGCCAACGAAAGCGACGCACCAGTACTTTGCGCAATTGGGGCAGTGCATGGAGAAGGCGCAGGCCGTTTGATGCTGCGCGGCTAGGGCCGCGCAAGTCGTACGCTCCTGTGCTTTGTCCTGCATTGATGTGCAGGTATAAAAATTTGGGAGTGGTACGCCATGCAATTACATAAATCCGTGTGGGTCGTCGCAATGACGGCTCTGGCCTATATGGGCCTTTTCTCTTTCAACCAGTTTATTTTTCCTCTCTTGGACGTCTCCAGCGCCAGGGGCCTGGTCTTCTTGCCAAGCGGTTTGCAGCTGATTGCCGTTCTTTTGTTTGTGCAAAGGGGGGCGCTGGGCTTGGTGCTGGGCGCGCTGGCCATGGGACTTGGGCCCCTGTATGCGGGCGATCCGATCACGGCGATGGGAGCGGCTTTGCTAGCGGGCCTGGCGCCGCTGTTTGCCCGCGCACTGTGCGTGCGCTATGCCGCCTTAGATGAGGATCTCCATGGCCTGAGCGGCGCCGCTTTGCTGCGCCTGACCGTCCTATTTTCGGCACTGAGTGCGCTACTGGGTCAAGTGTGGCTGCTAGGCCGCAACCAGGGCGGCGACTTGTGGGCTGGCATGGCCTTGCATTTCACAGGCGATTTGCTCGGTGCCCTGATCGTGCTGTACAGCGCCAAACTGGTACTTGACCGTTTGCCGCAACTTAGCAGGGGATAATCCGCGCCACATGGCGCTTATTACCTTATTGGAAGCCCAACTCGCGTTTGGGCATGTACCCCTGCTAGACCATGCAGGCTTCTCACTCGAAACCCAGGAGCGCGTGGGCTTGATCGGTCGCAATGGCACCGGCAAGTCCTCGCTACTCAAAATTCTGGCGGGGCTGGAAAAGCCCGATGACGGCGTGCTCCAGGTGCAAAGTCATATTCGTATTGCCTATGTGGCACAAGAGCCGGATTTGAACGCCCAATCCAGCGTGTTTGACGCGGTCAGCGTAGGCCTGCAACGGGTACGTGATTTGATCGACGAATACTCGCAAGGCCATGGCGATCTGGACGCGATGCAAAGTGAGATTGAGGCGCTGGATGGCTGGAACTGGGAGCAGCGTGTGGGCGAAACGCTACACCGATTGCATCTGGACCCGCAGGCTATTGTTAGCACGCTGTCGGGCGGCACCAAAAAGCGCGTAGCGCTGGCGCAGGCGTTGGTGGCACAACCAGATGTACTGCTGCTGGACGAGCCGACCAATCACCTGGATTTGGACAGCATCGAGTGGCTTGAAGGTCTGCTGGTGGACTTTGCAGGCTCGCTCATTACCGTTACCCACGACCGCTCATTTTTGGACAACGTGGCCACGCGCATCGTCGAGTTGGACCGGGGCAAGCTGCTGTCCTACCCGGGTAACTTTGCCGCCTATTTGCTGCAAAAAGAAGAGCAACTGGCCCAAGAGGCGGTGATCAATGCCCGCGCCGACAAGCTGCTGGCCCAAGAAGAAGTGTGGATACGCAAAGGCGTAGAGGCGCGGCGCACGCGGGCGACCGCGCGTATCGTTCGCCTGGACAATTTGCGTGCCCAGCGCGAAGCGCGGCGCGATGTGCTCGGTAGCGTGAACATGGACATTAGCAGCGGCGCCAGCAGCGGCAAACTGGTGGCTGAGCTGACCCATGTATCCAAAAGCTTTGGCGATAAAAACATCGTCCACGACTTCAGTGCCACGATTTTGCGTGGCGACAAGATAGGCTTGCTCGGCCCCAATGGCGCGGGCAAAACCACTTTGCTCAAATTAATTTTGGGCGAGCTTCAAGCCGATCCCGCGCCTGCCAATGCGCCAGCGCCCGAACCCGGCCACAGCCCCTGGGGTACGGTGCGCCAGGGGGCCAATGTCGCCGTCGCCTATTTCGACCAGATGCGCAATGCGCTGGACATGGACGCGACCTTGGAAGACTTCATCAGTCCGGGTAGCGAATGGATTGAGATCGGTAACCGTCGCCAGCATGTAAAAAGTTATTTAGGTGATTTTTTGTTCTCGCCAGCGCGCGCTAATTCGCCGGTGCGCTCCCTCAGCGGTGGCGAGCGCAACCGCTTGTTATTGGCGCGGCTGTTCGCCCGCCCGGCCAATGTCTTGGTGCTTGATGAGCCCACCAATGACCTAGACATCGACACCTTGGAATTGCTAGAAGACCTGCTGCAAAACTACGATGGCACGGTGTTTTTGGTCAGCCACGACCGCACGTTTTTGGACAATGTCGTAAGCAGCACGATTGCCTATGAAGGCCCGGGCCGCTGGCGTGAGTTTGAAGGCGGCGTGCAGGACTGGCTGATACAAAGCAAGCGCTCCAATGCGATCGCCCAGTCCAAAGGGCAAAAAGGCGCGCAAAGTTTTAACTACGGGCGCGATGACAAAGCCGTCCCCGCCGCTAAATCGGCGCCAACGCCATCGGCTCCTGCAGCGCCTGCAAACAAGGCCCGCAAACTGAGCTACAAAGAGCAGCGTGAACTCGAAGCCCTGCCCGGCCGTATCGCGGCGCTGGAAGCCGAGCAAGCCAGCCTTAATGCCATGCTTGCCGATGGCGCGCTGTACGCCAGCGACAACGCCAAAGCCTTGCAACTGGCGCAACGCAACGCCGCTATTGACGCCGAACTGCTGCACGCTTTGGAACGCTGGGAACACCTGGGCGCCTAGTCCTTTGCAAAGCTAGCCGACCACCCCTTGCTGGCGCAATTGCGCAATGGCATCGGCGTCCCAACCCCACTCGCGCAGCAACTCGTCGGTATGCTCGCCCAGGGCAGGCGGAGCGCGGTGCAGCACCGGCGGGTTGTCGGCCAGTCGCAGGGGGCTGGCGACCGAGCCTATCGATGCAATAGCAGTGTCCGCCTGCGCTGCCACGCTGGTGGGCTGCGTGACGGCCAGGCCACGGGACTGCACTTGGGCATCGGCAAAGGCCTCGGCGACCGAGTTGATCGGGCCGCAGGGCACCGCATGGTGCTCCAGGTCGGCAATCCATTGCGCGGTAGTGCGCGTGCGCGTCACGGCCTGCACCATTGCCTCCAGGGTATCGCGGTGCCGGATCCGCTCGGTGTTGGTATGAAAGCGCGGATCGGCCGCCCAGTCGGGGTGGCCGGCCACCGTACAAAAACGCGCGAATTGACCGTCGTTGCCAATGGCCAGCAGCATGGCGCTGTCCTGGGTTTCAAAGTCGCGGTAAGGCACCAGGCTGGGGTGGCTATTGCCCTGGCGCTTGGGCGATTGGCCGGTGTTCAAAAATCCCGCCGCCTGGTTAGCCAATATCGCCATGCCCACGTCGAGCAAACTCATATCGATATGCTGACCCTGGCCGGTGCGGTGGCGCACCTCGATGGCCGCCAAAATCGCACTACAGGCGTAAACGCCGGTAAACAAATCCGTCAAGGCCACGCCCACGCGCTGCGGGCTGCCGCCGGGTGTGCCTTCGGGTTTGCCGGTGATGCTCATCATGCCGCTCATGGCCTGGACCATCAGATCGTAACCAGCGCGCTCGGCGTAGGGCCCGGTCTGGCCGAAGCCGGTGATGGAGCAATAAATCAGGCGCGCATTGAGTGCGTGCACACTGGCGTAGTCCAAACCGTAATGCGCCAGGCCGCCGACCTTGAAGTTTTCGACCAAGATGTCGCATTGCAGGGCCAGCTGCTTGATCAAAGCCTGGCCTTGCGGCTTGGCAATGTCGATCGCTATCGAGCGTTTGTTGCGGTTGCAGGCGGTGAAATAGCTGGCGTGCGCAGTGTCCTGGCCTTGCGCATCTTGTAAAAAGGGCGGCCCCCAGTGGCGCGTGTCGTCGCCCTCGCCGGGTTTTTCGATTTTGATGACATCGGCGCCCATGTCCGCCAGCATCTGGGTGCACCAGGGCCCGGCTAATACGCGCGACAGGTCCAGAACTTTGAGGTGGGCGAGGGCAGGGGTGGTTTGCGGCATGGCGATGGCTTCAAGGCTGAAATTTGGAATGCGCTAGCCTAAGGCCAAACGCAGCGTCTGGGTTTGCGCTAAGTCCACAGGGGCGCAATGCCCTCGGGCTCAAACCAGTTGCACGCCGTCCACATACCACCAACGCCCCTCTTGCAGCACAAAGCGGCTGCGCTCGTGCAGGCGCCAAGCGCTGGCACCCGCAGGTTTGAAACGGGCGACAAACTCCACTTCGGCTTCGGTCGGGCTATTGGCTAAGGCTTTGCGTAGCGCCAAGCCCAGCCACTTGCCCCTGGTGTCAAAGCCCACTTGCACCGGGCGGGTGCTGGCGTGCCAGGTGCCCAGCAAATAGGCTTCGCGCTGCAAGACAAAGGCGCTGTAGCGCGAGCGCATCAGGCTGTGGGCATCGGGTGCGGGCGCATCCCCTTCCAGGTACTGGCCGCAACAGGCCGAAAAGTGCAGTGACTTGCCGTTCGCACCTTCCCGCGTGCAGGGGCAAAGTTGGTCGCCCTCAAGGGTCAGCGGACCCTGGCTCATCCGCCTTTAGCCGCCTTGGCTTGCGCCTTGTGGGCTTCCCAGCTTTGCACCGGCGCACCGTCTTTGACCCAAGCAGCAAAGCCACCGTCGACATGGGCCACATTCGTCATGCCCATTTCTTGCAAGGCTTTGGTAGCCAATGCGCTGCGCCAACTGGCCGCGCAAAACAACACATATTCTTTGGCCTCGTCGCCAAACACGGGTTTGAAATAGGGCGAAGCCGGATCCACCCAAAACTCCAGCATGCCGCGCGGCGCCAGTACCGCGCCTTCGATAGTACCTTCGCGCTCGGCTTCGCGGATGTCGCGAATGTCCACCAATTGCATGCGCCCATCGGCCACACGCTCGCGCACTTGGGTCACCGAATAGGTGGTGATGCAGGCATTGGCCTCATCGACGAGTTGGCGAAATCCTTTGGTAATCGGCATGGTGTCTCCTTGTGTGGTCGGCTCAGGCCAGGGCGCGTTGGATGATAATTTTTTGCACGTCGCTAGTGCCTTCGTAAATCTGGCAAACGCGCACGTCGCGGTAAATGCGCTCTACCGGAAAGTCGCTGACATAGCCATAGCCACCCAGGGTTTGGATGGCCACAGTACATACTTTTTCGGCCATTTCGCTGGCGAATAATTTGGCCATCGCCGCTTCTTTCAGGCATGGTCGTCCAGCATCGCGCAGGGCCGCTGCATGCCATATCAATTGGCGGGCGGCTTCGAGTTGGGTCGCACACTCCGCCAGCCGAAAGCCCACCGCCTGGTGGTTAAAGATGGGCGCACCAAAACTCTGCCGGTCTTTGGAATACGCCAGCGCCACTTCGAACGCACTGCGCGCCATGCCCACGCTTTGTGCGGCGATGCCGATACGCCCACCCTCCAGGCCACCCAAGGCGATGCCATAACCCTCGCCCTCTTTGCCAATCAGGTTTTCCACAGAGATGCGGCAGTTATCAAAGTTAATTTGCGCCGTGTCGCTGCTGTGCTGGCCCAGCTTGTCTTCCAGCCTTGCCACCACATAGCCCGGCGCGTTGGTGGGCACCAAAAACGCGCTCATGCCTTTTTTGCCCGCGCCTTTGTCGGTGACGGCAAGCACTATCGCCACATCCGCACTCTTGCCGCTGGTGATGAATTGCTTGACACCATTGAGCACGTAGGCATCGCCTTCACGTACCGCCGTAGTGCGCAGGCTAGAGGCGTCCGAACCCACATGCGGCTCGGTGAGGCAAAACGCGCCCAGCATCTCACCTTGTGCTAAGGGCGTCAGCCATTGCTTTTTTTGCGCCGCATTGCCATAACGCATCAAGATGGCATTGACGGGGCAATTGGTCACGCTGATGACCGTGCTGGTGCCCCCATCGCCTGCCGCAATCTCTTCCAGCACCAAAGCCAGCGTCAGATAGTCAAGCTGCACGCCGCCGTATTCCTCGGGGACGCAAATGCCGTATGCGCCCAGCGCCGCCAGGCCCTTGTGCGCCTCTTTGGGAAAAGTGTGCTCCTTGTCCCAGCGCGGGGCGTGCGGCCACAGTTCGTTTTGCGCAAATTCGCGCACCGCATCGCGAATGGCTTCCTGGTCGGGGGTGAGGAGCATGGCGGACCTTAAAGCATTTCCAGCGCTACCGCAGTCGCCTCGCCGCCCCCAATACACAGCGTCGCCAGCCCACGCTTCAAACCTCGCGCTTTAAGCGCATGCAAAAGCGTGACCATGATGCGCGCACCGGATGCGCCTATGGGGTGGCCCAGGGCGCAGGCGCCGCCGTTGACGTTAACTTTCTCGTGCGCGATGCCCAATTCTTTCATCAGCGCCATGGGCACCACGGCAAAGGCTTCGTTGACCTCCCACAAGTCCACATCGCCCACCGCCCAGCCGGCTTTGGCCAAGGCTTTTTGCGTTGCACCGACGGGTGCGGTGGCAAACCATTCGGGCGCTTGCGCGTGGGTGGCGTGGCTGACGATGCGACCCAGGGGTTTGCAAGCCAATTGCGCTGCGGTGCTGGCGCGCATCAACACCATAGCGGCCGCGCCGTCGTTGATGGACGAGCTGGAGGCGGCGGTAATCGTGCCGTCTTTTTTGAATGCCGGCCTGAGACCGGGGATTTTGTCCAGCTTGATCTTGCCCGGCCCTTCGTCCATGCTCACCACGCGCTCGCCGCTACGCTCTTTCACAGTGACGGGGGTTATTTCGGTGGCAAAAGCGCCGCTGGCAATGGCTGCTTGCGCGCGCTGCACGCTGGCGGTGGCAAAAGCGTCTTGCTCGGCGCGGGTGAAGCTGTATTTGGCGGCGCAATCTTCGCCAAAGGTGCCCATGCTGCGGCCCGCTTCGTAGGCGTCTTCCAGGCCGTCAAGCATCATATGGTCATAGACCTTGTCATGCCCCATGCGGTAGCCACCACGGCCTTTGAGCAAAAGGTAAGGCGCATTGGTCATGCTTTCCATGCCACCGGCCACCAGCACGTCCTGGCTGTGCGCGGCCAGCATGTCGTGGGCAAACATGGCTGCGCGCATACCCGAGCCGCACATTTTGGACAAGGTGACCGCGCCTGCGCTTTGCGGCAAGCCGCCTTTAAATGCGGCCTGACGCGCGGGGGCCTGGCCCTGGCCAGCCATCAGGCAGTTGCCAAACAAGACTTCGCCTACCGCATCAGGCGCGATGCCTGCGCGCTCCACCGCAGCGCGGATCGCAGCGCCGCCCAGGTCATGTGCGGCCAGGCTGGAAAAATCGCCCTGAAAACTCCCCATGGGGGTGCGGGCGGCGCTGACAATCACGATGGGGTCTTGCATGGTGGGGCTCCTCAAATTAGCAGGGTGCATCAATCGGTCTCAAAGCGTTTTTCCCGGTCATAGGGAAAAACATCGTGTACGTAGCCTTGGGCGATGCGGTCTTTGTGCCCTTGCCAAAAGTCCACGTCCAGCAAGTCGGCATGGTGCTCCATAAAGACTTTTCGCACGGCCGGGTTGCCTAGTAAAAACGGGGTGAAGGTTTCGGGGAATACGTCTTTGGGGCCTACGCTGTACCAGGTCTCACCAGACATTTCCTCTTCTTCATTGCGCGGCGCAGGCACGCGGCGGAAATTGCAATCGGTGATGTACTCGATTTCGTCGTAGTCATAAAACACCACCTTGCCGTGGCGCGTGATGCCGAAGTTTTTCCACAACATATCGCCCGGAAAAATATTGGCCGCCACCAGGTCTTTGATGGCGTTGCCGTATTCCACTACCCCACGTGCAATCTGGCCGCGTGCGCGTTCGGCGTTGGCCGAGGCATTGGCCGCATCGGCACCGCCGGCATCAAATGCTTCCTGCAGGTAAATATTGAGCGGAATCATGCGCCGCTCGATATAGACGTGTCTGATGATGACTTCCTGGGTGCCATCGCTGCGTGTATTGATTTGTAGCTGGCTGGGTGCAAATTTTTCTATCTCAGCCAATAACTCGGGCTCAAAACGATCCAAGGGAAAACCCACGCCGCTGTATTCCAAGGTGTCGGCCATGCGCCCCACCCGGTCATGTTGCTTGACCAGCAAATATTTACCTTTGATTTGCTCGCGCGAGGTATCTTTGGGCGGCGGATAAAAGTCTTTGATGACTTTGAACACATAGGGAAAGCTAGGCTGGTCAAACACCAGCATCACCATGCCCTTGATGCCCGGCGCAATGCGAAACTTGTCGGTAGAGTGGCGCAGGTGGTGCAAAAAGTCGCGGTAAAAAAGCGTCTTACCCTGCTTGGCCAGGCCCAGCGCGTTGTAGATTTCATTGCGCGGTTTGCGCGGCATCAGGCTGCGCAAAAACTGCACGTAGGCCGAAGGCACTTCCATGTCGACCATGAAATATGCCCGCGCAAAACTAAATAGCATCAGCAAATCGTCTTCGCCAAACAAAGCAGCGTCGATACGCAGCAGCCCCGTCTTGCCATGCAATACCGGCAGCGCAAAGCCCAGCTCCTGGAAACCGTTGATCAGCTTGCCGACGATATAACAACCCTTGTTGCGAAAGAACAATCCGGTGAGTACCTGCACCTGAAAATTGGCACGCAAGGTAAATTCGCCCAGTTGCTGCGTCATGACCTGCGCCACCAAGGCGGTATCGCGCTCCAGGTCTTCATAGCCCAGGCGCATGTCAAAGTCTTGGACGATGCGCAGCGCAGTGGCCTGCATGGTTTCTCGCGTGGGGTAATAGGCGCGGTAGGTGGGGCGACTCTCGGCCTCGCTGCTCTCGATGTATTCGGTGCTGACCGCAGGGCGCACAAAAATAAAGTCGTTCTGAAAATAGCTGCGGTGCAGTATTTTGGTGGTTACCGAGTTGAAAAACGTTTCCGCCAGCTCCGGTTGGTGGTGGTCTACCAGCAAGCCGATATAGAGCAGCTTTATTTGTTGCCAGACCTCCATGGGCTGCTCACCGGCCTTGAACTCACGCTCCAGACGGTTGGAGCACTCCAACACCCGCAAGTCGTAAAACTCGATGCGCTCGCGTTGGGCGCGTTGCTGGCCGTGCCAGTCTGCGGTTTCAAAGCGGTGTTTGGCGCGCGCAGACTCGGTGCGAAACAGGCGATAGTGGCGGTTAAAGCCGTCCATCATCGCCTTGGCGATGTCATAGGCCAACTGCGAGTCCAGACGGGTGGGGAACATAGCGGTTTAGGCTTAACGTGGCGCAGCAGCGATGGCAGCAATCGCCGCGCGGTAGATGGCGGCAATATCGTCTTTGCCCCCCAAATGCATATACAAGTCTTTGAGCAAGCCATCGTGCAGGCCATAGACGCAGGCGTGCAGCGTCACCTCCTGGTCCCGTGCCCAAGCGTCCTGCAAGACGGTGCTTTGCGCCACATTGAGCACTTGCTCCACCGCATTGAGCTCGCACAAGATATTGGCGCGGGCGGCCTCTGGTGCGGCATCGATCAAGGCCTGGTGTCGGTCGCGCACGTCCTGGATATGGCGCAGCCAGTTGTCCGCCAAGCCGATGCGTGCGCCTTCCAGTGCCGCCTGTACGCCCGAGCAACCGTAGTGGCCAACCAGCAAAATATCGCGCACCTTCAAACGCTCCACGGCAAACTGGATGGTGGACAAGGCGTTCAAATCCGAATGCACCACCACATTGGCCACATTACGGTGGACAAAAATTTCACCGGGCGCCAGGCCGATGATCTGGTTGGCGGGCACGCGGCTATCTGAACAACCGATCCACATATAACGTGGTTTTTGCTGCGCCGTCAGGCCGGTGAAAAAGCCCGGCTGCTTGCGCTCCATTTCAGCGGCCCAGGTGCGGTTGCGGGCAAATAGATCATCTAACTGGGTCATACAAATTCAGCTTTGCGCTACAAGGTTTAGGCGGTTTCGGAAAACAATTCACGGCCAATGAGCATACGGCGAATTTCGCTGGTGCCAGCACCGATTTCGTAGAGTTTGGCATCGCGCCATAAACGGCCCAACGGATAGTCGTTGATATAACCATTGCCACCAAATATCTGCACGCCTTCGCCGGCCATCCAGGTGGCTTTCTCGGCAGTCCACAAAATCACACTGGCGCAGTCTTTGCGCACGCGGCGCACATGTTCGCTGCCCAAGGCGTCCAAGTTTTTCGCCACCATATACGCAAACGAGCGACCCGCTTGCAGCACGGTGTACATATCGGCCACCTTGCCTTGAATCAGCTGGAACTCGCCAATGCTTTGGCCAAATTGTTTGCGCTCGTGGATATAGGGCATGACGTTGTCCATCACCGCTTGCATGATGCCCAAAGGTCCACCGCTGAGCACCGCACGCTCATAGTCCAGGCCACTCATCAGCACCTTGGCACCATTGTTGATACCGCCCAGTACATGGGACAAAGGCACTTCCACATTGTTAAACACCAGCTCGCCGGTGTGGCTACCACGCATGCCCAGCTTGTCGAGTTTTTGCGCGACCGAGAAACCGGGCATGCTTTTTTCAATCAAAAAAGCCGTGACGCCGCGCGCGCCCAGCTCCGGGTCGGTTTTGGCATAGACCACCAGTGTGTCGGCATCCGGGCCATTGGTGATCCACATCTTGCTGCCATTGAGCACAAAGTAGCCACCCTTGTCCTGTGCGCGCAGCTTCATGGACAGCACATCGCTACCCGCACCGGGCTCGCTCATAGCCAGAGCGCCCACGTGCTCGCCACTGATCAGCTTGGGCAGGTAACGTTGACGCTGCTCGGGCGTGCCATTGCGGCGAATCTGGTTAACGCACAAATTGCTATGCGCGCCGTAGGACAAACCCACCGAAGCGCTGGCGCGCGAAATCTCTTCCATGGCCACCATATGTCCCAAGTAGCCCATGGCGGAGCCGCCATACGCTTCTTCGACGGTAATGCCCAGCACGCCCAGATCGCCCATCTTGCGCCACAAGTCCATAGGGAACTGGTCGTCGCGGTCGATGGCGGCGGCGCGCGGCGCGATTTCGGCTTGCGCAAAATCATGCACCGCTTCGCGCAGCGCATCCACGTCTTCGCCAAGTTGAAAGTCCAGCCCTGGTAGCGTCATTTGTAGTCCCCTCGCAAAAAATGGTCAGGCGCTGGCGGGCACCGTAGTCAAGGTTTGCTGCATCAGCGCACACGGGCTAGTGTGCCCCTGCGCATCCACATGCAGCACCTCTGCCGATGCCACCGTCATCCGCTTGCCGGCGCGCAGCACTTTGCCGGTGGCGCGCAATTGGCCATCTTTAAATGCCGCCAAAAAATTGATTTTGTATTCCACCGTGGTGACCTCAAGCCCAAGAGGGGCAAGCGTCAGCGCCGCATAGCCGCCAGCAATATCGGCCAGCATGCCGGTGGCACCGCCATGAAATCCAAGTTGCTGCTGCGTCACTTTGTCCGAATAAGGCAGGGCCAACTCGACGCAACCGGGCTCGACGCGCAGCAGGCGAACGCCCAGCGCTTGCGACATACCCTGGCGCGCCAAACTGGTGGCAATGCGCTCCCACAGTAATGGGTAAGGCTGGGAATCAGCGGACATGCGCGGCCGGGGTTTTGGGTTTTTTGCTTTTGGGCGCGCTTGCCGCCACCTTGCCCAGCAAGGCCCGCGCTTCGCGCTGGTGCACTTTGATCTCGTCCAAATTGGCCTGCAAATCAGCCATCTGCTCTTCAATGCGGCTGCGGTGCACGTCCAGTACTTCCAAAAACTTGGTCAATTGCATGCCAGTATCACGCGGGCTTTCGTAGGTATCGATGATGTCCTTGGCCTCGGTCAAACTCAGGCCCAGGCGCTTGGCACGCAAGGTTAACTTCAAGCGCGTGCGGTCGCGCACGCTATACACCCGGTTGCGCCCGCCCGGACCGGTGCGCTCAGGTTGCAACAAGCCCAGGTCTTCGTAAAAACGGATGGCCCGGGTCGTCAGGTCAAACTCGCGTGACAAGTCGCTGATGCTAAAGGTACTGCTCATAGGCGGTGGCAAAGAACGGACAAGATGCAAGACACAAACCAATGCGACAGAGGCAGGGAGCCGGGCTGTCTAGAATCGGGGTTGACGTTTACGTAAACGTCAATTATGAACCATAAGCCACGCACCATGAACGCCCTCGAATCCCATTTGCACTATCCCTTGGGCAGTGCCCTGCCAACGCCGGGGGGCAGCATCGAGGTAGCGCCCGGTATTTTGTGGGTACGCATGGCGCTCCCTTTTGCGCTGGACCATATCAACCTGTGGCTATTGCGTGATTGCATGGAAGGCGAAAACGGTCCGGTGGAGGGCTGGAGCGTGGTGGACTGTTGTATCCACCGCGACGAGGCCAAGGCCCAATGGGAACAAATTTTTGCCAGTCAATTGCAAGGATTGCCGATCCTGCGCGTCATCTGCACGCATATGCACCCGGACCACATCGGGCTGGCCCATTGGCTGTGCGAGCGCTGGAAAGTGGATTTATGGATCAGCGCTGCCGACTACCAGGTAGCGCGCTTTGCTTGCATGGGCGCCAACGGCTTTGGCGGCGAACGCTCGGCCGCCTACTTCGCCGCCCATGGCATGAACGACGAGGGTTCGGTAGAGCAAGTTCGCGCCCGCACCAACTACTTTCCCAACCTGGTGCCTTCGGTGCCCGACCGCTACCACCGCCTCATGGACGGCACTGTGCTGGAAATCGGTGGCCGCCACTGGCGCTGCATCAGCGGCTACGGCCACGCACCCGAGCACATCGCGCTGTACTGCGAAGACTTGGCCGTACTGATCGGCGGCGACATGATGCTGCCGCGCATTTCTACCAACGTCAGCGTCTATGAACAAGAACCTGAGGCCGATGCGCTCAAACTGTTTCTGGACTCGATTGACAAATTCAAACCCCTGCCCACCCACACCTTAACGCTACCGGCGCACGGCAAGCCATTTACAGGTTTGCATGTGCGCATTGAACAACTGCACACCCACCACCGTGAGCGCCTGGCCGAAGTGATGCAGGCCTGCGAAGCCGGGCCGCAAAGCGCGCGCGATGTCGTGCCGGTGCTGTTCACACGCGCATTGGACTTGCACCAGATGACTTTTGCCATGGGCGAGGCAGTGGCGCACTTGCATCTGCTGTGGTTCCAGAAAAAACTCCGCCGCTCGCTGGGCGCCGATGGTGTGTACCGATTCGGCCTGCCAGACTAAAGCTGCGCTTTACCAAAGCGGCGCGGTCGGGTCTTTGAGTTTTTCGCGCCGCTGCGGATAGTCAGGCATCACGCTGCCCACGGTTTGCCAGAAATGCGGGCTGTGGCTCATCACCCGCAAATGGCTCAGCTCATGCGCCACCACATAGTCGATTACCGGCAACTCAAAATGCATCAAGCGCCAGTTCAGGCGGATCGAGCCATCGCTCTTGGCGCTGCCCCAGCGCTTGTCGGCATTGCTCAGCGACAAGCGGGTCCAGCGCACTTGTAATTGCGGCGCAAAGTGATTGAGACGCTCCTCAAACAAGGCCTTGGCCTGGCGCATCAGCCAGGCCTGCGTGGCATCGCGAATTTGCGCCGCACTGGCCTCTGCCGGCAGCGCGATGCGCAACTCCCGCAGCAGTGGCCCGTCCTGCATGCCCTGGGCCTCTACCAAAGCCGCGCCCACCGCGCTAAAGCCATGCGAAGGGTCCAGGCGCAAACGCAGCAGGCCGCCCAGGTAGGGAAAGACCGCGCCATCGCACCAATCAATGCGGGTTTGCTGCAAGTGCGCATGCTGCTCACGGCTTTCGTGCAGTTTGCGCACTATCCACTGGGCACGTGCTAGCAAGACCTGGTCGATTTCGAGCAAAGATGTCCAGCGCGGCGCACGCACGCTCAAGCCATCGGGCCCGATGCGCATGCCGATGCTGCGCCGGCGCGCACGCACTAACGAAAACGCTACCTGCACCCCTTGCAAACGCAGGCTGCGCGTGGCTTGGGGATGCGTAAAGCCGGCATCGATTGACACATCAGCAGCGGAAGCGCTCGGGGTAATGGATTGGGATACGTCGGGTTTTGCAGCGCGGCGCGGCGCGCGTGCGGGAGGCACAACGGGCGCGGCTTGAGCCGGTGGCGCGGAGCCTAGCGATTCAAACAAGTCCAGGGTATAACGTAGCAGCGGATGCATGGCCCGAGTGCTCTGATGCGCTAAGGCTTTGGCGGGTAAGCGTCCGGGTCCAGACGGCGCATTTCGGCTTCAATCCAGGCCTCTACTTCGCGCATCATTTCGTCCGGGCTGCGGCCTTCGCTGGCGATCGCCGGTCCGATGGACACATCGACCAGTCCGGGGTATTTGATAAAGGCTTTGCGCGGCCAAACGCGGGCCGAATTCACCGCAATCGGAAACACCGGCGCACCGGTTTCAATGGCCAGTCGCGTGCCGCCAGCTTTGTAAACGCCTTTTTCGCCGCGCGGTATGCGTGTGCCCTCAGGAAACATGATGATCCAGACGCCACGCGCAAGAAGTTCTTTGCCCTGCGATACGACTTTTGAAAATGCCTGCGAGCGCTGACTGCGGTCGATATGAATCATGTCCAGACGGCTCATGGCCCAGCCAAAAAACGGCACATAGAGCAGCTCTTTTTTGAACACAAAAGCCAGCGGGTGCGGCATGAGCGAAGGTAGCAAAAAGGTCTCCAGCGTGGACTGGTGTTTGACCAACAACACGGCTGCGCTGTTTTCGCCAGTGGGCAAATGCTCCCAGCCGCGCACGCGCACCCGAATACCCAGAATCACGCGCGCACCGGCAATGGCGGTGCGCAACCAAGCGCGCGCCATGGCCCATAGCGGATTGCCTCGGATAAAAATAGAGGCGCCCAAAATCGCAAACGCAAAAGGTACTACGGTGGCCATCATCCACAGCATATGCAAAACCGAGCGAATGAATGGCATAAATCTGTTGCGCAAGTAAAACCAGGCGCTAGCTGCGGGCCACCAAATAGTCCGCAAACGCAGACAGGTCTGCATGCACCATGGTTTGCGGCGGAAAGTCCTCGGGCAAAGGCTGGCCGCGCCACAGTGCGCCTTTGCCGGTTTGCACCACATGCGGCGTGCAACCGGCGCCTATGGCTGCAACCATGTCGCGGGGCGTGTCACCCACCGCTGGCATGGTGGCCAGGCCCATGCCGTAACGCTCGGCAATTTGCGCAAACAAGCCCGAAGCGGGTTTGCGGCACTGGCAGTTTTCGGCGGGGCTATGGGGGCAGTAAAAAACAGCGTCAATGCGCCCGCCCACGGCGGCGAGCATGCTGTGCATTTTGGCGTGCATGGCATTGAGCGCTGCCACATCAAACAGCCCACGCCCCAGCCCCGACTGGTTGCTTGCCACCACCACATGCCAGCCAGCATGGTTGATGCGTGCAATAGCCTCCAGCGCGCCAGGCAGCGGTATCCATTCATCAGCCGACTTGATGTACTCGTCACTGTCCTCGTTGATCGTGCCGTCGCGGTCGAGGATGCAAAGTTTCATGGTGCTACAAAGGATTAAGCGGCCAGCTTGGCCAAATCAGCGACGCGGTTCATGGCGCTGTGCAATTGTTGCAAAAGCGCCAGCCGGTTGGCCTTGAGCGCAGGGTCCTCGGCATTGACCATCACACCATCAAAGAACGCATCCACCGGCGCACGCAGCACGGCCAGCGCTTGCAAGCTGGAGGTGTAGTCCTTGGCTGCAATCCCAGCATCGGCCTGCGGCAATACGATTTGCATGGCGGCGAACAGGGCTTTCTCTGCAGCTTCGTGCAACAAGGCAGCATCCACTGGGCCCTGTGCGGCTTCAGATTTTTTCAGGATGTTGCCGATGCGCTTATTTGCAGCCGCCAGCGCGGCGCTTTCGGGCAGGCTGGCGAAAACCCGCACCGCTTCAAGTCGACGGCTTACGTCACCCAGCTGCGCCGGACGCAGCGCCAGAACTGCATCCACTGCTTGCGCACTATTGCCCTGTTCACGCAAGTTGCCTGCCAGTCGATCAAAGAAAAAGTCCAGCAGCGCGGCGCGCGGGTCTTTTATCAGTTCGCCAAATGCCTGGGCGGCATCGTCCAGCAAGGCCGGCAAGTGCAATGGCAAGTCCCGCGCATCCATGAGTATGCGAATGACCCCCAGTGCATGGCGGCGCAAGGCAAAAGGGTCTTTGTCACCTGTAGGCAGGCTGCCAATGCCAAACATGCCCACCAAGGTTTCTAATTTGTCGGCCAAGGCAAGCGTTCGCCCGACGTCGTTGGTAGGCAGGCTATCGCCGGCAAATCGCGGATGGTAATGGTCGGAAATCGCATTGGCTATTTCCTCGCTTAAACCATCATTCCTAGCGTAGTAGTTGCCCATGATGCCTTGCAGATCGGGGAACTCGCCCACCATATCGGTCAACAAGTCCGTCTTAGCCAAACGCGCGGCCAACATAGCTTTATCTGCAAGGGCTTTGCCGCCGATGCGCATGCCTATGGCCCCGGCAATTTGGCACACCCGCTGCATGCGATCACCCTGCGTGCCCAATTGGTTGTGGTAAACCACTTTGGACAGACTCTGCACGCGCGACTCTAAAGTGCGTTTGCGGTCCTGGTCGTAAAAGAATTTGGCGTCGGCCAGTCGCGGACGCACCACCCGCTCGTTGCCCCCAATCACAAAGCGGGGGTCTGCGGGATTGATATTGCTGACGATCAAAAACTGGTTGCTTAACTTACCCGCGTCATCGAAGAGCGGAAAGTATTTTTGATTCGCCTTCATGGTCAGAATCAAACACTCTTGCGGCACTTGCAAGAACGCTTCGTCAAAGTTACACACCATCACCGTGGGGCGCTCCACCAAGCCGGTCACTTCCTGCACCAAGGCGTTGTCGAGCAAGACCGCTTCGGCTTCGTCATCGCTAAGCAAAAGAGGTTCCACTTCCAAACGGCGATCCAAGCGCTTGGCTTCGTTGCGCAAGGCGCGCACCATGGCGCGGCTGCGTTCGTCAAAGCTGGCGATCACCGCGCCGTCGCGCGCCAAGGTGGTGGCGTAGTCATCGGCATGCGCGATGCGCACGGGCGACACCAGCGCTTCAAAGCGGTGGCCTTGGGTGCTGTCGGTGGCGCGCAAGCCCAGTTCCTGCACCGGCACCACCGCGCTGCCGTGCAGCGCCAACAAGCCATGCGCTGGACGTACAAAGCTCACCGTACTCCAGCCGGGTAAGTCGCAATCGCGCTCTAGCTGGTAACTCATCACTTTGGGGATCGGCAGCTTCGCAATCGCATCGGACAAGGCTTTTTGCAAACCCTCGGCCAGGCTGGCGCCGCGCACGGTGCTATCAAAGTACAAGGCCTCGGCTTTGCCGTCCATGCGCTTTTGCAAACCGGCAACAGCCTCGGGTCCCGCGCCCAGGGCCTGCAGCTTTTTTAGCAAGGCCGCTGTGGCTTGGCCGCTGGCATCAATACCCACGGCCACGGGCATCAGTTTTTGCGACACCGCTCTGTCAGCCGCTTGCGCGGCAACGGCGGCCACATGCACCGCCAAGCGACGGGGCGATGCGTAATCCGTGACCGCCGCATCCGCAGCAGCCAGGCCTTGCGCTTTCAGGCTATCGGCCAGCACGGTGGCAAAGGCTACGCCCAGTTTTTTCAATGCCTTGGGCGGCAGTTCCTCTACAAAGAGTTCGACCAGCAGGTTTTCAGTGCGCATGCTTATGCCGCCTTCTTTGCCATTTGCGCAATCCATTGCGGCGGGGCCATGGGAAAGCCCAGGCGCTCGCGGCTCTCGTAATAGCACTGGGCCACGCCGCGCGCCAGGTTGCGGATGCGGCCCATGTAAGCAGCCCGCTCGGTCACGCTGATGGCGCCGCGTGCGTCCAGCAAGTTAAAGGTGTGCGCAGCTTTGAGCACTTGCTCGTAGGCCGGCAAGGCCAAGGGCACCTCGATCAAATGCTTGGCTTGCTTTTCATGTGCAGAAAACGCGGCAAATAAAAAGTTGGTATCGCTGTGTTCAAAGTTGTAGATGGACTGCTCCACTTCGTTTTGCTTGTACACATCGCCATACGTCATATCGGCGGTCCATTGCAAGTTATAGACGTTGTCCACGCCTTGCAAGTACATAGCAAGGCGCTCCAGGCCATAGGTAATTTCGCCGGTCACCGGCTTGCAATCGATGCCACCTACTTGTTGGAAATAAGTGAACTGCGTCACCTCCATGCCGTTGAGCCACACTTCCCAGCCCAAGCCCCAGGCGCCCAGGGTGGGGTTTTCCCAATCGTCTTCGACAAAACGGATGTCGTTTTGTTTCAGGTCAAAGCCCAAGGCTTTGAGCGAACCCAGGTACAAGTCCAAAATATTGGCCGGGGCTGGTTTCATCACCACCTGGTATTGGTAATAGTGCTGCAAGCGGTTGGGGTTTTCGCCGTAGCGCCCATCTTTCGGACGACGGCTGGGCTGCACATAGGCGGCCTTCCAGGGCTCGGGGCCGATGGCGCGCAAAAACGTAGCGGTGTGCGAGGTGCCGGCGCCCACTTCCATATCGTAAGGTTGCAAAAGGGCGCAGCCTTGCGCGTCCCAATAAGACTGCAAGGTCAGAATAATTTGCTGGAATGTCAACATGAAGTGGCTGGGGCGCGGCAGGCGCGCCGTCGGTTGGGCTGCTTACAAGGGCTTGTAGCGTACGCGTTCAATTTTACGGGCCAATGCTGCATGCGCGCTTGCGCTAGGTTTTGATGCTTCAGGCGCCGCGTCTGCGTGCCATGGCCGCCCATGCCAAGGCGCTCAAGCCTGTCAGCCACAGCGGCCACAAGCCCCAGTGCGCGGCCCAGCGGGCAAAGGGCGTTCGCCCTAAGCGGCCTTGCACTTTGCCTTGCAACACACCCGCCGGGCCATAAGGCAACTGCGCTTGCACCACGCCGGTGTGCGCAATGATGGCGGTGGCGCCGGTATTGGTAGCGCGCAGCACCGGCAATCCGAACTCCAAAGCCCGCATACGGGCGATGCTCAGGTGTTGGTAGATGGCCAGACCATCACCAAACCAGGCCAGATTGCTCACGTTGACCAGCGCCGTGGGTGCGCTGGCCGGATCAATAAAACGCGTAGCCAACTCTTCGCCAAACAAGTCTTCGTAGCAAATATGCACCGCCAGCCTTTGCCCGGGCATAGCAAATGAGGCCTGACCCAAAGGGCCGCGGTTGAAGTCGCCCAAAGGGATGTGCATCAAGTTGGTAAACCAGCGAAATAGGGGCGGAATGAATTCACCAAAGGGCACCAAGTGGTGCTTGTCGTAGCGCTGTATTTGCACTTGGCCTGGCATCAGGCCGATAGCCGAGTTGGAGTAGCCTTGCTGGCTATCGCCTAGTGGAATACCAAGGATGGCGGCATGGCCGTGTCCGCGCAAGCCGCTGCTCAAACGCTCCCAATAGCCTTCGGGCAAATCCTGGGGCAGCAAAGGGACGGCGGTTTCGGGCGCGACCACCAGATCACTCTTGGCGCCCAGCAACTGCGCTTCGTACCACTTAAGCGCCTGGGGTACGCCGCTGGCTTGTTCAAACTTTTCGTTCTGCGCGATGCCGCCTTGCAAAAGCGTGACGCTAAAGCTGCCCGCATCCTGCGTCCACTGGTTCCAAGCCGCCGGAATCAGCAGGGGCGCGATGAGCAGCGCCACCGCCGTCAGCCAAGCCACCGTGCGCGAAGGGAGCAGGCCACCGGGTGGGTGTCTGCCCATGGCGCGCATCAGCGCCTGCGCCATAGCCATGCCGATAAACGCTGCCACCGCGCCAATGCCGTAGGAGCCCAGCCAGGGCGCAAAGAACGCCAGCGGCCCATCGACATGGGCATAGCCACCCGCGCCCCAGCCAAAGCCGGTAAGCCAGGTGCCGCGCGCCAGCTCGGCCATCATCCACAGCAATCCAAATAGAAGTGCACCCGAAAATGCGCCACGCTGCGCCAGGCGCCACCACAGGCCAGCGGCAAACGCAAAATAAAGAGCCAGCAAACCCGCCAGCAGCCACTCGGCCAGCGCAGCCAGCGGCGCGGGCATGCCGCCATAGGTGTGCATGGCGGTAAATAGCCAGCCAAAGGTACAGCCCAGGTAAACGGTAGTGAACACCCAAGCACGCAGAGCGGCTTGCCCTGCCGAACTTACGCGCAAAAGAGCGCCGGCCAATAAGGCCATGGACAGCAATTGCAACTGCCATTGCGGCTGGCCGTAGTCCAGCACATAGTGCAAAGGCCAGGCCACACCGGCTGCGTGCAGCATGCCCGCCAGCAAGGGCACCGCAAGCTGCACGGGCAGACGCATCACGGCTTGGCGTGCGCAGTCAGCGGTGACACTTTGAACCAGCGCACCGCACCGCCGCGCGTATGCAGCACCACAAACTGCAAGCCCAGCATGGTGTGGCGCTCGCCGCGCTGGGGCACATGGCCCATTTCATGGGCCACCAGGCCGCCTATCGTGTCAAAGTCGTCGGCGTCTTCGCGCGCGAGTAAGTCCACGCCAAAGGCGCTGCTCACACGCTCCAGTGTGGCGTCGCCGTTGACCCTAAAGGAGCGGTCGGGCAGCGCGAACACATCGCCCTCGTCGTCGTCGATATCGAATTCGTCCTCGATCTCGCCGACGATTTGCTCTAACACGTCCTCGATAGTGATCAGGCCCGCCACCCGGCCAAATTCGTCGATCACGATGGCCAGATGGTTGCGGTTGCCTTTGAAGTCGCGCAACAAGTCGTTCAGACCCTTGGTCTCGGGCACAAACACCGCCGGGCGCAAGAGCGCACGGATATTGAGCTCGGGCGCGCGCTGGAGTTTGAGCAAGTCTTTGGCCATCAGGGTGCCGATGATGTTTTCGCGCTCACCCTCAAACACCGGAAAGCGCGAGTGCGCGGTGTCGATCACGGTGTGCAGTAATTCGTCCATGGGCGACTGGATGTCCAGCAAGTCCATGCGCGTGGCGGCCACCATCACGTCGCCAGCCGTCATGTCGGCC
The DNA here is from genome assembly GCA_945865675.1 of Comamonas sp. lk. Classification (GTDB taxonomy): domain Bacteria; phylum Pseudomonadota; class Gammaproteobacteria; order Burkholderiales; family Burkholderiaceae_C; genus Allorhodoferax. Next base: position 20,908 of record CAMBFO010000031.1, read on the forward strand.
ATGCGGATCACGCCTTCGAGCATGGCGCGGGACTGGGCGCCTATGATTTTGTTGTCCTCGGCCTCGGCCAAGGTCTCCATCAGCTCCTCAGCCGAGTCCGGGCCGGGGTGCAGGAACTCTGCCAAGCGTTGCAGAAAAGTTCGCTTGTCTTCTTTGTCGTGGGATGGCGCGGGGTGGGGGTCGGACACTGGCGTGGGGCAAAGCTGCCGTTTTTGCGAAGCCTCAAGGATAGCCCATTGCCAAGGCAGCGGAATACGGCAACTGACCCAGACAAACCCTAGGAACCGGAGCTGCCGCTGGCATCCCGAATCGCCTGCCGCGTTTCCTGGATGCCGGCCAACAAGGCCCAGAAATGGCGGGCCTGTGATTTGAACTGGTAATCGGTGTCGGCTAGCTGCGCATCCACCGCCTCGTGCCAATGTGACTGCAAGGAGGGCGAAGGCAATGTCAGGTAGGCCTCCGACTCCGAACCCAGGCGCTCCACCTTCGCGCCTGCGCGCTGCGCAATATGCAGCATGGCGGTGTTTTCGCTCAGGGCGTGGATGAACATCAGGGAAATATGGTCGTTACGCGCATGCAGCACCGCCCGCTCGAACAGCTCGGTACCAAAACCGCGCCCGCGCCAAGCCGGCAGCACGGACACGCCAAACTCAGCACAGCTCGCCGCTTGCGGGTCGTGGATGTAGGCCAAATGCGCCATGGCAATCAGGCAGAGCTTGCGGTTGTAAATGCCGAACACGCGGTCACGCCCAAAGTCCAGGGTGGCGACATAGTGCTCAATTTGCGCGTCCTGCGCCGCATAGCCAAAGCGCAGGTAGCGGTCCGGCCCGCTAAGCGCTAACAAGTGGGTCAGCACATCTGGGCGATCTCGGCCGTGCAACTCACGCACCGGAACAAAACCGTCATGCCCCTGAGAACTAGACCTGGCGCTGAACGCCAACAGCGCAAACTGCCACGGCACAAGCAGTTTGGCGAGAAACCAGTAAAACCCGGAAGTGATGGCGTGCATGGCTTGAACTATAAGGGTTTTCCCTAGGTTATGCCAGTTTTGCGATAAATAGCGTGCATTTATCGCCGCTAAATACACACTTGTGTACATTTATCATTTCCATTTTTAGGCTATTGAATTAGCATACACACAATGTACATCCATTAGGGGCTAGCAATGCAAGCAACCAAAGCTTTCAAAAACGGGAATTCGCAAGCCATCCGCATCCCAGCCGCGCTGGCCTATGCGCGCACAGATATCGACCTGGAAATCGAGCGGCTTGGCGATGAAATACGCATCCGCCCGGCGCGCCGCTCTCTGTCGGGCGTGTTGTCCAAGTTTGCGGCTTTCTCACCCGACTTTATGCAAGAAGGCCGCGAACACCAGGAACAAGCGGAAAGAGAGGCGCTTTGATGGCGCTCTACATGCTCGATACAAATATGTGTATCTACCTCATGAAAAATCAGCCTCCCGAAGTGGCTGAGCGCTTTGCTGCGTGCCAGGTGGGCGATGTGCTGATATCTGCCATCACCCATGCGGAATTGGAGTACGGCGTTCGCGCCTCGGCCGATCCCTCGCGGGAACGCTTGCATCTGGCGAGTTTGGTACAAGACATTGTGGTGGCGCCGTTCGACAGCCCCGCCGCCCTGGCCTACGGCCCGATTCGCTTGGCAACGCGGGAATCCAAAAAAGACCACCTCGACAAACTCATAGCCGCGCATGCCTTGTCGCTGGGCGCCACGGTGGTCACCAACAACCTCCGAGACTTTGCTAAATATCCTGGCTTGAACCTGGAGAATTGGCTCCAGAGCACCGGTCAAAACCCAGCGCATTGAACACCTGATTGGTCGCTTGAAGCACGACACATTCATTGGCAGTCAGATAAATACGCAGCTCAGATGCGCCGCCGCCCATCTTCCCGATTATTGGTTTTATCACCTGACGGCAGGATATTGCTTTTCTATTTTGAACATGCTTCAGGCCCACTGGCGGGCAAATCGTTTTGGGCTACGCCTGGAGGAGTGTGTGAGCTTGGCGAAAACTATGAAACTGCGGCTAGGCGGGAATTGCGCGAAGAGGTAAACCCCCTTAGCTACCACATGGGGGCTGAAATTGCGCGGCGAGAGTTCCTTATGCAAATGCCTGACTGCGAAGAGGTGCTGGCAAAAGAAGCCTATTTTTTTGGTGCGTACCGACGTAACGGAGCCATCCAAAGCAGGCTGGACCTCTTTGGAATTAGAGGTCATGAAAAAGCACAAATGGTGGTCGCGATCTGACATTGCAGCGACTCAAGAAACGATCTACCCGGCGGAAATTCTTGCTATCTTGGATATAGCGAAAGTTGCGTAATTTGCTTGGATAAATGACGCTCAAAAGGGGCTCCCCATTTTGCCAACGGGGGTTTAATGTCGTAGGGCAAAAATCAATCCTAGGCAAGTAGGTCCGCATACTCGCCTACGCAGCGCCGTGAGAAAACTCAGGCGGGTAAAAACCCCTCAATCGACAAATAACGCTCGCCCGTATCGTAGTTAAAGCCCAGCACTTTCGCGCCTGCGGGCAGTTCAGGGAGCTTTTGAGCAATCGCGGCCAATGTGGCGCCGCTGCTGATGCCGACCAGGATGCCTTCTTGCGCGGCGCTGCGGCGGGCCATTTCGCGAGACGCTTCCGCTTCGACCTGGATCACGCCATCGAGCAAATCGGTGTGCAGGTTTTTCGGGATAAAGCCTGCACCAATGCCTTGGATAGGGTGTGGCGAGGGCGCGCCGCCGGAGATGACCGGGCTTTGCGTCGGCTCTACCGCAAACACCTTCAGGCCCGGCCACTTAGCCTTGAGCACTTGCGCCACGCCAGTGATGTGGCCGCCAGTACCCACGCCGGTGATGATGGCGTCCAGCCCCTCAGGGAAATCAGCCAGGATTTCCAGCGCAGTGGTGCGGGTATGGACTTCGACATTGGCCGGGTTTTCAAACTGCTGCGGCATCCAAGCGCCAGGCGTGGCATCGACCAGTTCCTGCGCGCGGGCGATGGCGCCTTTCATGCCTTTTTCGCGCGGCGTCAGGTCAAAGCTGGCCCCATAAGCCAACATCAGGCGACGACGCTCGATGGACATGCTGTCGGGCATCACCAAAATCAGTTTGTAGCCTTTGACGGCTGCCACCATGGCCAATCCCACGCCGGTATTGCCCGAGGTGGGCTCGATGATGGTGCCGCCGGGCTGCAACACGCCGGACTTTTCCGCATCCTCCACCATGGCCAGCGCAATGCGGTCCTTGATCGACCCGCCGGGGTTGCTGCGCTCGGACTTGATCCAGACCTGCGCATCGGGCCCAAACAGGCGGTTAATGCGGACGTGCGGCGTGTTGCCAATGGTGTGCAGAATGTTGTCGGCTTTCATGGTGTCTCCGTTATGTGGTGAGGGCCGCGGGCGCAGCGGCCTGCGTGTGGCTGCTATTTTGGGGTAGTTTGGGCGGCTTGCTCGATATAAAGATATGCCAAGGCCGATAATCGTCCCCGTGAAGCCCGCCAGACCACCGCTGGTGCAATTTTGGAAACAAAGCACTGGAGGAACGTCCGGACTGCATAGGGCAGCGTAGCAGCTAACGGCTGTCCACTGAAAACTGCGCCCGCAAGGGGGCAGCATAAGGTGAGGATTAGAGCAACAGAGACGAGTTTCGTGCCCCGGCGCAGCGCAAGTTGCGCCACGGGCCCGAAGGTGAAACGGGCAATCTCTACGCGCAGCAATACCAAGTAGGCCAACGTTGACGGGGCCCCCGGAGTTGGCGGGT
>CAMBFO010000032.1 GCA_945865675.1 Comamonas sp. lk
GACTCAGCGCCGATGATAGTGCGGATACCCGTGTGAAAGTAGGACATTCTCAGGCTATTAAAAGCGAAAAAGCCCGGTCAATCGACCGGGCTTTTTTTTGTCCAATACTTTTCTATATTTTGCAAATATTGGCCTAGAGTTCCGCAAAACTGGCAATGATACGGTCGGGCTGACTATCTGCAATGGCCTGGCCCATGTTGTATCCGTAGGGCACGACCCACACGGCAACGCCCGCATTGCGCGCGGTTGCCACATCGATGCTGGAATCACCCACAAAAAGTGTTCTCTCAGCCTTCACTTGGAGGCTTTCCAAACAACTGAGTACTCCGTCGGGTCTCGGTTTTTTAGTGGGCAGTGTGTCGCCGCTGATGACGCATTCAAACAGCGGCGTCAAACTATGGGCATCTAGCACGGTTTGGGTATAAGCGCCTTCTTTGTTGGTGACCACGCCCAAGCGCACACCTTGCGCCTTCAGGCGGTGCAAGGTGTCCACTACATGGGGGTAACAGTGGCTGCGCGTGCCGCAGCGCGCGCGGTAATGCGTCTTAAAAACGGACGCAATTGAAGGCAAACGCTCAGAATTGCGAATCTCCGCAGTACTTTTCCCTTGGACGAAAGCCAGCGCCTGTATTAACAGCTCCAAGGTGCCATGGCCTATCCAATCGTTCACCTGGGTCTGGGATACGCTTGCAAGCTCAAAGTGCTGCAAGGTGTCATTGACGGCATCACAAATTTCTGGTGCCGTCTCGACCAAGGTGCCGTCCAGGTCGAACAGGATCAGGTCGTAGTGGTTCATGCGACGCGTTTCTTTCGTTCCATCATGCGCCAGATGAAGGGCGTGAAGATGAGTTGCATCGCAAGTTCCATCTTTCCACCGGGAACAACGATGGTGTTGGCACGGCTCATGAAACTGCCGTCGATCATGCTGCGCAAGTATTGAAAGTCGATTCCCTTGGGCTTGGCAAAGCGGATGACCACCATGCTTTCGTCCGGAGAAGGAATATCACGACTTATAAACGGGTTGCTGGTATCGACCATGGGTACACGCTGGAAGTTGACATGCGTATGCATAAACTGCGGGCAGATGTAGTTCACGTAATCGGGCATGCGACGCAAAATAGTGTCAGTTACCGCTTCGGTGCTGTAGCCGCGCTTGGACTTGTCGCGCCAGAGCTTTTGTATCCATTCCAGGTTGATGACCGGCACCACTCCGATCAGCAAATCTGGATGCTTCGCGATGTTCACCTCAGCAGTGACGACCGCGCCATGCAGACCTTCATAAAACAGCAAGTCGGTACCCCCAGGCACATCTTCCCAGGGCGTGAAGGTACCGGGCGCTTGTTTGAAGGGCGCGGCTTCTTCATGGTCGTGCAAATATTTGCGCTGCTTGCCGCTGCCTGTTTTTGCGTAGGCGGCAAACAAGGCTTCTAATTCGGAGAACAAATTATTTCCCGGGCCAAAATGGCTAAAATTTTTGTCGCCCTTCGCTTCGGCTTCGGCTAGACGTAACTTCATCTCAGCACGGTCGTAGCGGTGGAAGCTGTCGCCTTCAATGATGGCGGCGTTGACACCTTCGCGGCGGAAAATGTTTTCAAAAGTGCGCGTTACCGAAGTGGTTCCGGCGCCGCTGGAGCCGGTGATAGCAATGATTGGATGTTTTTCTGACATGAGGCCCCCTGAACTAAAAAATCTCAAAACCTAAAAAGGCTGCGTTCTGCGAATAAAGGATTGTGTTCCTCGGTTTGCACCGGCTCGTGGTGGTAGCGCTCTATACGCTCGACCTCATTGCGTGATCCGAATACCAGACCAATGCGCTGGTGCAGCGAAGCGGGCGCCACCCCCAAGACCGGCATTTCACCGGTGCTGGCCCGGCCACCTGCTTGCTCCATGATCATGCCCACCGGATTGGCCTCGTACAGCAGGCGCAGACGACCTGCCTTGCTCGGGTCCTTGGTGTCGCGCGGGTACATAAACACGCCCCCGCGCATCAAAATACGGTGTGCCTCGGCCACCATACTGGCAATCCAGCGCATATTGAAATCCTTGCCGCGCGGCCCGGTTTTGCCTGCCAAGCACTCATCCACATAGCGCTTGACAGGCGTTTCCCAAAAGCGGCTATTGGACGCGTTGATGGCAAATTCATGCGTGTCCGGTGGGACTTGGATGTTTCGGTGGGTGAGCATGAACTCGCCCAGGTTGGGGTCCAGAGTAAAGCCTTGCACGCCATCACCCAGGGTGAGCACCAGCATGGTGGTGGGCCCGTAAATCGCGTAACCGGCGGCCACCTGGCGGGTGCCCGCTTGCAAAAAGTCAGACTCGTGCACATCGCGCCCGTCCTCAGGCCCGCGCAGCACTGAAAAAATACTGCCCACCGATACATTGACATCGATATTGCTAGACCCGTCCAGTGGATCAAACACCAGCAGGTACTTGCCGCGCGGGTATTGCGCCGGTATTTGGTAGGGGTGCTCCATTTCTTCCGAGGCCATACCTGCCAGATTGCCGGCCCACTCAGTGCGGCGGATAAAGGCCTGGTTGCTCAGCACGTCCAGTGTTTTCTGCGCTTCGCCCTGCACATTGACCGATGCGCCATCGCCGTTTTTGTGGTCGCCCAGCACCTGCCCAAGCTCGCCGAAGGCCACACCGCGCGCTATCGCCTTGCAGGCCAGCGCGATGTCCAAAATAAGGGCATTGAAGTCGCCGCTGGCGCTGGGATATTTGCGCCGCTCTTCGATCAAAAACTGGGTCAGTGTGGAATACTGGGAGCGGGCAGACAAGGGCATGGGGTGATCTCGGGAAAACAAATTTTCATATGACGCTGGCTTGGGAATGCCAGATACGCAAATCCGCGACGGTGGTATCCCCCAAATCCGGGACGACGCGCAAAGCGCCTTCGAAGTGGTGCTTCGCGGTAAAGCTATTGGGCGTGATCACGGTCGGCAAGCCTGCTGCCAATGCGGCTTGCAAACCATTGCCTGAATCCTCAATCGCCATGCAATCGTCGCCGCCCAGACCCATGCGCTGAAGCGTTTGTAAATAGACCTGCGGATGCGGTTTTTTTCGCGGTGCGGTTGATGCATCTTCCACCACGCCAAACAAGCTGCGCCAGTGCAGACCAATGGCTTTGCGCAAAAGCGCTGCGATATTGACCGGCGAGGTAGTAGTGGCAATCGCTAGCGCCAAGCCTTGGTCGTGTGCTGATTCAATCAGGCGCAAGACGCCCGGGCGCAAACTGACCATGCCATCATTGACCATGCCTTCATAGGCTGCGGTTTTGAGCTCGTGCAGCCGCGCAATGGTGTCTTTGAGCGCATCGGCCTCAATACCTACGATATCGCCGCGCGTTTGCTTCCAGTAATGGGCGATGCGCTCCTTCCCTCCGGAAATATCCAGCAACTTAATGTAGAGCGCCTCGTCCCAGACCCAGTCCAGCCCTTCTTCTGCAAACGCATGGTTAAAGGCCTCGCGGTGCGCAGACTCGGTATCGGCCAGCGTACCATCGACATCAAAAATAAGGGCTTTGAGCATGCGCTGTCCTTGTATTCAGGATAGTTGAAAGACACGGCTGGCAAGAATGTCAGCCGCTTCTATGGTTGTCAAGTCATCGGCGCTCAGAACCCGCTGGCGATCGGCAAACAGTCGGCTGGCCTGGCGCAGGCGGGCCCGGTCCAAAGCATTGCGCACGCTGCGGGCGTTGGCAAAGTGCGGTTGCGCAATGCGAAGCCCCAGGTACTGTTCAAACGCTGCTTGCGCACCTTCGCCAAACCGGTAATTTTGCTGCGCCAAGGTCATACCGGCAATGTGCAGTAGCTCACCCACAGCGTAATCGGGAAAGTCCAAGTGGTGGGCGATGCGCGAACTCATGCCGGGGTTAGACTGGAAAAAAGTATCCATGCGGTTTTTATAGCCAGCCAATATCACCACCAGGTCGTCGCGCTGGTTTTCCATCACTTGCAGCAGGATTTCAATTGCCTCCTGGCCGTAATCCCTCTCATTCTCCGGGCGGTAGAGGTAATAGGCCTCATCGATAAACAAGACGCCGCCCATGGCGCGCTTGAGCACCTCTTTGGTTTTGGGCGCCGTGTGGCCAATGTACTGCCCCACCAAGTCGTCGCGCGTGACAGAGACCAGATGCCCTTTGCGCACAAAGCCCAGGCGGTGCAGAATTTGCGCCATCCGGCTGGCCACCGTAGTTTTGCCAGTGCCGGGGTTGCCGCTAAAGCACATATGTAGGCTAGGCGCCTGACTGCTTAAGCCCAGATTCACGCGCAGCTTGTCGATCACCAGCAAGGCAGCAATATCCCGGATGCGCGCCTTCACTGGTACCAGACCCACCAGGTCGCGGTCCAGTTCCTGCAGTACGGCTTCCACCTGCGATCCTTCCAGCACCTCTGCCACTGAACGCGCACCGGAGGTCTTGTCTTGCAGTGGTTCCGACACCACTGGCGCGTCGCCGCCTGCACCAGAAGTTGGTGTGCTACCGGGAATGGAATACGCGGGTGCGGACATTTGCTAATTGTGCGTTGATGCGTGGCGACGATGCTTAGCCTTTGTACCGTTCGCCTTCGGCCTGATTGGCCGCGTAGCCGCGGGTGGTGTATCGAAGCGAACGGCCATTGACCTCCTGACGCTCGAGCATAAAGCCAGGCTCCTTGCTCGGACGGTTGACGATAAAGCTCATCGCGATGGTCTCAACGCCGCGGGTGGAGTCAAAAGCCATCATACGAATGTAGTGATTGGAAAATGCGGCGCGGCAGGCCTTGAGTTCCTGCATCACGCCCGCTGCATCGTGCAAGTCAAACATAGGGTTGCCGTACATATCCCAATAGGTATTGCGCGGATGCGGGTCGTCGGTGTATTCCACGCTCCAGGCGTAGCCTTTGCGCAGGCCGTATTCGATTTGCAGCGTGATTTCCGCGTCTGTGAGATCGGGCAGAAAACTGAATTGGCCTTGTGTCAAACGGCCGGTTGGGTTGGTCATCATAGTGGGGTTCTCCTTACAGCTGGGTGGTCTTAGGCAGTGGCTGGCGTGGCGGTGTAGTCGCTGGAATCGGTGCTCTGGTAATTGAAGCTGATTTCGCCCCAGGTATCCAATGCTGCTTTGAGTGGTGTGCAACTTTGCGCCGCTTGTTTGAGGATGGTCGGGCCTTCCTCCAAAATATTGCGCCCTTCGTTGCGGGCTTTGACCATGGACTCCAATGCCACCCGGTTTGCCACCGCGCCGGCCTGGATACCCATAGGATGGCCAATCGTACCGCCGCCAAATTGCAAGACCACATCGTCGCCAAACAAGTCGATGAGCTGGTGCATTTGCCCGGCATGGATGCCGCCCGATGCCACCGGCATCACTTTTTTCAAATCCGCCCAGTCCTGGTCAAAGTACAGGCCGCGCGGCAGGTCGGTTTTGGTGTAGCTGTCGCGGCAGACGTTGTAATAGCCCTGTACTGTGAGCGGGTCGCCTTCGAGTTTGCCCACCGCAGTGCCGGTATGCAAATGGTCGCATCCAGCCAGACGCAACCACTTGGCGATAACGCGAAAGCTCACGCCATGGTTTTTCTGGCGGGTGTAAGTGCCATGGCCTGCGCGGTGCATGTGCATGATCATGTCGTTCTTGCGGCACCAGTTGGCCATAGACTGGATGGCGGTATAGCCAATCACCAGATCCACCATGACGATGACCGAGCCCAGGTCTTTGGCGAACTCAGCGCGTTCGTACATGTCTTCCATGGTCGCGCCGGTCACATTCAGGTAACTCCCTTTCACCTCGCCTGTGACGGCGCTGGCTTTATTCACCGCGTCCATGACGAACAAAAAGCGGTCGCGCCAGTGCATAAAGGGCTGGCTGTTGATGTTCTCGTCGTCCTTCATAAAGTCCAGGCCTCCTTTGAGGCCTTCATAGACCACACGGCCATAGTTGCGACCGGATAAGCCCAGCTTTGGCTTGGTCGTCGCGCCCAGCAGGGGACGCCCAAATTTGTCCAGACGCTCGCGCTCGACGATCAAGCCCGTGGGCGGGCCTTTGAAAGTTTTCACATAGGCCACTGGGATGCGGATGTCCTCCAGGCGTGCGGCTTTGAGCGGCTTGAAAGAAAACACATTGCCGATCAGGCTGGCCGTCATGTTGGCGATAGAGCCTTCTTCAAACAGGATCAGGTCATAGGCGACATAGGCGAAATATTGGCCCGGGTTGTTAGGCACCGGAATCACTTTATAGGCCTTGGCGCGGTAGCTGTCGCAGGCGGTCAGGCGGTCGGTCCATACCACGGTCCAGGTGGCGGTGGAAGACTCACCAGCCACTGCGGCCGCCGCTTCTTCCGGGTCTACACCGTCTTGCGGCGTGATGCGAAAGAGGCACAGAGTGTCGGTGTCCTTAGGGACGTAGTCGGGCATCCAATAGCCCATTTGTTTGTACTTCAAAACGCCGGCGCTGTAGCGCTTTTTGGCGTCGGTAATCTGGCTGGAGCCGCTATCGGTATCGCTCATCAATGTCTCCTGTGTGAGGGTTTCGGGTGATCTGGGAAAGACTGTAAATGCCAAATTCAATAAAGTAAATTCATATATTTTTTTACTTCAGTTAAGGGATCGCTGAAGCAATCGTCGGCTTTATTCCTGCTGGTTTTCGAGCGGGCACGACAGAGTGCTAGCGCTGGCCCTTGGCTGTGCCTCGTCGGGTTTGCAGCTTTCGGGCGCGAGTGGTCCGACCGACTGGCGCGGGATCCATCGCTGGCGGAAAGTGGGTGGCGAAACGACGCCCGCAACCTTGGGCGCGGCTAAACCGCCCCGCGCCCGCGGTGCCGGGCCAGGGCCCGCGCTTTAACTTGTTGCAAGCGCAGTGTTGGGGCGCGGTGTGTTGCTGGGTACTTCCCGCGGCTCGGGCATGGCACACAATCCCGAAGGTGCCTCATGCGTGCGCCAATAGTGGCCAGCCGCTGCTGCGCCGCTGCCTGGCTGCAATGTGACGCCGCAATCGAGCATGGCCATTTCTGCGCCATTGATGGCGGCCATCAAATGGATTTCATTCATATCGCCCAAATGGCCGATGCGGAACAACTTGCCCGCCACTTTAGACAGTCCGCCGCCCAGCGACAGGTTGTAGCGCTGGTAGGCGCGGGATATGACTTCAGTACCGGCAATACCTTCGGGCAGCATGACTGCTGAAACGGTGTCGGAATGCCAGCGCTGCTCCTTGGCGCAGAGCTTGAGTTGCCAGCCTTGCGTAACCGCAGCGCGCACGCCTTCGGCCAGGTAATGGTGGCGGGCGATGACGTTGTCCAAGCCTTCCTCGCGGATCATCTTGAGGGCCTCGATCAGCCCGTACATCAGCGGCAAAGCCGGCGTGTAGGGGAAGTAGCCGGTGGCATTGCTTTGAATCATGTCAGGCAGATCAAAGTAAGCGCGCTTGAGTTTGGAACTGGGGTACATGGCCAGCGCCTTGGGGCTAGCGCACAAAATACCCAGGCCCGCGGGCAGCATCAAGCCTTTTTGCGAGCCAGAAACCGCCATGTCAATGCGCCAATCGTCGAAGCGCAAATCGATGCAACCCAGCGAAGACACGCAATCGACAAACAACAGGGCAGGGTGGGCCGCTTCGTCCAGCGCTTCGCGCACACCGGCAATGTCCGAAGTGACGCCGGTGGCCGTTTCATTGTGGCAGATCAGCACTGCTTTGATCTGGTGCTGCGTATCAGCCTTCAGGATCTCTTCGTATTGCTGCAAGGGCACGCCGGTGCCCCATTCGCATTCGACAATTTGCACGTCTAGGCCTAGGCGCTCGCACATATCAATCCACAGGTGGCTGAACTGGCCGAAGCGCGCCGCCAGCACTTTGTCGCCGGGGGATAAAGTGTTGGTAAGTGCCGCTTCCCAGCAACCCGTGCCCGAGGACGGGAATATGAAAGGCGTACCAGCCTGGGTGCGAAACACTTCGCGCAGACCAGCCATGATGGTGTGGGTGATTTGGGGAAAGCGCGGCGAACGGTGATCCTCCATGGACACCATCATGGCCCGTTGGATACGATCGGGAACATTGGTGGGACCAGGTACGAAAAGAAAATTACGACCAGCCATAGCGAGATCCTTTCAGTTGGAGTGATTTAGTAAGTGGACTGTAAAAGTCCATTATTGAAAAGTAAATTCACATATTTTTTGTTTTCAGTTAAGCTATTACTGAATGAAAAACGCAACCTTCCGCCAATTGCGCGTGTTCAGCGAAGTGGCTCGCCATCTGAGCTTTGCGCGCGCAGCGCAAACCCTGAACCTCACGCCACCTGCAGTGACCATGCAGGTACGCGAGCTGGAAAAGCACATTGGCATGCCCTTGTTCGACCGCAGTGGGCGCACGGTGATGCTGACGACGGTGGGCGAATACATGCTGGTCTATGCCCGCAAAATGTTGTCGACATTAAAAGATGCGGAGGACGCAGCAGCCCGGCTGCAAAAGCTGGAAGTGGGCTTGCTCACGATTGGTATGGTCAGCACGGCCAAGTATTTTTTACCGCATTTGCTGGCGCGCTTTCGCCAAGAGCACCAAGGCGTGGACATTAAGCTGGTGGTGGGCAACCGCGAGCAACTGGTCAAGATGCTCTACGCCAATGAGGTGGACATCGCCATCATGGGCCGTCCGCCCACCGAAATGGCAACGCGTGCCGAGCCTTTCGCCGCGCATCCGCATGTTTTTGTGGCGCCCGTGGGCCACCTATTGGCGCGTGGCGAAACTATTGCTCCGCTGGAACTGCAGGCGCAGCCTTTTATATTGCGTGAACCCGGCTCGGGCACGCGCGCTGCCATGGAACGCTTTTTGGAAAAAGCCCGCGTGGAACCGCGTGTGAGCATGGAAATGGCCAGCAATGAAACCATTAAACAGGCGGTGATGGCGGGCATGGGACTGAGTTTTTTGTCGCTGCACACCCTGGGTCTTGAGTTGGACAACCGGCTTATTGCCGTGCTGGACGTCGAAGGCGCGCCAGTCGTGCGCGCCTGGAATGTGGTGCACATGCTGTCCAAATTGCTCTCGCCCGCAGCGGAGGCTTTTCGCTATTTCGTACTCGAACATGGAGAAGACCATTTGGCGCAGCAGTTTGCGCGTCATATCAACCTGGGCCCTATCAACTCAGGTCTTATCGCGCCAGCGGGACCGTAAATCCGCGCCGTGGGCGATACCTGCGGCGATCAAAAAAAGCGCCATGCCCGGCCAACCTTCGGGCGTCAAGGCGCAGCGCAGCGCCAGCATCAGACAGGCCCCCGAAAGAATAGTCAGCACACAATCTGCTAATGCGAGTCCGCGTCCGGTGAATTTGTGAAACCCCCAAAGCAGCAGGCTTTCCAAGGTAATAAAGGCGATGGCAATATCTACTACCAAAGGGCCTTGGTACAGCTGCTCCAGGCTCACACCTTGGCCAATCCAAGCAAATGCGCCATGTCCTTGAAAAAGATACGTACATGCGCCATCGGTTTTTTGCGTACCAGCTGCTTGTTCATATACGACTCAAAAGTGAGTTGCTGCACATCGCGGTCTTCGCAGATTTTGACGAAGCGCTCGCGCCGCTTTTCGCTGCTGTACCAAAACCATTGCATGATGCCCAGCACGGTAAACACGGTTCGGTGCGCGCGCATAAATTCTTTGCGCGCCATTTGCAGGCTTTTCACCTCGCCGGTGTGCAGCAGTTTTTCTACGGCATGGGCTGCCAGCTCGCCGCCGTACATGGCGTAATAAATGCCTTCGCCCGAGGCCGGCGCCACCACGCCTGCCGCATCACCGGCCAGCACCACATCGCGCCCGTTGTCCCAGCGCTTGAGCGGCTTCATCGGCAGCGGTGCACCTTCGCGGCGCAATACTTCGGCCTGGGCTAGGCCTGAGGCCTCGCGCAGCAAGCCCACGGCATGGCGCAAAGAAAAGCCTTTGTCCGCACTGCCGGTGCCGATGCTCAAGGTATCACCGTGCGGGAATACCCAACCGTAGAAATCCGGCGAGAGCTGGCCTTGGTAGTACACGTCGCAGCGCGTACCGTCATACCCGGCGGGCTTGATGGCCGGGGCTTTGACAATCTCGTGGTAGGCGAACACATATTGCGTGTCCTTGGCCCCCTCCACGCCCGCCTGGCGCGCCACTTGTGACTTGGCCCCGTCGGCCCCGATGATGCTGCGCGCGCGTACCTGCGCCGGTGTGCCTTCGCCGCGCTGCGAGCGCTCTCGCGCCAGGTAATGCACCACGCTCACGCCATCGGCATCGCGGCTTAGCTTGTCAAATGTGCCAATGCGCCGCACTGCACCTGCGCTGGCCGCGCGTTCGCGCAGCCATTCGTCAAATTCGGCCCGGTCCACCATACCGACAAAGCCATTGTCGATCGGGATATCCACTTTGTGATCGCTAGGCGCAATCATGCGCGCCGATTGCGCCTTGGCGACCAGCAAATGGTCGGGGATCGCGTAATCCTTGATCAAGCGCGGCGGTATTGCGCCGCCGCAGGGCTTGATGCGCCCCGCACGATCGAGCAGCATCACCGAAAGCCCGCGCTGCGCGAGCGTATGCGCTGCGGTCGCACCGGCAGGGCCGCCACCTACGACGACCACATCAAAGGTCTCATTTGTCTCCATCGAAGCACCTCATAGCTTTTTCATATTGATAAAAAACGGCACGTGCTACGGCCTCTTTTTCAGCCTACCTCACGCATCCTCCGGCGCTTATGCGCCCGCACCGATCAGTGCGCGCAAAGCAAAGGCACTGACCATCATCCCAGCGACAAAAAACGGCACGCCAAAGCCGCTGTACCACAGCGCTCTTTGACTGACACGTGTTAAAAAATAATCCATCATCAGCACTTGAATACCCAGCAGAACCGCCACCGCCAAGCCCCGCCCGGGCTGGCCCCAGCCAAACAACAAGAGGATGACCACAATTTGCGGCAAGGCCATGAACCAGCAAGCGACCTTGGCTGCGCGCTGCTCGCCCAGTTGCACAGGCAGTGAGCGCACGCCCGTGGCCCGGTCTCCCGCCACCGCCTTGAAATCATTGAGCGTCATGATGCCGTGGGTGCCTATGCTGTAGAGCAAGGCCAGCCAAAGCGATCGCGTATCGGGCATCTGGCCACCGGCCATCACGGCGGCGCCGGTGGTCCAGGCAATGCCTTCATAACTGATGCCGCAGGCGGCATTGCCCCACCAACCGTTTTCTTTGAGCCGCAGCGGCGGCGCGCTATAAGCCCAGGCCAGCAGCAGGCCCACGACCGCAGCACCAAAGCCCCAAGGTCCCAATAGGTTGGCTACTGCCAGGGACACCAGTGTCCAAATAATGGCGATGTACAAACCCCAGCGTCCCGGCATCCGACCTGAGGGGATAGGGCGCTGCGGCTCATTGAGGGCGTCCACATGGCGGTCAAACCAGTCGTTCACTGCCTGGCTGGTGGCACAGACAAAGGGACCGGCCAGCGCCACGCCGATCAGGGCTAGCAGCCATTTGCCTTCCATCGGCACGCCCGAAGCCACCACGCCGCAGGCAAAGGCCCACATGGGTGGAAACCAGGTGATGGGCTTAAATAGCTCGGTGATCGCAGAAATTTGGGGCAGTGCCATGCCCGAAGGTTTTACCCATGACACTTACTTGTGTCAAGATAAATTTACACTCCCTATGGTTTCCACCTAGTGCCCTAGTGGCGCGGGCACTGCAGAACTTTTTAGCTGTCGCTCTCCGCCCCAGGGTCGCCCATGCCAAAGCGGCGCAACTTGACATACAGGCTCTGGCGCGAAAGACCCAGCATTTCAGCCGCTGACGCGCGGTTATCGCCAGTTAGTTCGAGGGCCGCTTCGATGCACAACTGCTCAATCAGGTCGGTGGTCTCGCGCACGATGTCTTTGAGCGGGACGCGGCCCACCAACTCGGTCATTTGCCCGGTCGAGCGCGGCAAATCGCGGCTGGATTTGGCTTCGTTGTTCAGGCGCAAACCGACGTCGCGGATGGTAAAGCCCAAGCACCGTTGCTCACCCGTAGTGACCGCCACCGCCGAGATTTCGACATCCGTGTTAGAGCCGTAGTCGCCGCGCATGCGGGTGGCAAATAAACGCACCACATCGCGCTGTCGCAAATTGGATATCAGCACACTCAAATCCACGCCTGCGCGCCCCAGCCAGCGCTCCAGGGATTCACCACGTACCAGGGCTTCATTGCTGACCTGGGCCAATTGCAAAAATGCGCGGTTCGCTGTCAGCACATTGCCGCTCAGATCGGTAACCACAAAGGCGTCGGGCGCACTCTCCATAACGTCGGTGAGCACTTGCTTGGCATTGGCGCTCACCGAGGAGTCCGCCAAATGGTTTTTAGGACTCATGCGCAACAGAAAATGCGCCGATTGCTCCTGGCGGAAGAGCGAAACCGCCACATTCAGTTCAATATTGCTGGGCACCAGACGGATGTCAATCGGTGTCGATTGCCCGCTGGCGCGCAAGCCTGATAAAACCTGACTTAGTGCAGTACTGCTGCGCTTATCCAGACTGTTTGCGAGGCTCCACCCGGCTTTACCCAGCGACTCGCCAAACAATGCTTGGGCGGCGGGGTTGCTATCTTCGAGCTTTTCGGTATTGGCATCCAAAATTAGCAGGGCTTCGGAGGAGACTTGGAACAACAAGCGGTACCGTGTCTCCACGTGCTTGAGCTGCCAGTAATCGCGCTCCATCGAGCGCTGCGCAGTCACCAATTTTTGCTGCAGCGCCGCTTGGGGCCGTAAATCGCGTCCGAATGCGATGGCGTGCGCCGGGTTGATTCCCGGTGCGGGTGGCACTTGGATCAGCGAATAAGACAGCGGGATGTCCGTTCCGTCATGGGCCTGTTGGTTCAAATGGCGCCATTTGGCACCCTTGCCGGTGCCCAGATCACGCAACATGGAGGCTACTTTGGTCTTGCTCTCCTCGCTCACCGTTTGGCTCCAGGGCTTGCCCATCCAGTGGGAGTAGCCATGGCTGAGTAATTCATCATTGCCGAATGCCGCGTCTTGAATCACGCCGTCGGCATCCATCACCAGCACAACATCCGCGGCCGCGGTGATCAGCCGGGAAACCGTATCGGCGTCTAGGCGATCAAAATAACGCTGCGCTTGATCAAAACGCCCCGCTTGCTGAGTAGGGGCAGTTTCGAGAGGCTGGTTCATAAGGTTTCCATCTATTTATTGGGGTGCAGCTTTATTGCAGGGGGCCGCTGCTGGCAAGGTGCAATCGCACCATTGAAGGAGCCTCTTGGGCATCGCCGGCCACCAGGTCGGCACCCACGGTCTTGACGTATTCGGGATGCAAGGTGAACAGTGGACCGCCTACCATTATGCACACCCTCTTGTTTTTCGAGGCCTTGCGAACCTCTGCAATAGTTTTTCTCAGATTATCTAAATTGACGAGGGTCGCCAGCGAAAAACCGACCACATCAAAGGTGCGATGGCCCGTCAGCACCTGGGGCGAATCGCCCAGATCGTAAGGCCCGCCCACCACGTCCCAACCTTGTTTGCGAAACAGTTCGGCCACCATCGCCAGCCCAAAAGTATGTTGCTCGCCAGGGGTCGGCACCAGCAAAATACTCAGCCCATTGGACTTGAGATTCCTAGACTTTTCGGCTTCTTTGTTCAGGTCGCGAAGCATTTTTTGCAGGTGACCTAGGCCCAGTGTGACTTCCGTGAAATCACATAAATCATCTTCCCAGAGTTCGCCCAGGTAGCGCGCAACCGGCGCCAGTAAATCGAGGTAAATCGCCTCAATGGGCGCACCGGCGGCACGCATGCGGGCAATTAAGGCCAAGGCCTGATCCTCCTTGCGGTTCAGGATAAGCTGCCCGAAAACGGCCACTTCCTCAACGCTTACAGCGACCTTGGCCACCTCCGGGGGTAGATCGCACTCAATAGGAGTGCGGTGCGCAAGCATCAGGCGGGGGATGATTTCATGCTGAATCGCCTGCGCCAGCAAGGCCACCGTGTGGTCTGAGCCGTTCAAGCCTTGTGCCACCTCACCGCGGTCCGCATAGCCGCCATTGGCAGCGCCTTGGGTGCCCTGCCAGCTCTCAGCCTGCCTGCCATCGCTAAAACCTGCGTCGCTCACTAAGGTGCTCCGATTGGATGAACCCATTTTTTTCTCCTTCGTCAAAGGAATTGTCTCGTCTAATTATTCGGTTCGCCCCCCAGAGGGCAGGGAAAAGCAGCTTCAATTCCGCCGCAAGGGCTGGACGCCAAGCGGGCATGATCGATTTACTTTCCAAAGTGTAAACCTCGTTTTACGCGCCAAACCGCCTGCGGTCAAAGAAAATATTAATCCCGATAAAAACACTCGGGATTTCGTCGATGTCAAATTTAGTTGACGTAACAAAAAATTGACATTTACAAAAAGTGGGGATAAATTGCGCCCCATGACCTATACGCGATCGCACTTCGCGGGCTCTGCGGCCAGCGCGAGAAAGCCCCGTCCTCCTCTGTACACCCCAGAGGAGCGGGTGCGTCGCGACAAAACTTACTGGACATTTGTACAAGGCATCCTGGCGCCCATCCAGTTTTTCATCTTTTTGGCCAGCCTGGGTTTTGTGCTGCGCTACCTCGCCACCGGTGAAGGTCTGCAGACGGCCAATAACTCGGTGGTCGCCAAGACCCTGGTGCTCTACACCATCATGATCACCGGCTGCATTTGGGAAAAAGTGGTGTTCGGGCGCTACCTGTTTGCCCCCTCTTTCTTCTGGGAAGACGTCTTTAGCATGCTGGTGTTGGCCCTGCACACCGCCTACCTGGTGGCCATGTTCAAGGGCTTGCTTTCCAGCTACGAGCTGATGTATCTGGCGCTGGCCGCCTATGCCACCTATGTCGTCAACGCCGGCCAATTCATTCTGAAACTGCGCGCCGCGCGCCTGGACCAAGAAGCCCGTCAGCGCGAAGCCGCAAGGTCCCCCGCCCAGCCCAATTTGGCAATGGCTGCAGCATGAGCACCGTGGCATTCCCCATTCCCGTCAAAGCCGCAGGCGGCTGCAGCGATGCGCCGGTGCTGCGCGAGCGCGGCCAGCACGAGGTGTTTTGCGGGCTGACCGGCATCATTTGGCTGCACCGCAAAATTCAGGACGCGTTTTTCCTGGTGGTGGGTTCGCGCACTTGCGCGCACCTGATTCAGTCCGCTGCCGGCGTCATGATTTTTGCCGAGCCGCGCTTTGCCACCGCCATCATCGACGAGCGCGATCTGGCCGGCCTGGCCGATGCCAATACCGAGCTCGACCGCGTGGTGGGCCAACTGCTTGCTCGCCGCCCCGAAATCAAATTGCTGTTTCTGGTGGGCTCGTGCCCTTCGGAAGTGATCAAGCTCGATTTGTCCCGCGCTGCATCGCGCCTGTCTGCGCAGCATTCGCCTTCGGTGCGCGTGCTCAACTACTCGGGCAGCGGCATAGAGACCACTTTCACCCAGGGCGAAGACGCCTGCCTGACCTCTATGGTGCCCGAATTACCGGCGCAAACGGCCGATGCGCAGCAGGAACTGATGGTGGTCGGCACCCTGGCCGATGTGGTGGAAGACCAATTTATCCGTCTATTTACCCACATGGGCATAGAACGTGTGCGCTTCTTTCCGCCACGCCGCGCTGCCGACCAGGCACCCATCGGCCCCCATACCCGCCTCTTGCTGGCCCAGCCCTTTTTGGCCGATACCGCACGGGCTTTGCAAGCGCGCGGCGCGCAGTTGTTGTCTGCTCCCTTTCCCCTGGGCATCGAAGGCACCACCGCCTGGTTGCAGGCAGCTGCCACCGCCTTTGACGTGCCGGCCCAGCGCTTTGAATCCGCCGTCTCAGCACCCACCGCGCGCGCCACAGCCGCCCTGGCCCGCGCCAAGCTGCACCTCGAAGGCAAAAGCATTTTCTTCTTCCCGGACTCGCAGCTCGAAATTCCGCTGGCGCGTTTTTTGGCGCGCGAATTGGGCATGCGCCTGCTCGAAGTGGGCACGCCCTACCTGCATCGCCAGCACATGGCCCAAGAGTTGGCACTGCTGCCCGAAGGCACCTTTTTGTCGGAAGGCCAGCACGTGGAAAACCAGCTGGACCGTTGCCGCGCCGCACACCCGGACATCGTGGTCTGCGGCTTGGGTCTGGCCAATCCGCTGGAGTCCGAAGGCATCACGACCAAATGGGCTATCGAACTGGTGTTCACGCCCATTCAGGGCTTTGACCAAGCGGGCGATCTGGCCGAACTATTTACCCGTCCGCTGGTGCGCCGCATGCGCCTGGCGGCCTAGAGAGAGCGCAGCATGCAACTGACCCTGTGGACTTACGAAGGACCGCCCCATGTGGGCGCCATGCGTATTGCCACGGCCATGGAAGGCGTGCACTACGTGCTGCACGCCCCCCAGGGCGACACCTACGCAGATTTGCTGTTCACCATGATCGAGCGTTTGCAAAAGCGCCCGCCTGTCACCTACACCACCTTCCAGGCGCGCGATCTGGGCGGCGATACCGCCGAGCTCTTCAAAACCGCAGCGCGCCAGGCATTTGAGCGCTTTGCGCCGCAAGCCATGCTGGTAGGCTCGTCGTGCACTGCCGAGCTGATTCAGGATGACCCAGGCGGTTTGTGCAAGGCCCTGAATTTGCCGGTGCCGGTCGTGGCGCTAGAGCTTCCGTCCTACCAGCGCAAAGAAAACTGGGGCGCCTCCGAAACCTTCTATCAACTGGTGCGCCACCTGTCGCAGCCTCGCAGCCAGGCGCAGCAGGCCGGACGGGTTCCCAGCTGCAATATTCTGGGCCCCAGTGCCTTGGGCTTTCGGCACCGCGATGATTTGGCCGAAATCCGCAAGTTGCTCACCGATATGGGTATCGCCATCAACGTCGTTGCACCCCAAAGCGCTAGCCCTGCGGATCTAGCCCGCCTGGCTGATGCCGATTTCAACGTCGTCCTTTATCCCGAAATCGCCCGCCTTAGCGCGCAGTGGTTGGAGCGTAGCTATGGCCAGCCCTTTAGCAAAACCATCCCCATAGGCGTGGGCGCCACGCGCGCTTTTGTCCGCGAAGTGGCGGGCCTGGCCGGCCTGGATGCCGAGGTGGCTTTGGCCAAAGTACATTCGCGCGCCCAGTGGTATGCCCGCTCGGTCGATTCCACCTACCTCACCGGCAAACGTGTGTTCGTGTTCGGTGATGCCACGCACGCAGTTGCAGCGGCCAAAGTGGCGGCGGAGGAAATGGGTTTTGCCGTGGTAGGCATAGGCACTTACAGCCGCGAGTTTGCGCGCGAAGTGCGCGATGCAGCCAAGCTCTATGGCGTCGAGGCACTCATCAGCGACGACTACCTGGAAATCGAATCGCGCATTGCCGAGCTGCAGCCCGAGCTGGTGCTGGGCACGCAAATGGAGCGTCACATCGCCAAGCGTCTGGGTGTCCCCTGCGCGGTGATTTCCGCACCGGTACATGTGCAAGATTTCCCGGCCCGCTATGCGCCGCAAATGGGCTTTGAAGGCGCTAATGTGCTGTTTGATACCTGGGTGCATCCGCTGATGATGGGACTGGAAGAGCACCTCATCGGTATGTTCCGGGGCGACTCTGAATTCCATGAAGACGCCGCGCCCTCGCACCTGGGTGGCGCTGCGCACATGCAGCTCGCACCTGAGCCGGTGGTGGTGGCCATTGAGCCCGCACTGGCTGCGGTCCAGGAAGCGGTCACGCTAACGGTCGCCGCTGACAAAACCAATACCGGTGGAGCCTGCGCCTGGGATGCCAGTGCCGAGAAAGAATTAAAAAAAATACCGTTCTTCGTGCGGGGCAAAGCCCGGCGAAATACCGAGCGCTACGCATCCGAGCATGGCCTATCGGTGATTACGGTGGAGACGCTCTATGACGCTAAAGCTTACTTCGCCCGCTAAGGCGGCACCGCTGCGCAACACCACCCCGATCAAGGTGGTGATTGTGACTATGGACACGCACCTAGCGAGCTCTATCAACCGTGCCAGCCACACTTTGGGTCGTGAGTTTCCCGGTCTGACGGTCAGCCTGCACGCAGCATCGGAATATGCGGGTAATGAGGCCTTGATTGCACGCTGCAAAAAGGACATCGCCCAGGCCGACATCGTGATCGCTGGCATGTTGTTTTTGGAAGACCACTTCCTACCCATCCTGGACGATTTGCGCCAGCGCCGTATGCACTGCGACGCCATGATTTGCCTGGCCAGCGCCACCGAGGTGACGCAACTGACCCGCCTCGGCCAGTTCGACATGGGCAAGCCCGCCAGCGGCCCCATGGCCTTGCTGAAAAAGCTGCGCGGCAGCAAAGAAAAAGCCGCCACCGGTGGCGCGTCGCAAATGAAAATGCTGCGCCGCCTGCCGCAAATACTGCGTTTTATTCCGGGCACCGCGCAAGACGTGCGTTCCTACTTTCTAACGATGCAATATTGGATGGGTGGCTCGGACGACAACGTGCTCAATATGGTGCGCCACGTCATCGACCGGGGTGCAGACGGCCCGCGTAAAGTCTTGCGCGGTAGCGTCAAAGTGGCTCCACCAGTGGACTATCCCGAAGTGGGTGTTTACCACCCGCGCATGGTCGGACGCTTTAGTGAAGACGCGCAAGTGTTGCCACGGCCCGAGGCGACGGCGTTGCGCGGCACGGTGGGTATTTTGCTCATGCGTTCTTACTTACTCTCTGGCAATGCTGGACATTACGACGGAGTGATCGCCGCCCTCGAAGCGCGTGGCCTGCGTGTCATTCCAGCCTTCGCCGCTGGCCTGGATTCTCGCCCCGCGATCGATGCATTCTTCATGAAGAACGGCCAAGTCGCAGTGGACGCGGTGGTATCGCTGACCGGGTTTTCTCTGGTGGGTGGCCCCGCCTACAACGATGCCAAAGCGGCTGAAGAAGTGCTGGCCAAATTGGACGTGCCCTATGTCGCAGCGCACCCGGTAGAGTTTCAAACCCTGGACCAATGGGGTGGCTCCGACCGCGGCCTCTTGCCAGTCGAGAGCACCATCATGGTGGCGATTCCCGAGTTAGATGGTTCCACCAGTCCTATTGTTTTTGGTGGTCGCCCCGGCGCTGTGGGTGTCACTTGCACCGGCTGCCACCACGCCTGTACCTTTGGCGAAAGCACCAACGCGCAGGACATGCATTCCTGCCCCGAGCGCGCCATCATGCTGGCCGCACGCGTGAGCAAACTAGTGGCCTTAAAGCGCAGCCAACACCATGAGCGAAAAGTCGCCATCGTGTTGTTTAACTTCCCGCCCAATGCCGGCAATATCGGCAGCGCCGCTTATTTGTCGGTGTTCGAATCGCTGTGGCACACGCTCACGGCCATGAAGGTGCAGGGCTACCAGGTTGAGGTGCCGCCGTCGGTGGATGCTTTGCGCGAGGCGCTCTTGCAAGGCAATGCCGCGCAGCACGGGGCAGATGCCAATGTGCATGCGCTCATCAGTGCCGACGAGCATGTCAAGCGCGAGCGCTGGCTCAAAGAAATCGAGGCGCAATGGGGCCCGGCGCCCGGACGCCAGCTCAGCAATGGCAGCTCTATTTTTGTGCTGGGCAAGCAGTTTGGTAACGTGCTCATTAGCGTGCAACCTTCCTTCGGCTACGAAGGCGACCCGATGCGCCTGCTGTTTGAAAAAGGCCTCGCCCCCACGCATGCCTTCTCGGCTTTTTACCGCTACCTGCGCGAAGACTTTAAGGCCCACGCAGTGCTGCATTTTGGCACCCACGGCGCACTCGAATTCATGCCTGGCAAGCAAACCGGCATGAGCGGTACTTGCTGGCCCGACCGTTTGATCGACGACCTGCCCAATGTGTATTTGTATGCCTCCAACAATCCTTCCGAAGGCGCTATTGCCAAGCGCCGTTCAGGCGCCACGCTGATCAGCTACCTGACACCGCCGATTGCCCAAGCCGGTTTGTACAAAGGCCTGAACGACCTCAAAGCCTCGCTAGAGCGCTGGCGTAGCCTAGAGCCCGGTAATACCGAGCGCGCTGCCTTGGCGGTGGTCATCCAAGCGCAAGCTGCAGAGTTGGATTTGGTCAGCCCCGAACCCATTTGGGATACCGCCATGGGCTCGGCCCTGGACCAGCAGGTGCTGCGCTTGTCGCAAGAAATGCTGGAGTTGGAATACACCCTCATCCCGCACGGTCTGCATGTCGCTGGTCGCGCGCCTAGCGCTGCCCAGCGTGTGGATATGTTGCTGGCTATGGCCGATGCCAACCACGGCGTGCAAATTGATCGCTTAGCGGTTGAGGCTTTGGTGCAAGGGCTGGCGCCCGAGCGCGCACTGGTTGCCGCGGGTTTGCCGCGCAACCACAGCAGCCTGGAAGCACTGCGCGCCCTGGTAGAGCCGCAGGCCCTGTTGGCAGTGGATACCGAGGTGCCTGCCCTGCTACGTGCTTTGGATGCACGTTACATCCGCCCAGCACCCGGCGGCGATATTTTGCGCACGCCTGCGGTCTTGCCCACAGGCCGCAATATTCACGGCTTTGACCCTTTCCGTATCCCTAGTGCGATGGCGGTGCGCGATGGCAAAGCCCAAGCCCAACTGTTGATCGAGCGCCACTGCGCCGATGGCAATCCGCTGCCCGAATCAATTGCCATGGTGCTCTGGGGCAGTGACAACCTGAAAAACGAAGGCGCTCCGATTGCGCAGGCTTTGGCACTCATGGGCGCTTTGCCCCGCTTTGACAGCTATGGTCGCATCGCTGGTGCCAGCCTGATACCGCTGGCCGAATTGGGCCGTCCGCGCATCGACGTGGTCATTACCCTCTCGGGTATCTTCCGCGATCTGATGCCTTTGCAGATCAAGTTACTGGCCGAGGCTGCATTCCTCGCTGCCAGCGCCGATGAGCCCCTGGAGATGAACTGGATCCGCAAGCATTCCCTGGCCTACCAGCAAGAGCATGGTTGCACTTTGGAAATTGCGTCCTTACGTGTGTATGGGAATGCCGAAGGCGCTTACGGTTCCAACGTCAATAACCTGGTTGAGAGCAGCCGCTGGAGCGACGAAGGCGAATTGGCCGAAACTTACAAACGCCGCAAAGGTTTTGCCTATGGCCGTACCGGGCGCGCCGTGCAGCAAACCGCGCTCTTGCAAACAGCATTGGCCGATGTGCAGCTCACCTACCAAAACCTGGACTCGGTGGAACTGGGCGTTACCACGGTGGACAACTACTTCGACACTCTGGGTGGCATCACCCAGGCCGTCAAAGTAGCGCAAGGCGGTAAGACGCCGCCGGTCTATATCGGCGACCAGACCAAGGGCAATGCGGCCGTGCGCTCGCTGCGCGAGCAAGTCTCCATCGAAACCCGTACCCGTATGCTCAACCCCAAGTGGTACGAAGGCATGCTGGAACATGGCTATGAAGGCGTGCGCCAAATTGAAGTGCATGTCACCAACACCATGGGCTGGTCGGCCACCACCGGCCAAGTACAGCCCTGGGTGTACAAACAATTGTCCGAGACATTCATGCTCGACCCGCAGATGCGCGAGCGTCTTGCCAAACTGAATCCGACGGCCTCTGCCCGAGTCGCTAACCGATTGCTAGAAGCATCGGAGCGCAACTATTGGCAACCGGATGAAGCGACTTTGCAGGCGTTACGCAACGCCAGTGAAGAATTAGAAGATCGCCTAGAAGGCGTATACGAAGGAGCAAACGCATGACTGTTGAAACATTGCCATTCCCCACGGTAAAGCGCAACACGCGCTTGGACGGCGAGGGCAGCGTGCAAGTGCAGCTCGACCCGAATGTGAAGATCGGTAACGCCAAGGTTTTTGCCATTTATGGCAAAGGCGGTATCGGCAAGAGCACCACCTCGTCGAACCTGTCGGCGGCCTTTTCTAAATTGGGCAAGCGGGTGCTGCAAATCGGTTGCGACCCCAAGCACGACAGCACTTTTACACTGACCAAAAAAATGCTGCCCACGGTGATCGACGTGCTCGAAACCGTGGACTTCCATGCCGAAGAACTGCGGGTGGAAGACTTTGTGTTTGAAGGCTACAACGGCGTCATGTGCGTCGAAGCCGGTGGCCCACCGGCCGGAACCGGCTGCGGCGGTTATGTGGTCGGGCAAACCGTCAAGCTCCTCAAAGAACACCATTTGCTCGAAGACACCGATGTCGTGATATTTGACGTGCTGGGCGATGTGGTGTGTGGCGGCTTTGCAGCCCCCTTGCAGCATGCTGATAAGGCTTTGATCGTCACTGCCAACGACTTTGATTCCATCTTCGCGATGAACCGCATCGTGCAAGCTATTGGTGCCAAAGCTAAAAACTACAACGTGCGTTTGGGTGGTGTGATTGCCAACCGCAGCGCAGCGACCGACCAGATCGATAAATATAACAACCGTATCGGCCTTAAATTGGCAGCGCACTTTCCTGATCTAGATGTGATACGGCGTAGTCGCCTCAAGAAATCAACGCTCTTTGAGATGGAATATTCACCCGAACTCGAGGCGGTACAAAAAGAATATATGCGTCTTGCCGCCAGCTTGTGGCTGGGTGGCGAGAGCTACAACGCCGTGCCTATGAAGGACCGCGATATTTTTGACCTATTGGGCTTTGATTGAGGCAAACACCATGAGTAATGCAAGCTACCAGGAACGACGCGGTCAGATCGAAAACTATTTCGATCGCACCGCCGCCGCCGCCTGGGCCAAGCTGACCTCGGATGCACCGGTGGGCCGCATCCGCGCCACGGTGCGTGCAGGGCGCGATCGCATGCGCGCCACTTTGCTGTCCTGGCTGAGTGAGGACTTGAGCGGCAAACGCATCCTGGACGCCGGTTGCGGCACAGGCGCGCTGGCCGTGGAAGCAGCGCGCCGCGGCGCCCACGTGGTGGCGATTGACTTGTCGCCCACGCTGGTCAATCTGGCGCGTGAACGTATTCCCCAGGATGTGGCGCATCTGGTGGAGTTTCATAGCGGCGACATGCTGGACCCCGCGCTCGGTCACTTCGATCATGTGGTGGCCATGGACTCCATCATCCATTACCAAACTGACGACGCGGTGCATGCGCTAGCGCAGTTGGCTGAACGCACCAGCGGGTCGATCGTGTTTACCTTCGCGCCGCGCACCCCGCTGCTTGCGGCCATGATTTCGGTGGGGCGCTTGTTTCCACGCGGTGACCGCGCGCCCTGGCTGGAGCCCATGGCCGAAGAGCGTATCGCACGTTTGATGAAGGCGCATAACGCTTTAGATGGATGGGCTTGCGCCCGCACCCAACGCGTTTCCAGCGGCTTTTATAAGTCCCAAGCCATGGAGTGGTTGCGGTCATGAGAGCCAAGACATTTGCCAAATATGCCAAGCAAATGCCGGCTAGCTGGCTGCCCTTTGCTGACGTCTCTAGTGCCGGTTTGCCGCTGCCGCGCTTGCTGCGTCTAACGCTCTTTAAGTTCACCATGGGCATGACTACGGCCTTGATGATCGGCACCCTCAACCGCGTGATGATTGTGGAGTTGGGAGTGCCCGCCTGGCTGGTTTCTTTGATGCTGGCTTTGCCATTGGTCGTGGCACCGTTTCGTGCCGTCACCGGCTACCAGTCGGACGTGCATGTATCGGCCTTTGGTTGGAGGCGCGTGCCCTATATGTGGGGTGGCACGCTCATACAGTTTGTAGGCCTTGCAGTAATGCCGTTTGCGCTCCTGGTCTTGTCCGGGCGCGGCCAAGTGCAGGTGCCTGATTTTGTGGGCCAGGCAGCCGCTGGCATGGCGTTTTTGCTGGTTGGCGCTGGCTTGCAAACTTCGCAAACCGCCGGCTTGGCTTTGGCTACTGATCAGGCCAGCGAAGAGACCCGTCCGCGCGTGGTCGCGCTGCTCTACACCATGCTGCTGGTCGGCGCGGTGAGCGGGAGTTTGATCTTCAGCGTGCTGCTGGCTGATTTCACCCCGGAGCATCTGGTGCAAGTAGTGCAGGGCAGTGCGCTGGTGGTGCTCGTCCTCAATGCCATTGCCTTGTGGAAGCAAGAGCCACGTAATCCGCAGCGCGTGGCTGCACTCAAAAACAAGGTGCAGCCCAAGTTCAGAGAGGTATGGGCGCAATTCATCGCCTTGCCGCAAGCGCGCCGCTTCTTGTGGGCTACAGCCTTGGGCACCGTGGCCTTCAATATGCAGGACATTATTTTGGAGCCCTATGGTGGCGAAATCCTCAAGCTCAGCGTGGGCGCTACCAGTGCGCTGACCGCCATGCTCGCCGCCGGAGGACTGCTCGGGTTTTATGTCTCGGGAAGGCATCTGGCCAAAGGCATTGATCCAATGCGGCTGGCCGCTTACGGGGCATTGGCGGGCTTGCCTGCCTTCTCCGCGGTTATTTTTTCCGCACCTTTGGATGCCGGCTGGTTGTTCCGGCTTGGCGCCTTGGGCATCGGTTTTGGTGGCGGACTGTTTGCCGTCGGCACCTTGTTTACTGCCATGCGCATGGAAGGGCAGTTTGTTGGCCTGGCGCTTGGCGCCTGGGGTGCGGTGCAGTCCGCAGCCGCCGGTATTGCCATGTTTTTCGGCGGTGCACTGCGTGATGTGGTCAGCGGCATCACCACGCAGGGCCTGTGGGGCCCTGGCATGGTCGACCCCTCTGTCGGTTACAGCATGGTCTATCACGTCGAAATGCTGTTCCTTTTCATTACCTTGATCGCGATTGGCCCCTTGGTCAAACGCAGCACGGT
>CAMBFO010000033.1 GCA_945865675.1 Comamonas sp. lk
TGACACCTTCCAAGCGCTCAACATCCCCTAGTTTTTCCGGAGAATTGCATGGCCCGCATCACTGTCGAAGACTGCCTCGCGCAGATCCCTAACCGTTTTCAATTGGTACTCGCCGCCACTTATCGCGCGCGCATGCTCAACCAGGGCCACACCCCAAAAATCGAAAGCAAGAACAAACCCGGTGTTACCGCCTTGCGCGAGATTGCAGCGGGCAAGATCGGCATTGAGATGCTGAAAAAAGTACCGTTGTAATAGCTTGCCCCGTACGCAAAAAGGCCCTAAAAAGGGCCTTTTTTTATGTCAGGAAACGATGTAGGCGGCGCTGCCCGTCGATAGCAATGTTCCCTCAGGTCCGAAAAACTCCATGCGCGTAGAGGCGACACGCGAACCCAGACGCAAGACCTCTGCTTGCAGATCAAAATATTCACCAATGCCTGGTCGCAGATAGTCGATACGCAGGTCGATGGTGCCCAAATTGGCAAAACGGCGCAGTCTTTGCAGGGGCGCTTCGTCCATATGACGCGCACCGATAGCGGCCATCACGGCCAGGCCGCCCATGGCGTCCAGGCCGGCGCTGATCACTCCACCGTGGATGCGGTTATAGCTGAAATGCCCCACCAACTCAGGCTTCATCTGGATGCGCGCACGCACCTTGGCCGGGCCTAAGTCGTGGATTTGGAGACCCAGCACCCGGTTAAAGGAAATCATTTCTTCGAATATTTTTTTGAGTCCTTTGACGAACTCCTCCTCGAACACAATGTCGCCTAGTGGTACCGCCGACAACTTGCGGCGAGTTGTCGATGCTGAGCTGGTCCGACCAATTGGACCAGTGGGTGACAGGTTGGCGCTGATGGCAGGTTCAGCCCAAGGCGGACCGTGGGGGGCGCTGGCAGGAAACGTATCGGGAGTAGGCATACACCCATTGTCACAGGTCTGGCCTCTATGCGTGCGCGGCCGAGCCACTTACCCGCACACCATGTGCAAGGGCTTGGATTTACAGCGTAGAGAAATCGGGTTTGCGTTTTTCCAAAAATGCCGAGAAGGCTTCTCTGGCATGCGGCGATTGGAGCAAGCGCCCAAAGGTAGCGCCTTCCTCGGCAATCTGTGCGAGCACCTGGGCCAGCTGGCCTTTTTTCATGAGCCGCTTGGTTTCCATTAGAGCCGGAAGCGGCTTGGCCGCGAGCTTGAGCGCCTGCATGCGCGCCAGTGCGTTGGCCTCCGAGGGCGGGACTACGCGATTGACTAGACCGAACTCCGACGCGGCCTCGGCGAGTAGGGGCTCGCCCAGCAGCAAAGCCTCGGCGGCGCGGTGGTAGCCCATCAATTGGGGTGCCAGCAAACTCGAAGCCGCCTCGGCGCACAAACCCAGGTTGACAAAGGGCATGGAAAAAGCGGCGTTGTCACCGGCATAGACCAAGTCGCAATGAAACAGCATGGTGGTACCTACGCCCACTGCCGGTCCGCAGACCGAGGCGACCAAGGGTTTGGGGAAGGCCGCAATGCCACGCAGAAACCGTGACACATCGGTGTCGGCCGAATCCACCGAGGGTGGACGGCCCAAAAAATCAGCGATGTCGTTGCCAGCACTGAAAATCGCTGGGTCGCCTTGCAATACCAATACATGGACGCTAGGCGCTGCCGCAGCTTCTAGCAGGGCATCGGCGATAAAGCCGTACATGGCCTGGGTGAGGGCATTTTTCTTGTCCGCGCGGTTAAGCGTTAAGGTCATGACGCCTTCGGAAACATCTTTCAATACATCTTGCATACCTACCGCCCCAGCGGGACGCCCTATTCTTTGAAATACACCAGTTGGTGCGTCGTGGCTAGCAGGGTGCCGGCCTCACTCCACAAATAGCCGCTTTGGTCGAAAAATCCGTCGCGAAATACCTGCCCACGCGCCTGCGCCAGCAGATACCCTGCACCCACGTCTGCGAACTGCTGTGCGTCGGCATGGAAATACACCGTCATGGAAACGGTACCGGCCGGCACATGTTTGGCGCGGCGCAACCAGACGCGGGGGAAAAATATATCCGCATAGGCCGCGATGGCTGGATAGTCCAGCGCGCGGCCGGCACTGTCGCGCACCCACAAGCAACTGGTGCTGGCCGACTCGGGCGGCAGCGGATTTTCCTGACCATCCCATATTTGCGGCAGTGGCCCTTCCAGGCTGCGCATTTCATAGCGGGAAAACCATTCGACCATGCGCGGCATCTGCACCACGGGCACCTCATGGGGCGGGCGCACCCGCGGCATGGGCACGTCGTTCACGCCCCAAGTGCCGCGGCGCGCCGCCGTCAGGGCGGTTCCCGTCAACACACAGGCCCGCGTACCATCGGCCTGGGCTTGGTGAATTTCAAAAGTCCAGTGCTGTGTGGAGCGGTTGGTGCGTGCCACCGAGAGGTGCAGGTGGTAAGGGCCCAAGGCAATCCCCGCCACGTAATTGACCGTCAGGGACAGCGGGGTGCCCAGGCACTGTGCATGGTCCATGATGGCCCGCACCACGGTGGCGGCGGTGATGCCGCCAAACGGTCCGACCATATTGGCCCAAGCCGGCGTGGCCTGGCCCAAAAGTACGCCATCGCCCTGGGGCTCTAGCACCAGGGCCTGGTCAAAAAGATGCAAGCGCGTCAATTTATTCCACACGCACCCAGGTTTGGGTGCGTCCGAGCATAGGGGTTCCGATGTAACCGCGCACTTCCAGTTTTTTCCCACCTTCGATCGGGGTCAATTTGAGACGGTAGTCGGTGCCGTTGTTGGGGTCCAGAATCTTGCCACCTTCCCACACATCTTTACCTTCTACTTTTTTGCCGCCACGAATAATCTCTAGGCCAATTTTGGGTTTGCCCTTGCGGTCATCGGTGCATTTCTCGCAATTGGGTTCCGGATCAGGATTAGCCTCCAGACCGCGCACCACCACAGCCGAGAGCTCGCCTGCAGCATTGGTGGAAATTCGCACTTCGGCTTTGGGTTTACCGGTTTTGTCGTCGATGGTGTTCCACAGGCCCAAGGGGCTCATCTGTGCACATGCCAAGCCACTGAAGGCTGCGAGTAATCCAATTAGTGTGATTTTTTTCATCGCGTTATCTCCTAGGTTTCGCGTTAAGGGTAAGTGACTGTAAGGCGCTTTAGACCAGCGCCGCGTCCGTGTCCATCAGCACTGCGCTGCCCTGTCGGGCAGTCTGCATCAGGCTGGTGGTTTCAGGAAAGAGTTTGGCGAAGGAAAAACGCGCGGTTTGAAGCTTGCCCAGGTAAAAAGGGTCGGCATTACCCGCGGCGATCTGGCGCAATGCCACCTGGGCCGTGCGGGCCCAAAAATAGCCCAGCGTCCAATGGCCTGCAACGCGCAAATAGTCCACCGCGGCTGCGCCCACTTCGTCGGGGTTTTGCATGCCTTTCATGGCGATATCCATGGTGAACTGGGTCATTTGCTGGCCCAGGTCGGTCACCGGTTTGATGAATTCGTCCATTTTTTCGTTGCCTGCTTCCTGCTGGGCCAGTTCCATTACCAACTTGCCGAATTTGCGCAGTGTGGCGCCGTTATTGCCCAGGATTTTGCGGCCCAGCAAGTCCAGCGACTGAATGGTGTTGGTGCCTTCGTAAATCATGTTGATACGCGCATCACGCACATACTGCTCCATGCCCCATTCTTTGATGTAACCATGGCCGCCAAACACTTGTAGGCAAGTCGAGGTGGCGATCCATCCGTTATCGGTGATAAATGCTTTCACGATCGGTGTCAGCAGCGCCAGCATTTCACCCGCATCTTTGCGCACCTGCTCATCCGGGTGGCTATGCTCCTGTTGCAAGAGCATGGTGCAAAAGCCTTGCATCGCGCGGCCACCTTCGGCATAGGCTTTGGCAGTTAGCAGCATTTTGCGTACATCCGGGTGCACGATGATGGGATCGGCGGCTTTGTCCTTGGCTTTGGTGCCCGACAGCGAGCGCATTTGGATGCGGTCCTTGGCGTAGGCCAGCGCATTTTGGTAGGCCACCTCGGTCAGCGCCAGCGACTGGTTGCCCACTCCCAGTCGGGCCGCATTCATCATCACAAACATGCCGTTCATGCCTTTGTTGGGCGCGCCCACCAAAGTGCCCACAGCACCGTCTAAAACCATTTGACAGGTCGCGCTACCTTTGATGCCCATTTTGTGCTCTAGGCCTCCGCAATAGATACCATTGCGCGCGCCCAGGCTGCCGTCCTCATGGACCAAAAACTTGGGCACAATGAACAGGCTCACGCCTTTGATGCCGGCAGGCGCATCACTCAAGCGCGCCAGCACCAGGTGCACAATGTTCTCGCTCATGTCGTGCTCGCCAGCACTGATAAATATTTTGTTGCCAGTGATGCGGTAGGTGCCATCGGGCTGCGCTTCGGCGCGGGTACGCATCAAGCCCAGATCGGTACCGCAATGGGGCTCGGTCAAGCACATGGTGCCGGTCCACTCCCCGCTGACCATCTTGCCCAGGTAGGTGGTTTTTTGGGCATCCGTGCCATGCGTAGCCAGCGAAGCATAAGCGCCATGCGTCAGGCCCGGGTACATCGTCCAGGCTTGGTTGGCGCTATTGAGCATTTCATAGAAAAACTGGTTCACGATCAAAGGCAAGCCCTGACCACCATAGGCCGGGTCGCTAGACAGCGCCGGCCAGCCGCCAGCCACATACTGGGCATAAGCTTCTTTGAAACCCTTGGGTGTTGTCACCGCGTGCGTGCTCTGGTCTAACTGGCATCCCTCGGCGTCACCGCTGATATTGAGGGGAAACAGTATGTCGGAGGCAAATTTTCCGCCCTCCTCCAGAACGGCATTCATGGTGTCCGCATCCATATCGGCATGCGCTGGCATAGCTTTGAGGTCGTCCACCACGTGCAATAGCTCGTGCATAACAAACTGCATATCACGCAAGGGCGGGGTATAGCTGGGCATAAAGAAAACTCCTAAGTTTCAATAAATCAAGGGAAATCCGTGGTGGGCGCTACGCAAGCAAGGCCCAAGGCTTGGCCGTTTCTTTGCAAAATATTTTCAAAACCCTGGTTCGCTTGCGCTAGCGAACCAGGCTTTTGCAAAAACCGAGTTTCATAGTGCAAAGCCAAAATCAATCCGTGTATCTCAAAGGCAATTTGTGCCGCATCCGCCTGCGCTGCCAAGTGACCGCACTCTTTGGCTTGTATGACTGCGCGAAACAACGCGTCCTGCCATTGGCGCACCGCGTGGGCCAATGCGTCGCGCACCGGCCCCGGACGGTCGTCAAACTCCACTGCCCCGCTAATAAATATGCAACCGGACTGGATTTCCACCGCAACGCGCTTCATCCAGTTGTCAAATAAGGCACGCAAGCGCGGCAAGCCGCGGGACTGCTGCAAGGCAGGGAAAAATATTTCCTGTTTGAAGCAGTTGAAATACTCGTCAATCACTGAAATTTGCAGGTCTTCCCGTGAGCCGAAGTGCGCGAACACGCCAGATTTGCTCATATGCATGTTTTCGGCCAGCAAACCGATACTGAGCCCTTCTAGACCCAGGCGTGTACTGAGACTGACCGCCGCCTGAACAATTGCCTGCTTGGTTTGCTGCCCCTTTAACAAGGCGCGTCCGGAATTTTTGGGTTCCGAGACCTCAGGCGAAGGGATTAGCGTGGCGGCAAATGACATGGGCTAGCGGGGATCATCAAAATAGAACGATCGTGCTATTTTGCACCAGATAAACCCCGACCCGGCTTATCCCTGGGCTTTTCTGGGTATTTTTCTCGTCAAGACGAACGAATCATGGTTCCAAAAGCTTGATCGCTAAGGATTTCCAGCAATAAGACATGGGCTACGCGGCCATCGATGATGTGCACCGCCTTGACGCCACTTTTGGCAGCATCGAGTGCGCCGCTGATTTTGGGCAACATACCGCCAGAAATACTACCGTCTGCCACCATGGCATCGATCTGACGGGCGCTTAAATCGATAAGCAAGTCGCCGTTTTTATTCAGCACACCGCTGATATTGGTGAGCATCAAAAGTTTTTCGGCTTGCAACACGGTAGCGAGTTTGGCAGCCACCACATCGGCGTTGATGTTGTAGCTTTCATTGTTTTCGCCAAACCCTATGGGGCTGATCACGGGAATAAAAGCATCGTCCTGCAAAGCCCGTAGCACTGAGGGATCGACACTGACGATATCACCGACCTGACCGATATCGTGCGCAATCGACGGATCGGCCTGGTCCCACAATTTAAGTTTTTTGGCGCGGATCATGGCTCCATCGCGCCCGGTCAATCCCACCGCCTTGCCTCCGGCCTGGTTGATCAACCCGACGATTTCCTGCTGCACCTGGCCCGCCAGCACCCACTCCACCACACCCATGGTTTCCCCATCGGTCACCCGCATGCCTTGGATGAAGGAACCGGTTTTGCTCAAGCGATGCAGGGCGCTCTCAATTTGAGGTCCCCCACCATGAACGACGACCGGATGAATACCCACGAGTTTGAGCAAGACCACGTCCTGCGCAAACGCCATCTGCAAGGCCGGGTCGGTCATGGCATTGCCACCGTATTTAATTACCATGGTTTTACCGTGGTATTTGCGGATATACGGCAGGGCGCGCGCTAGGGTTTCGGCCTTGTCATGGATACTGGTGGAGGTCATGGCGGTGTCCGTGCGTCAAATAAGGACGATTATCTCCCCGCCGCGCTGGTTTGCCTGAATTCAAAAAAGCGCAAACAAGCCTTGGTATTTAGCGCAAAGACCCCGTCTTGAGATTGACAGGGAAAGATGCTGGTACCGCAGAGTACGCTAGAAATCCGTTTGTTATGGAGTTGCAGCGCTAGCAACGGCAAACGACTCTTTGCTTTGCCCTTGGGCCACCAGCGAAGCCAGCCACTTGGGCGTCAAACCCCGGCCGGACCAGGTTTCGCCATTGGGGCCGCGGAACTTGGCTGCCACGGGTTGGCTCGATTTACGCGCTGCTTTAGGGGCTTTTGCCACCTTCTCTTTTGTAGGACGCCCGGATTTAGCAGCACCTTTGGCGGTTTTGCGCGTCTGCAAGTCTTTCACGGTGATGCCGAAGGCCTGCATTTTCGCTTGAATATCACGCACGGTTGCAGAAAATTCTTTGGACTTAATATCGGCAGCTTGCTTTTGCAGCTTTTCGATTTGGCCTTGGATATCAATCAAATTAGTCATTAGTAACTCCAGCAAAAAAAGTATGGCTAATGATTATAGGCGAGTTTCATTCCAGTGCAATGAAAAAAAATCTACGCCTTTCTCATTAAATGTAAAGATAATAATATTTACATTTCAAAACGGTAATCCCATTTACCGCTGGGGGACTTAAATTTACTTAGATACTCCTTTTTTGCTTTAGGCCAAGACATTGTCTTGGGTTTCGTCCCTCTATAGCGTTATGCTGGCTTTACCATGATTTACAAGTTCAAATCCAA
Source organism: Comamonas sp. lk (assembly GCA_945865675.1). GTDB lineage: Bacteria > Pseudomonadota > Gammaproteobacteria > Burkholderiales > Burkholderiaceae_C > Allorhodoferax. The sequence continues at coordinate 7,419 of CAMBFO010000033.1, forward strand.
GGTATGCGGCGACCTCATCATGCTTGAGGAAAACGGCCGAACGGTTTTGACCATTATTGGAAAAACCGATCCGCACGGCCTTAAAAAAGGCATCCTGCTACCGCAGGATATGCAGCAAGCCATCGCTGCGCTGCAGCAAGCTGTTGCCGAAGAAGAAGCGCATTTGCAGGAAAAAGCCGACGTAGCCCTTGAATCTGGGCGGCCCCTCGCTTCAGGCCTTCAGGGTGTCAGTTTGCGCCAGCGCAGCCTGCCATTTATTCGGATGCTGGAGCGTTGCCACGCCGAAAACAAAGAAATCGTCTGGGGCGTATAGCCGCAGACGATTTCAGGTGGCCCAAGCTTGCTGCGCCGCAGCCGGATCCCGCAATACGCGGACCGCAGGCTTAATCGATATATTCTTTGGCAGCCGCGATCACGGGGCCCCATTTGGCAATCTCTGCAGCCACAAATTTCTTGTGCTCGGCAGGCTCTACGCGCTTATCGGTAACCACGACGGCACCCAATGCCTCTTGCTTTTTAATGAAGTCGGGATCTTTCAATGCCGCTTTGAGCGCGCTATTCAATTTGGCTACAACATCCGCTGGCGTGCCTTTGGGTGCATAAAGACCGTGCCAAATGGTGACCTCAAAGCCTTTTAAGCCGTCTTCCTGCAGGGTAGGGATGTCCTTGAGTGCGGGCGTTGTCAGACGCTTAGCGGTGGTAACACCGTAGGCATTCACTTTCTTGGCTTCGATTTGCACAGAGGTATTGGTGGTTTGGTCACACAGCAAGTCGATTTGCCCGCCGATCAAATCGGTCATCGCAGGCGCGGTACCTTTATACGGAATGGTGGTCATGTCCACCTGTATCGCGTTTTGGAACATCAAACCGCACAAATGTGAGGCAGAACCAATGCCGGCGTTACCCAAATTAATCTTGCCCTTATTCGCGTTCAACCAATCGCGCAACTCTTTGAAGTTTTTTGCTGGCATGGAAGGACGGGTAATCAGGGTCATAGGCACATCATTAATCATGCCCAGGTACTCAAAGTCCGAATCGATTTTGAAAGGCATATTGCGCATCAAGTTAGGCATGCTTGCCATGGCAATATGGTTGAGCAAAATCGTATAGCCATCGGCGTTGGCCTTGGCTACTTTATTCGAGCCAATCGAGCTTCCTGCGCCCAATACGTTTTCGATAACGATGCTGACATCACCCAGGGGTTTGCGCATGGCCTCTGCCAGGTCACGTGCCACGCGGTCCGTGGGGCCGCCAGCCACAAAGGGAACCACGATGGTGATGGGTTTAGATGGGTATGTTTGGGCAAAACCGGAAAAACTCAGCAGCGCCAAGCCAGCCAATAAAAGTCTCTTCATAATGGTCTCCAACTGGTAAAAACGACAGTCTAGCGCCTATTGGCCATGGTATGCATAAAAAAGGCCTGATTTAGCGCAGGACTGCGCCAAACAAAGTTTTCGAAAATCGGTGGCCAGTGGGCTGTGCGCTTATTGGTAGCTACGGGCGTCTTCAATAACTTTGCCGTCATTGGGCAAGCTACCGGGCGCCGCCAGCTCCACCGTGCCGCGCAGCTTGGTCACATCTCGGATCGCCTCGCTGATGCGGGCAGACAGCCCCTCGCTGGCGCTGGCGCTTTCGACCTTGAGGGTCATCTCGTCCTGGGCCATCGACCCAGTGACTACCAATCGGGCGCGCAAAACCTCGGGAAAGCGGCGCACTATGTCCGCCACTTGTTTGGGGTGGACAAACATGCCGCGGATTTTGGTGGTCTGGTCAGCGCGGCCCATCCAGCCGCGGATGCGGGTGTTGGTGCGTCCGCTCGGGCAGGGGCCGGGCAGCACCGCCGACAGGTCGCCAGTTCCAAACCGGATCAAGGGGTAGGCCGGATTCAGGCTGGTGACCACCACTTCGCCGACTTCACCGGCAGTCACCGGGTCACCGGTGCCCGGTCTGACGATCTCGACAATCACGCCTTCGTCCAGTACCAAGCCCTCACGGGAGGCGGTCTCGTAGGCGATCAAACCTACATCGGCCGTCGCATAACATTGGTAGCCCTGCACGCCGCGCTCTGCCAACCAGTCGCGCAAAGAGAGAGGAAAGGCTTCACCCGACAGCAAAGCTTTGCGCACGCTGGGCAAAGCCACACCCATCTCGCCGGCTTTTTCCAAAATAATTTTCAGGAAGCTGGGCGTACCGATATAGCCTGTCGGCTGCAACTCCATCATGGCGGCCACCTGCTGCTCGGTTTGGCCGGTACCGCCGGCAAAAACAGTACAGCCCAGGGCGTGGGCGCCGGTCTCCATCATCGAGCCAGCCGGCGTGAAGTGGTAGCTAAAGCTGTTGTGAATCAGCTCCCCAGGGCGGAAACCCGCGGCAAAAATGGCGCGCGCCATGCGCCAGTAATCACGCTGCGTCCCTTCGGGCTCGTAAATCAAGCCGGGACTGGCGAATACGCGCGGCATGTGCACACCAAAGCGCAGGGCACTAAACCCGCCGAATACATCGCCGCCGCCTGCACGCGAGGCTTTTTGTAAATCCAATAGTTCTTGCTTGCGCACCACGGGTAAGCGGGCCAATGCAGCGAGTGAGTTGACGGCACTGGCCTGCACACCTGCCAGGCTGCTGGCCAATCCCGGTGCGTGCGCTTGCGCGTGCGCTATCTGCAAAGGCAGTGCCTGCATCCATGCCGACTCACGCGCCTGAGGCGTGCGGGTTTCCAGTGCGTCGTAATGCTCCGTCATAGACACTCCTGAAATTTATGCCAACCAGCGCTTGCGGCGCTTATAACTCTTGACGTCTTTAAAGCTCTTTCGCTCTCCACCGCCCATGCCGAGGTAAAACTCTTTCACGTCCTCGTTATTGGCCAAGTCACTGGCCTGCCCATCCATCACCACCCGCCCGGACTCCATGATGTAGCCATAGTCCGCATAGCGCAGCGCCATATTGGTGTTTTGCTCGGCCAGGAGAAAGGTAACCTTTTCTTTCTGGTTCAGGTCTTTAACGATTTCAAACACCTCTTCCACGATTTGCGGTGCCAGGCCCATAGACGGCTCGTCCAGTAAGACCATGGTCGGGCTGGCCATCAGCGCGCGCCCGATCGCACACATCTGTTGTTCACCGCCCGAGGTGTAAGCCGCCTGGCTGGTGCGTCGTGTTTTCAGGCGCGGGAAATAGGTATAGACTTTTTCTAGGTTAGCAGCGATCTCAGCCTTGTTCTTGCGCGTGTAGCTACCCGTCAGCAGGTTCTCTTCGATCGTCAAATGGGCAAAGCAATGCCGCCCTTCCATCACCTGCACGACGCCGCGCTGCACCAGATCGGCGGGCGTCAGGTTTTCTATGCGCTCGCCACGCAACTCAATACTCCCTTTGGTGACCGCCCCGCGCTCGCCTTGCAACAAATTAGAAACAGCGCGCAAAGTGGTGGTCTTGCCAGCACCGTTGCCGCCCAAAATGGCGACGATAGCGCCTTGAGGCACCTGCAAGGAAACGCCCTTGAGCACCAAAATAACATGGTTGTAAATGACTTCAATGCCGTTGACATTGAGGACGATAGTGGGGGCTTCAGCCATAGTGGAAATTCCCGTTAAACCTGGGGAAAGAACGCGCCAAAACGCTCTTTCCCCAGGCCACTCTGAAAGAGCGGCCTAGGCGCTTGTTAAAGCGGTGAACGATCAGGTCTGGCAGTCCTTGGCATCGCGACGGGTCAGTTTTTTCTCGGCGGCGTACTTATCAGCATACTGGCGTACCAGTGGCTTGATGATGGAGGTGTCTGCTTCGATCCAATCCGAAGCGTATTGCCATTTTTTGCCGTCCCAGGTGTGCACACGCGCAGAGCGTGAGCCTTCGTGGTCTACGCAAGTCGTGCTGATGGGCTTCATCACCGAGTCAAGCTTTAGCGCCTTCAAACGCTTGGCATCCACGGCCAGGTTTTCCAGGCCCCAACGAATTTGCTCACCGGTCATGACCTTGCCCTTACCGAAACGCTCCTGCGCACGTCGCACGGCCTCCACGCCAAGCGCTGCACTGACCATGCCCCGGTTATAGAGCACGGTCGAAACTTCTTCAATCGGACCGGTACCCTGCCCTTTGCCGTGAACGAACTTCTTGATATCGTCAATCACAGCACCACCCTCGCCGGTAGCGACCAGTCCGCTGTAGCCCTTTGCTGCCTCACCAACGTCCTTGACATCAGGCTCGCCAGCAGACCACCAAACGCCATACATTTTTTCGCGCGGGTAACCGGTCGCGACGGCCTCTTTCAAAGCCGCAGAATTCATCACACCCCAACCCCAGAGCAATACATAGTCAGGGCGGTTTTGGCGGATTTGCAACCAGGTGGCCTTTTGCTCAATACCGGGCGCAGTCACCGGCAGCAAGCTCAAATCAAAACCTTGCATCTTGGCGCGCTCTTGCAACAAAATGATCGGCTCTTTGCCGTAGGGGCTGTCGTGATACACCAAGGCAATTTTCTTGCCCTTCAAATTGCCGCCTTCTTTGGCCGTGATGTGCTGCATCAAAATATCAGCGCCGGACCAATAGGTGCCCATCAGCGGGAAATTCCATTTGAAAACGCCGCCATCACTGGACTCGGAACGGCCGTAACCGCCGGTGATCAAGGCGTTCTTGTCGTTAGGCGCCTTCTCCGTCAAAGCAAAGGTGATACCGGTGGAGAGCGGCTGAAAAATCGCTCCCGACGATTTACCTTTGAGGCGCTCATAACATTCCACGCCGCGGTCGGTGGCGTAGGCCGTGTCGCACTCTTCAAAAGTCAGCTTCACGCCATTGATGCCGCCATCACGGGCATTCACTAGCTTGAGGTAGTCCACAAAACCGTTGGCCCATGGCACGCCATTGGGGGCGTAAGCGCCCGAACGGTAGGGCAGAACCGGGAAAAATTGCTCTTTCGCCTGGGCAAAAGACGCCGTGGGCACCAAGGCCGAAACAGCGCCAGCTACCAAGGCGATAGCCAATGTGAGCTTACGAATCGTCATACATGTCTCCTTGAATAATGAAAAAAACCACCAAAAAACCCAAATAAAAAAGCAAACTTCAATGCGGGAAAGGCCAGATACGCATTTTTTGCTTGCCCACGCTCCACAAGCGCGCCAGGCCGTGCGGCTCCACAATCAGGAACCAGACGATCAGCGCTCCAAACACTATAAATTCGGCATGGGTCAGGGTCGCCGTATCGACCGTAAAGCCAAAAATATGGCCCAAAACTGGCAGAAACTGATTGATCGCTATCGGCAAAACCACAATAAACGCAGCGCCGAAAAAGCTACCCATTACCGAACCCATGCCACCCAAAATCACCATGAAAAGTAGTTGAAACGAACGATCCACCGAGAAGGCAGCAGGCTCCCAAGAACCGAGGTACACAAAGGCCCACAAGCCGCCAGCCACCCCCACGATAAAAGAGCTGACAGCAAAGGCGCTGAGTTTGGCGTACATGGGGCGAATACCGATGACGGCGGCGGCCACGTCCATATCGCGAATAGCCATCCATTCGCGGCCAATCGCGCCGCGCACCAGGTTTTTAGCCAACAATCCGAACACGACTAAAAAGCACAGACAGAACAAATACTTGGCCAAGGGCGTGGTGATCGCAAAACCCAGTACCTGCAAATCCGCAACCGAGGCCGTGCCCGAGGCTGAGTCATTGGTAAACCACTTAATACGCAAAAACGCCCAGTCGCAGAAAAATTGCGCCGCCAGTGTGGCCACTGCCAGATACAAGCCCTTGACCCGCAAACTGGGGATACCGAAAAACATACCGACCAAGGTGGAGAACACACCCCCCAAAAGCAGCGCCAGCACCACCGGCATGCCATCGACCCGGACAAAAAAGTTGTAGGCGGCATAGGCGCCCACTGCCATAAATGCACCAGAGCCCAGCGAAATTTGGCCACAGTAACCGACCAGGATATTCACACCCAAAGCTGCCAGCGACAAGATCAGGAAGGGCACCAAAATGGCCCGGAACATATACTCATCGGCGAGCAAAGGAACGCCTACAAAAGCAAACGCGATGAGCAGCAAAACACCGAAACGGTCCTGGGTGATCCCAAAAATCTGCTGGTCCGCGCGGTAGCTGGTTTTAAATTGCCCGTTTTCTCTGTAAAACATGGTGCAGCCCTTCAGACGCGGTCAATAATTTTTTCGCCGAACAGGCCTTGCGGACGAAACAGTAAAACGATCAGCGCCAGCACATAGGCAAACCAGATTTCGATACCGCCGCCCACATAAGGCCCCAGAAAAACCTCAGACAGTTTTTCACCTACGCCAATAATCAAGCCGCCCAAAATAGCACCGGGTACCGACGTCAGCCCACCCAAAATGACTACCGGCAGGGCCCGCATCGCCACCGTGGACAAGGTAAATTGCACGCCCAGCTTGCTGCCCCAAATCATGCCGGCAACCAGAGCCACTACGCCAGCCACACACCAAACCACCACCCAGATGCGGTCCAGCGGAATACCGATGGACTGCGCCGCCTGGTGGTCGTCGGCCACCGCACGCAAAGCCCGGCCGGTGGAAGTTTTCTGGAAAAACAGGGTGAGCAAAATCACCAGGCCCGCCGCAATCGCGGCGGCGATCAAGTCTTCTTTATTGATCAAAATGCCGCCAGGGAAAGTGGACTCAAAGGCCATGATGGGCTCTTTGGGCATGCCAATGTCGATTTTGTAAATATCGCTGCCAAAAATCGTCTGGCCCACGCCGTCAAGCAAATAGGCAATGCCCAGGGTGGCCATGAGCAAAGTCGTGCCTTCTTGGTTCACCAAATGGCGCAGCACAAAGCGCTCCACCGTCCAGGCCACCAGAAACATCACTACGCCTGCCAGGATAAAGGCAATCGAAGTCGTCACCAAACGGTTGTCGGCGATACCGGTCCACAGCGGTACCCACTCGGCAAAACGGGCCATGGCCAGAGCTGCGAACAAGACCATTGCGCCCTGGGCGAAATTGAATACGCCCGAGGCTTTGTAAATCAGCACAAAGCCCAGCGCCACCAGGGAATACAGCATGCCGGCCATCAGGCCACCAAGCAAAGTTTCAAGAAAAAATCCCATGCTTACACGCCCTCTCCATATTTCCACACGCCACTTTTTTGCATTTTTTTGTGCATCGCCTTGCTCCGCGTTTAGCGACTGGTGCCCAGATAGGCGCTGATCACATCCGGGTTGTTGCGCACTTCGTCGGGCGTGCCATCACCGATCTTTTTACCGTAGTCCAGCACCACCACCCGGTCGCTAATATCCATCACGACACTCATATCATGCTCAATCAGCACCACCGTGGTACCGAATTCGTCGTTCACATCCAACACAAAGCGGCACATGTCCTGCTTTTCTTCGACATTCATACCGGCCATCGGCTCATCGAGCAGCAAGACCTGGGGCTCCATCGCCAATGCGCGGCCCAAATCCACACGCTTTTGTAAACCATAAGGCAGTTGCCCGACCGGCGTCTTGCGGTAGGCCTGAATTTCCAGGAAATCAATAATGCGCTCTACCGCTTCGCGGTGCATGATCTCTTCGCGCTCGGCCGGGCCGATACGCAGCGCCTGCAAAAAGATATTGCTTTTGATTTTCAGGTTGCGCCCGGACATCAGGTTGTCCAGCACACTCATGCCTTTGAACAAAGCCAGATTTTGGAAGGTGCGGGCAATACCCATGGACGCCACATCATGGCTGTCCATATGGTTAAAGGTTTTGCCCCGAAAGGTGATAGAGCCCTGCTGCGGCGTGTACACCCCGTTAATGCAATTGAGCATCGAGCTTTTACCCGCGCCATTGGGGCCGATGATGGCGCGGATCTCGTGTTCGCGCACATCGAAGGAGATATCGGTCAGCGCCTTCACACCCCCAAAGGCCAGGGAAATATTGCTGACATTCAAAATGACGTCGCCGATTTTCTTACTCATGCTGCGGCCTTTACAGAGGCAAAAATCTTGGCGTCCTCGATCTTCAAGGTGGCGCTCACGCTACCCGTACGCCCGTCTTCAAACTTCACCTGGGTTTCAATAAACTGCTCGCTGCGCCCCTGGTAGAGCGCGTCCACCAGCGCCTGGTATTTCTCGGCGATAAAGCCCCGGCGCACTTTGTTGGTCCGTGTGAGTTCGCCGTCATCCGCATCCAACTCTTTGTGCAAGACCAGGAAGCGACTCACCTGGCTACCGGCCAGCAAGGCGTCACGGCTGAGATCCGCATTGACCTGCTCCACGCACTCTTTAATCAGTTGGTACACCTGGGGTTTTTGCGCCAGGTCGGTGTAACCCGCGTAGGGCAAATTGCGCCGCTCGGCCCAGTTGCCTACCGCGTCAAAGTCGATATTGATCAGTACACACACTTTTTCGCGTCCGTCACCATAGGCCACCACCTCTTTGATGTGCTGGAAGAATTTGAGCTTGTTCTCCACATACTTGGGCGCGAACATCGCCCCGTCAAATACGCCTCCGCGCACCCGGCCCACGTCTTTGACGCGGTCGATAATTTTCAAGTGGCCTTGCGCGTCGATAAAGCCGGCATCGCTGGTGTGGTACCAACCATCCGCACTTAAAACCTCTGCCGTGGCCTCTGGATTTTTGTAATAAGCGCGCAGCAATCCGGGCGACTTGACCAAAATTTCACCGTTGTCATCGACCTTGATTTCCACGCCTTCGCAGGGGACACCGACGGTATCGGCATGCGCCTGGTCGTCGGGCTGCAGGCAGACAAACACCGCCGTTTCGGTCGACCCGTAGAGCTGCTTGAGATTGACCCCGATAGAGCGGTAAAAGCTGAACAAATCCGGCCCTATGGCTTCGCCGGCGGTATAGGCCACGCGCACCCGGCTAAAACCCAGGTTGTTGCGCAAGGGGCCGTAGACCAGCAAATTGCCCAGGGCGTAGGCAGCGCGATCTACCAGGGACACGTGCCCACCGCTGCTAAGCACCGGCCCCACCCGCTTGGCCAGGCGCATGCACGCGTGGAACATGCTGCGTTTGATGGCCGAGGCGTCTTCCATACGGATCATCACGCTGGTGAGCAAGCCCTCAAACACCCGTGGCGGTGCAAAGTAATAGGTCGGGCCGATTTCTTTGAGGTCGATGGTGGAGGTGGCAGCCGACTCCGGGCAGTTCACCACATAGCCGCAGGACAGCCATTGCGCGTAGCTAAAGATGTTTTGACCGATCCAGGCCACCGGCATGTAAGCCAGCACTTCCTCGTTTTCCGTCAGGCGGTCAAAAGCGGCACCGGCGCGCGCACGGTTGAGCAAAGTGTCATGGCTGTGCACCACGCCTTTGGGGTTGCCGGTGGTACCTGAGGTGAAAAACATCGCCGCGGTATCGTCGGGCATCACGCGCGCCACCGCTTCGGCAAAAAATGCCGGATGCGCAGCCGCATAGGCCTTGCCCGCTGCCTGCAAATCGTCCATGGACTGCAAACCGGGCTGGCCGTAGTTGCGCAAACCACGCGGTTCGTCGAAATAAATATGGGTTAACTGCGCTGCGCTCTCGCGCACTTCTAGCAGCTTGTCCACCTGCTCCTGGTCTTCGGCAAAGGCAAAGCGCACTTCCGCGTTACTGATGGGGAAAACGCATTCGGCTGCCACCGCATCTTGGTAAAGCGCCACCGGAACAGCGCCCAAGGATTGCACGGCCAGCATGGTGGCGTAAAGCCGCGGCCGGTTGGCGCCCACCACCACCATATGCTCGCCCCGGCGCAAACCGGCCTGGTGCAGGCCGGCTGCGAGTTGCTCCACCATGGCTGCCAGCTGCGACCAGGTCAGGGTCTGCCAAATTCCATATTCCTTCTCACGCATGGCCGGCGCGTGAGGCCGCGCCTTGGCATGCTGCATCAGCAATTGCACAAACGTTGTTTGCATCGAAAAAGTCCTTCCGGTATGCGCCTGCGCCTATGCAAAGGGCAGGACATCATTCACTTTGAATACTAAAAGGGCATTTGACGTTTTGTTGTCGTTTGAACGACAATTGAGAAAAATTTGACTAGGTGTTTTCCCTTCTCTTGCACACAGCTGACGAAATCCACTGCGCCAAGCGCTGGGCAGCGCAAACTGTTGACACCCCACGGAGACCCGCCATGACCTCGGAATCTGCCCTGCACGCGCGCCGCCGGCCGCTCACCGAATCGGAGTTGTTGGCCATCCCCTGGATGCGCTTACTCACCGAGGATGAACGCGCGCGCGCCGCCACCGACCTGAAGGTCGCCGAGGCCAGCCCCGGCGAGACACTGTGCCGCACCGGCAGGCCCGTTACTTACTGGTTTGGCGTGATCGACGGTCTGCTCAAAATGAGCACCGACAACGCGCAGGGTCAAACCATTACCTACACCGGCATTCCACCGGGCGGCTGGTTTGGCGAAGGCACCGCCTTAAAGCGCGAAAGCTACCGCTACAACATCCAGACCCTGCGCAAAAGCCGTGTGGCGGGATTGCATGTAGATACTTTTCACTGGCTGCTAGACCATTCGATCGCCTTTAACCGCTTTGTGATGAACCAGCTCAATGAGCGTCTGGCCCAATTCATCGCAGCCAGAGAGATTGACCGGATGAACAACCCCGATGTGCGCGTGGCGCGCAGCCTGGCCGCGCTGTTTAACCCGGTACTCTACCCCGGCGTCGGCGAGGTGCTACGCATCACGCAGCAGGAACTGGCCTATCTGGTGGGCTTGTCGCGCCAACGGGTCAATGAGGCGCTCACCACCTTGCAAGCGCAGGGCTCCATCCGCGTGGAGTACGGAGGACTGCGTGTCCTTGACCTTACGGCGCTACGCTCCCCATCGGCACGACCCTAATCGATTAATGCAAGCGCTAGGCCTTGCCGCGCAGGGCAAGTCCCTACACTGGCGCATTAGTTTCCTAACCGTGCCAAGGAGGCATGCATGCTACGTTTCGGAATCCTATCGACCGCCAAAATCGGTCGCGAAATGGTCGTCCCGGCTTTGCAAGATGCGCAAAACTGCGTGGTCAGCGCAGTAGCCAGCCGCGACCTCGCGCGGGCCCAGGCTTTTGCCGACCGCTTTGCGATTCCCCATGTATTTGCGTCCTACCAGGAGATGCTCGATTCGGACGAGATTGATGCGGTGTACATCCCGCTGCCCACCTCGCAGCACGTCGAATGGACGATTAAAGCCGCTGATGCGGGTAAGCACGTTTTGTGCGAAAAACCGATCGCCTTGCACGCCGGGGCGATTGCTGAATTGATAGAGGCCCGCGAACGCAACGGAGTTTTAATCTCCGAGGCTTTTATGGTGACCTATGCGCCGGTTTGGCGCAAAGTGCGCGAACTGCTCAATAGCGGCGCCATCGGTACGCTCAAACATGTGCAAGGCTGCTTTAGCTACTTCAACCGCGACCCGGACAATATGCGCAACAAGCCGGACCTGGGCGGCGGCGGCCTGCCCGATATCGGCGTCTATCCCACCATCACCACCCGCTTTGTCACCAGCAAAGAAGCGCTGCGCGTGCAAGCCAGCACCGAGCGTGACCCCCTGTTTGGCACCGATGTGTATTCCTCGGTACGCGCCGATTTCGGCAGTTTTGAGCTGAGTTTTTATATTGCCACCCAGCTGGCCGCCCGCCAGCTGATGGTGTTTCATGGCACCGAGGGTTTTATCGAAGTGAAGTCCCCCTTTAATGCCGAGCGCTGGGGGCCGGAAGAAATAGAACTCACCAACCAGAACCACGCCCACAGCCAAATATTGAGATTCCAGGACAGCCGCCAATACAAATGCCAGGTCGAAGCCTTTGCCCGTGCCGCTAGCGGTGCGATGGAGGAACACGTCACGCTAGAGAGCTCGCTGCACAACCAGCAAGTCATTGACGCCATCTACCGCGCCAGCGAACACGGTGGCTGGGAAACGGTATAGGCTGCAGACCAAGCCCAACGCGCTTGCAGCGCAGCTTCCTAGAATGCCCGGTTAGCCCTCTCTTGGAAAGCCTGCATGTCCCTCCCCCCGAAAACTCCTCAGCCAGCCGGTGGCATGCGCCGGGCAGCGCCGCCGCCTGCGCGCGCGCCGATACCGGCAGGTCAAAGCAATACCGCTGCCATCGGGCCCGATGGCAGCATGCGCTTGAACAAACGCATGGCCGAGCTGGGCATGGCCTCGCGCCGTGAAGCCGATGCCTGGATTGAAAAAGGCTGGGTCAAGGTCAATGGCCAAATCGCCGAAATGGGCATGCAGGTAGCAGCGGATGTGCGCATTGAAATAGACAAAGAAGCAAAAGGCCAGCAAGCCAAACAAGTCACGGTGCTGATCAACAAACCGCTGGGTATTGTCAGCGGCCAGGCTGAGGACGGGCACAGCCCGGCCATCACTCTGGTAGCACCGCAAAACCGCTGGACCGAGGACAACGCACGCTTTTTCTTTCACCCCAGCCAATTGCGCAGCCTGGTGCCCGCCGGGCGCCTGGACATTGACTCCACCGGCCTCTTGGTGCTGACGCAAGACGGCCGCGTTGCCCGCCAATTGATTGGCGAGGACCATGTCATCGAAAAAGAATACCTGGTGCGCGTGGTCTATACCGGCGTGGAAAACCCGGCAGCCGCCACCTCGGCGGCTGCCACCTATGCCCCGGTGCCCAAGCCCACGCAACTGAGCCGCATCGACGACGATGACCCGGTCAGCAACGACGTGCAATCGGTCTTCCCCACCGCCAAGCTGCAATTGCTACGCCACGGCCTACAGCTGGATGGGCAGGCACTCAAGCACGCCAAGGTGGAGTGGCAAAACCCCGAACAACTGCGCTTTGTGCTGCACGAAGGCAAAAAACGTCAAATCCGGCGCATGTGCGAGCAGGTGGGCCTGAAGGTGGTGGGTCTCAAAAGGGTGCGTATCGGCAAAGTCATGCTGGGTAATCTGCCGGTCGGCCAGTGGCGCTACCTGGCGCCGCACGAACGCTTTTGAGGCCGCAAGCTGCGCTGCCTGGCGCGCAGCGGCCTTGAAATTGCCCCCCTCGCCCATAATTGCGGGTTGCCCGACCGTCGGGCATGGGCGCAAGCAAAGCGCAATCCGCAATTTTTGAGGCAATTTCACCCTATGAGCAAGCAAACCCTGTCATTCCAGGCCGAAGTGGCGCAACTTCTGCACTTGGTGACCCATTCCCTGTATTCGAACAAAGAAATTTTTCTGCGCGAGCTGATCTCCAATGCGTCGGACGCCTGCGACAAGCTGCGCTTTGAGGCCATCAATAGCAGCAGCCTCATGGCCGGTGACACCGAGCTGCAAGTCAAGGTCACGCTGGACAAAGACGCCAAGACCCTGACCATCACCGACAACGGCATCGGCATGTCGCAGCAAGAGGCCATCGACAACCTGGGCACGATTGCCAAGAGCGGCACCAAAGACTTTGTCAGCAAACTCAGCGGCGACCAAAAAGTCGATGCGCAGCTGATCGGTCAGTTTGGCGTGGGCTTTTATTCCGGCTTTATCGTGGCCGACAAAATCACCGTCGAAACGCGCCGTGCCGGACTGCCCGAATCCGAAGGCGTGCGCTGGATCAGTGACGGCGGCGCCAGCGGTGGCGGTGCGTTTGAAGTGGAAAGCATCAGCCGCGCGGCCCGCGGTACCAGCGTGATCTTGCACCTGCGCGAAGACGCCATGGACTACGCGCAGACCTGGAAGGTCAAGGGCATCATCAACAAATATTCGGACCACATCAGCCTGCCCATCCTCATGGAAAAAGAGGAATGGAAAGACGGCGAACTGATCGATCCGAACGATGAAAAAGCCGGGCGCCAGCCTGGCGGCATGGTCAAAACCGGCGAGTGGGAAACCGTCAACAAAGCCAATGCCATTTGGGCACGTGCCAAAAAAGATATCAGCCAAGAACAGTACGACGATTTCTACAAGCAAATCAGCCACGACTTCGAAGCCCCGCTAGCCCATACCCACAACCGGGTCGAAGGCAGCACCGAGTACACCCAACTGCTCTACATCCCGGGCAAAGCGCCTATGGACTTGTACAACCGCGAAAAAACGGCCGGTATCAAGCTCTACGTCAAGCGCGTGTTCATCATGGACGAAGCCGAAGCGTTGATGCCGACCTATCTGCGCTTTGTCAAAGGCGTAGTCGACTCGGCCGATTTGCCGCTCAACGTCAGCCGCGAGCTATTGCAAGAAAGCCGCGACGTCAAAGCCATCCGCGAGGGTTGCACCAAACGCGTGCTGGGCATGCTCGAAGACCTGGCGAAAAACGACAAGTTGCCCGAGGCCAGCGCCGATGATGTGACCGATGTCGTCAGCGACGAAGACAAAGCCCTGGCCGGCAAATACACCCGCTTTTACAACGAGTTTGGCGCGGTGCTCAAAGAAGGCCTGGGCGAAGACTTTTCTAATAAAGATCGCATCGCCAAATTGCTGCGCTTTGCCTCCACGCAAAGCGATGCGTTAAGCGTCTCTTTTGCCGATTACAAAGCGCGCATGAAGGAAGGCCAGGAGGCGATGTACTACATCACCGCCGACACCCTGGCCGCCGCGAAAAACAGCCCGCAGCTGGAAGTTTTCAAGAAAAAAGGTATTGAAGTGCTGCTCATGACCGACCGCGTGGACGAGTGGGCTTTGAACTATTTGAACGAGTACGAGGGCACGCCGCTGCAAAGCGTAGCCAAAGGCGCAGTGGATTTGGGTAGCTTGCAGGACGAGGCTGAGAAAAAAGCCGCCGAAGACGCCGCCGAGACCTTCAAGCCCACCCTGGCCAAGCTCAAGGAAGCGCTCAAAGACAAGGCCGAAGACGTGCGCGTCACTACTCGCTTGGTGGACAGCCCGGCCTGCCGGGTAGTGCAGGACGACGGCATGAGCACCCAACTGGCGCGCATGCTCAAGCAAGCAGGCCAAAAGGCGCCGGATGTCAAACCGGTGCTGGAGGTCAATGCCGAGCATCCGCTGGTGAAAAAGCTCGATGGTTCGGTGCATTTCCACGACCTGGCGCACATTCTGTTTGACCAGGCGCTGCTAGCCGAAGGCGGCCTGCCGGAAGACCCGGCCGCTTACGTCAAACGCGTGAACGCGCTGCTGGTCTAAAGGCATAGCGCACAAGCGGCGGCGGCGCTGCGAGAATGGCGGTTTTCAACCCATTGCAATAACGCACTATGAAAACACGCCTTCTCGCTCTCACCGCCTTGCTGAGCGCCGCCCTTAGCTGGGCTGCCGACCCCGTGCTCGATGCCGCTGCCAAAGAGGCCGGCGCCCAAGTCACCCCTAGCGGCCTGGTCTATCGTTCACTGAAAGACGGCACCGGCGCCAGCCCCAAGGCCAGCGACACAGTCAAGGTCCACTACCGTGGCACCTTTCCCGATGGCCGCGAATTTGACAGCTCCTACAAGCGCAATGAACCGGCTGAATTTCCGCTGGGCGCGGTGATTCCCTGCTGGACCGAGGGCGTGCAAAAAATCAAAGTCGGCGGCAAAGCCAAGCTCACCTGCCCGTCCAGCATTGCCTACGGCGCACGCGGTGCTGGCAATACCATCCCACCCAACGCCACGCTATTTTTCGAAGTAGAGCTGCTGGCTATCTCCGGCAAATAAGCATCGCGTTTATTGCGGCGCAGGCCACGCCCGATAATCGGGCATGACTGCTGCGCCCCTTGATTTCTCCGCCCTGCCTCTGAACGAGGCCACACTTGCCAACCTGGCGCAACTGGGCTACCACCAGATGACGCCCATCCAGGCCGCCAGCCTGCCCCCGGCGCTGGCGGGCAAAGACCTGATTGCCCAGGCACAAACCGGCAGCGGTAAGACGGCGGCGTTTGCGCTGGCCTTGCTGGCAGGCTTGAACCCGCGTTGGTTTGGGGTGCAAGCCATGGTGCTCTGCCCCACCCGCGAACTGGCCGACCAGGTGAGCGCCGAAATCCGCCGCCTGGCGCGCGCGCAGGACAACATCAAAGTGGTGACGCTCTGCGGTGGTGTGCCCTTGCGCGGCCAGCGCGCCAGCTTGGAAAACGGCGCGCACATTGTGGTCGGCACGCCCGGGCGCATCATGGACCACTTGGAGCGCGCCAGCTTGGATTTGGCAGGCCTTAAAACCCTGGTGCTCGATGAAGCCGACCGCATGCTGGACATGGGCTTTATGGACGACATCCGCACGGTGGTGCGCCAGACGCCGCCCGCGCGCCAAACATTGCTGTTCTCGGCCACCTACCCCGAAGGCATTGCCAGCCTGGCCAAAGATTTTTTGCGCGAGCCGGTACACATAGAAATCAAAGCGCAAGCCGCGCAGGTCACCATTGAGCAGCGCTTTTACGAAATCACGCGGCCCCAAAAGTTTGAAGTCGTCGCCAAACTGTTGCTGCATTTTCGCCCGGTCAACACCCTGGCTTTTTGCAATACCAAGCAGCAATGCAAAGACCTGGTGGACTATTTGCAGCAGCAAGGCATTGACGCCCAGGCCCTCTATGGCGAACTGGAGCAGCGCGAGCGCGACCAGGTGCTGGCACAGTTTGCCAACCGCAGTTGCGCGGTGTTGGTGGCGACTGACGTGGCTTCGCGCGGGCTGGATATTGATCAACTGGCTGCGGTCATCAATGTGGACATCACCCCCGA
>CAMBFO010000034.1 GCA_945865675.1 Comamonas sp. lk
ACCCGGTCGGAGACCTTGGATACCAGGCTCATATCGTGCTCCACCATGAGCACGGTAATGCCCAATTCATGCTGGATGTCCTGAATCCAGAAGGCCATGTCGTCGGTCTCCTCCACATTCAAGCCGGACGAAGGCTCATCCAGCAACAAGAGGGAGGGCTCAGTGCACAGCGCCCGAGCCACCTCCACCACTTTGCGCACGCCATAAGGCAAGCCGGCGACAAAAGTATCGCGGTAATGTTGCAGATTGAGAAAGTCGATCACCTCTTCGACTTTCTCGCGCGAACGCAATTCTTCCTCGCGGGTGGCGGCCGTAAAAAACATATCTTGCAACAAACTGGTTTTGCGGTGGGTGTGCCGCCCGATGAGCAAGTTGTGCAGCACCGAAGCGTGCTCAAACAACTCGATATTTTGAAACGTCCGGGCGATGCCCAGCGCAGCTACGTCCTGCGGGGCTTGTTCGGTGAGCTTGACCACACCCTTGGGTCCGACAAAATCAATGCTGCCCTCGGTGGGTGTGTAAATGCGGCTGATCAGGTTAAACACCGTAGTTTTGCCTGCACCATTGGGGCCAATGAGGGTGAAGACCTCGCCTTTTTTGACATCAAAGCTGACCTTGTTGACCGCCAGCAGGCCGCCAAAGCGCACGCTCAAGTCATGGGCCGATAAAAGAAAGTCCGTCATTTCAGGCGATCCGATTTCTGGAAAGATTTCTGCCGCTTGAACATGCCTTTGCGGTAGAACGGGAACATTTCAAAATAAGTGCGTACCTTGAGCCAGCGCCCGTATAAGCCCATGGGCTCAAACAGCACAAAGCCGATCAGTACCGCGCCATAAACCACGCCCTGCAAGCCCGGCGCCTGACCGACCACCGTTGGCAAAATGTCTTTGAAAATAGCAATCAGCTGGGGCATGGTGATGAGGAAAATAGCACCCAAAAACGCCCCATGTACCGAGCCCAGACCGCCGATCACAATCATTAAGAGCAAGTCGATGGACTGCAGAATATTGAACTGGTCGGGTGAGATGAAATGCAGTTTGTGCGCATACAAAGCACCAGCCACACCGGCCAGCGCGGCCGAAATCGCAAAGGACATGGTTTTGTATTGCGCTAAATGAATGCCCATGCTTTGCGCGGAGATTTCGGAATCGCGAATAGCCACAAAAGCCCTGCCCGTGGGCGAGCGCAGCAAATTGAGAATGCCCAAGGTAGAGAGAATCGTCAGCAGCAGGCACAAAAAATAAAACTGGATTTCGGTCTCCAACACCCAGCCAAAGACATTGGGCTTTTTGAGGTGGATACCGGCATTGCCCCCGGTTACCGACTCCCAGCGCGCGAGCACCTCTTCCACAATAAAGCCAAAAGCGAGCGTGGCCATGCCCAGGTAAATACCTTTTACGCGCAGCGCCGGTAGCCCCACCACCAGCCCCACCGCCGCCGATAAACCAGCAGCGCAGGCCAGGGCGATCGGGAAGGGTACGCCCATATTCGTCAGCACCGCCTGCGTATAGGCGCCCACACCCAGAAAGGCAGCATGCCCCAGTGAAAACAAGCCGGTAAAGCCGGCCAAGAGCATGATGCCCAGGGCCGCTATGCTGTAAATCAACACAAAAGTGAGTTGCGCCAGCCAATACTCGGTAAACAGCCAAGGCGCGCCCAGCAGGAGTAATACCAAAGCGCTGTACCAGAAGGTGTGGCCTTGGTGCTTGGCCAGGCCAATGTCCTGGGCGTATTCGGTTTTGAAAATAAAACGCATGTTCAGACCTTTTTGCGTAGTTTTTCGCCGAACAAGCCGTTGGGCCGCACCATCAGCATGACCAACACCACGATGTAAGCTGCCGTGTCCTTGAAGCCGTCTGGCAAGTAAAAGCCTGAAAAGGCCTCGACCACGCCAATCACCAAGCCACCCACAATCGCCCCAGGCAGGCTGCCAAAGCCACCGACTACCGCCGCTGGAAAAGCTTTCAAGCCGATAAAGCCCATGTTGGCATGCACAAACGTAATGGGCGCCAGCAAAAGCCCCGCGATACTGGCCACCGCCGCTGCCAGCGCCCAGGCAATGCTGTTGAGGCGCTTGACAGGAATGCCCATGTAATACGCTGCCAACTGGTTTTGCGAAGTGGCCTGCATGGCAATGCCCAGCTTGCTGTAGCGAAACAGCGCAAACAACAAAATACACAGGACGCCCGTGGCGGCAATCACGACCATGTGCTCCACGTTCAAAATCAGGCCGCCGACTTTCCAAATTTCATCTTTGTAGGGCACGGGCAAAGCCTGCGTGTCGGTGCCGATGTTGGGGATCATGGTGATGAGGCCGCGCGCCACATAGCCTACGCCAATGGTGAGCATCACAATGGAAAAAGCCGGCTGCCCCAAAATAGGGCGGATCACCGCCATTTCGATCAACGCACCCACCAAGGCCATGGCCACAATAGCCGAGATGATGGCCAGCCAGTAAGGCATGCCCAGCATCGTCATCGCCACCAGGCCACCAAAAGCACCCAGCATCATCAGCTCGCCTTGCGCAAAACTAACGGTCTCGGTCGCCTTGTAAATCAGGACAAACCCGAGCGCGATCAGTCCATAAATGCAGCCCTGGGCTACACCACTGATCAACAATTGAAAAAACTGCACCATGCCTCCTAGATTGAACCACCCAAGGTTATAGCCCTGTTTTGAAATTTCTTTGCTAGGGTTGCTACCAATTCAAATAGATAAATTGACACCCACTAGGGTCTGGCGCCTCTGACAAACACTCAAAGCTTGGGGATTTCCCTCGGTTTTCCAGCGTCGTCGATAGCCACATAGGTGACAAGGGCTTCTGTCACCTTGATGTAACTGCCCTGATTGCGAAAGCGCTCGGCGAACACTTGCACCTTCACCGTAATGGAGGTGCGACCTATGCGCACCACTTTGGAAAAGAAAGACAAGATGTCGCCCACGCGCACCGGCTGCTTGAAAATGAACTCGTTGACCGCCACCGTCGCCATGCGGCCCTGGGTATAGCGCGCGGGCAGCACCGAGCCGGCCAAATCCACCTGGGCCATGACCCAGCCGCCAAAGATATCGCCGTTTGCATTGCAGTCGCCCGGCATGGGAATCACTTTAAGCACCAGTTCCTGGTCGGTGGGCAAAGTAGTGCTTGGGGCGGTAGCGTGGGACATGGGCACAATCTCGGGTTAACGCTTCGAATTGTCACCCATGCGCTCTTTCGGCCCCGCTTCCAGCTCCCAGACCCCGCCAGCCACCCTGGGTGCCGCCGCGGCGCAGGCAGGTGACTGGAGCACTTTGCAGCGCCTTTTTCCTTATTTGTGGCTCTACAAATGGCGGGTTATGGTGGCGCTGACGCTGATGGTGGGCGCCAAAGTGGCCAATGTGGGCGTGCCTCTGTTGCTTAAAACCCTGGTGGACAGCCTGACGCTGCAGCCCGGCCAGCTCACTGCCGTGCTGGTGGTGCCGGTGGCGCTCTTGATCGCCTACGCTGCGCTGCGCCTGTCCACCACCTTGTTTGCCGAACTGCGTGATCTGGTCTTTGCCAAAGCCACCGAAGGCGCCGCGCGCAGCATCTCGCTGCAGGTGTTCCGGCATTTGCACGCCCTGAGTTTGCGCTTTCACTTGGAGCGCCAGACCGGCGGCATGACACGCGATATCGAGCGCGGCACCCGGGCGGTGCATTCCCTGGTGTCGTATTCGCTCTACAGTATTGTTCCCACGCTGATTGAAGTGGGCTTGGTGCTGACGCTGTTGGCGGTCAAGTTTGATGTCTGGTTTGCAGGGATCACCATCATCGCTTTGGTGCTCTACATCGTCTTTACCATCAGCATGACGGAGTGGCGCACCGAGTTTCGCAAGCGCATGAATGAGCTGGACTCCAAGGCCCACAGCCGCGCCATCGACTCGCTGCTGAACTTTGAGACCGTCAAATACTTCAATAACGAAGAATTCGAAGCCCGGCGCTATGACGAGAACCTGGAGCGCTACCGCCGCGCCGCCTTGCAAAGCCAGCGCACCTTAAGCATGCTCAATGCCGGCCAGCAACTGATAATTGCCGGCGGTCTGGTGGCCATGCTCTGGCGCGCCACCCAGGGCGTGGTCGATGGCCGTATGACCCTGGGCGATCTGGTCATGGTCAATGCCTTCATGATCCAGATTTACATACCGCTTAATTTTTTGGGTGCGATTTACCGCGAACTGAAACAAAACCTGACGGACCTGGAAAAAATGTTCACCCTGCTTGAACGCGAGCAGGAAATTGCCGACGCGCCCGACGCGCGGGATTTGCGCTTGCATGCGCAGGATGTACAAGGCCAGTTAAAAGCCAGTGTGCGCTTTGATCATGTATTTTTTGCCTACGACCCCGCGCGGCCCTTGCTGCACGACATCAGCTTTGACATACCGGAGGGAAAAACCGTGGCGGTGGTCGGGCCCTCGGGTTCGGGCAAAAGCACCCTGGCGCGCTTGCTCTATCGTTTTTACGATGTGCAGCAAGGCGGTATTTACATTGCCGGGAAAAACATTCAAAGCCTGACCCAAACCAGCTTGCGCGCTGCCATCGGCATCGTGCCGCAAGACACCGTGCTGTTCAATGACACCGTGGAATACAACATCGCCTATGGCCGCCCCGGCGGCACGCTGGCGCAAGTGCAGGAAGCTGCACGCGCCGCACATATCGACGACTTTATTGCCAGCACCCCGGCCGGCTATGGCACCATGGTGGGCGAGCGCGGCCTCAAACTCTCGGGCGGCGAAAAACAGCGTGTAGCGATTGCGCGCACCCTACTCAAAAACCCGCCGATTCTGGTGTTTGACGAAGCCACCAGTGCGCTGGATTCGGCCAATGAGCGCGCTATCCAAGCCGAGCTGCAACGCATCTCGCAGAGCAAGACCACGCTGGTGATTGCGCACCGCCTGTCGACCGTGGTCGATGCCCATGAAATCCTGGTGATGGACAAGGGCCGCATTGTCGAGCGCGGCACCCACCAGGCCTTGTTGGAGCAGCAAGGCCACTATGCCGCGATGTGGGCGCTGCAACAAAGCAGCACATAAGCGCAGCACAAAAAAACGGGCTAACGGCAATGGACACTAAATGGCTGGAAGACTTTGTATCGTTGGCCGAGACGCGCAGTTTCAGCCGCTCAGCGCAATTGCGCCATGTGACGCAATCGGCGTTTTCGCGCCGCATCCAGTCGCTTGAAGCCTGGGCCGGCTTCAAGCTGGTAGACCGCAGCGCCTATCCCACACGGCTTACACCAGCTGGCGCTACCTTCTATGTGCAGGCGCAGGACATACTGCGCCGCCTGCAAAGCAGCAGGGCCCTGCCTGGCAGCCCCGAGGCAGCCCAGCAGGGCAAGGCCCAGACCAACCCTCATTTGGGACAATAAGCCACTTATGCCTGCCCACTGCGCCCCCCAGACCCTTAGCATCACCCGCCCCGACGACTGGCATTTGCATGTGCGTGACGGTGCCGCTTTGCAGACCGTGGTGCCCCACACCGCTGCCCAGTTTGCCCGCGCGCTGATCATGCCCAACCTGAAACCCCCGGTCACCAGTACCGCGCAGGCCCTGGCTTACCGCGACCGCATACACGCTGCGGCAGCGGCAGCAGGCCACAGCACGTTTGAGCCTTTGATGACGCTGTACCTGACCGACCACCTGCCGCCCGATGAAATCCTGCGCGCGAAGGATGCGGGCATTGTCGGCGTCAAACTTTATCCAGCCGGTGCAACCACGAATAGCGATGCCGGCGTCACCGACATGCGTAAAACCTACGCCACCCTAGAGGCGATGCAGCGCGCAGGCATGCCGCTGCTGGTGCATGGCGAAGTGACATCGCCAGAGATCGATTTGTTTGACCGAGAGGCCGTATTCATCGACACCCAATTGATACCACTGCGGCGCGATTTCCCGGCGCTAAAAGTAGTGTTTGAGCACATCACCACGCGCGAGGCTGCGCAGTATGTGCAAACAGCGCATGGCGCAATCGCGGCCAGCATCACCGCCCACCATTTGCTCTATAACCGCAACGCGATTTTTACCGGCGGCATACGCCCGCATTACTACTGCCTGCCGGTACTCAAGCGCGAGACCCACCGCCAGGCCTTGGTGGATGCGGCCACCGGGGGTTCGCCGCGTTTTTTTCTGGGCACTGACAGCGCGCCGCACGCCACGCACTTGAAAGAACACGCCAGCGGTTGCGCCGGTTGCTATACGGCGCATGCCGCTATCGAGCTCTACGCCAGCGCCTTTGAGGCCGCGCAGGCGCTGGACAAATTAGAAGGCTTCGCCAGCTTTCATGGCCCGGATTTTTACGATCTGCCGCGTAATCCGGGGCAGATCACGCTGCACCGCGAAAGCTGGACGCCGCCGCAAAGCTACCCCTTTGCCGATACCACGCTCAAACCGCTGGCCGGTGGCGAAGTGCTGCACTGGCGCATGGCCTAGCCATTTTTGATACGCCGATCGCCTTCGCCGATGCTGGTGCTGCTATGGCCCATGGCTTAGAAGAGATTGACTGGAATGCGCCTTGGCTGCAGGCCTGGCGCGCACGCGGCCAGCCCCTGGCACAAGCCGTGCTGGCGGGGCATAGCTGTGCGCACGCCCTCAACACGCTGGCGGACAGCCTGCCCGATTGCCCGGTGCGCTTTGTGCCGCAGTCCGATCTGCCGCCAGGCCAGGCCTATGAGGCCTTTATTTTCGAAAGCAAACAGGTACCCACACGCGATGGTTTGCATGATTTTTTCAATGGCCTGTGCTGGCTGCATTTTCCGCACACCAAGCGGCGCTTAAACCAGTTGCAGGCCGCGCAAATTGCGCACAGCGGTATCGCTGCGGTGCGCGGCCCGGCGCGGGATGCGCTGACCGTGTTTGACGAAAACGCCGCGCTATTGCACGCGCCCGACGCTCTGTGGGACGCCTTGGTGCGCAAAGACTGGCAGGACCTCTTTGGCCGGTTACGGCCTTTATGGAAAGAAGCGCGCTTGCAATTGTTCGGCCATGCCTTATTGGAAAAGTTGGTGCACCCGCGCGCTGCGATGACTGCCCATGTTTATCGTGTGGCAAGCGACAACGGTACGCAAGGCGATTGGGACCGGTGGTTGGGAACGCATTTACAAGCCGACGCACTGGCTGGCAAACCCTTTGCCCATTTGCCGGTCTTGGGCGTGCCGGCTTGGTGGCCGGGCAATGAAGCGCCTGGCTTTTACGATGATGTTTCGGTGTTCCGCTCGCCGCGCCATGCGCCTGACTGATGCCTCCAAAGCCCGCAATTTGCCTGGGCGCTTGGGCGCAGTGACTTGTAATTTCACCGTCCGGCCCTACCATGGAGGTCTGTGTTACAGCGCCAAGCACAAACCGGTGTTGGTGCGGCGCGCGCATTTTCTCTGGAGTTGATATGAAACGCATTCTTTTACTCGTGCTTACCAATGTGCTGATTGTGGTGGTACTGGGTATCGTGGCCAGCCTCTTGGGCGTGAACCGTTACCTCACCAGCAACGGACTGAATCTGGGCCTGCTGCTGGGCTATGCCCTGCTGATCGGTTTTGGTGGCGCCTTTATTTCGCTGCTCATCAGTAAACCCATGGCCAAATGGAGCTCGGGCGTGCAGGTGATTGAGCAACCGCAAAATGCCGACGAGGCCTGGATTGTGGAAACCGTGCGCAAATTTTCCGAAAAAGCCGGCATCGGCATGCCTGAGGTCGGCATCTTTGAAGGCGAGCCCAATGCGTTTGCCACCGGTGCCTTCAAGGATTCGGCGCTGGTGGCCGTGTCCACCGGCTTGCTGGCCGGTATGACGCGCGAGGAAGTGGAAGCAGTCATTGGCCACGAAGTGGCGCACATCGCTAATGGCGATATGGTGACCATGACGCTGATCCAAGGCGTGATGAACACTTTTGTGGTTTTCCTCAGCCGGGTTATCGCCTACGCGGTGGATAGCTTTTTGCGCAAAAACGATGAGCAAAGCAGCGGCCCGGGCATGGCCTACCTCATCACTACCATCCTGCTCGATATCGTGTTGGGTTTTGCCGCCGCCATGGTGGTGGCCTGGTTCAGCCGCCAACGCGAATTCCGCGCCGACGCAGGCGCTGCACAATTGATGGGACGCAAGCAACCCATGGTCAATGCGCTGGCCCGCCTAGGCGGTATGACACCGGGCGAACTGCCCAAGAGCGTGGCCGCCTTTGGCATTGCCGGTGGTATCGGCCAGCTGTTCAGCACCCACCCGCCGATTGAAGAGCGTATCGCAGCATTGCAAAAGGCCTAAGCGCGGCGCGCATACCAAGTTGGTGAGTGCGGCCTGCGCCCTTGCATGTGCCCCGCGATGCACTGTGCTTTTGGCCAATTATTTGTGCTGGCCCGAACCTTGGGGGGCTTGGTTTAAACGCGCTGCGCTTTAAGCAAGTCCAAAGCCAAGGCCTCGGCCACGCGGATGCCATCGACAGCGGCCGACAAAATGCCACCGGCATAACTGGCACCTTCGCCCGCTGGATACAGGCCGCCCACATTGCTGCTTTGCAAGTCATCGCGGCGCGGCATTTTCAAGGGGCTGGAAGTGCGTGTTTCTACGCCGGTCAGCAAGGCGTCTTCCATATCAAAGCCCTTGATCTTGCGTCCGAACACCGGTAGCGCCTCGCGGATGGCAGCAATCGCATAGTCGGGCAAGCTCGGAGCAAGGTCCACCGGGGTCACGCCAGGGCGATACGAGGGCGTCACCGTGCCCCAGCCATTGGACGCCCTGCCCGCTAAAAAGTCACCCACCCGTTGCCCCGGTGCTTGGTAATTGGCGCCCCCCAACTGATACGCCGCCGATTCCAAACTGCGCTGCAAGACCATTCCTGCTAGGGGATGCACATGGGCCTGTGCAGCCTCTGCATAGGCGCTAGCAAGGATTGGCAGGGATGCGGGCTTGGCATCGCGCATAAGCTGCGCTTGGGCGGCATAGCGCGCGCCATCGGCCTGGCCAAAAGCGGCGATAAAGCTGGCCGCATCCTGCGGATAGTCGCCAGGTTCGATACCGACCACGATACCGGCATTGGCGTTGCGTTCGTTGCGCGAATACTGGCTCATGCCATTGGTCACCACACGGCCCACTTCACTGGTAGCGGCAACCACGGTGCCACCGGGGCACATGCAAAAGCTGTACACGCTACGCCCATTACTCGCGTGGTGTACCAACTTGTAATCGGCAGCGCCTAGCAGGGGGTGGCCGGCATGGCGGCCCCAGCGCGCGCGGTCTATCACGCCTTGCGGGTGCTCAATTCGAAAGCCGATAGAAAACGCCTTGGCCTGCATGGCCACGCCGCGGTCATGCAACATCGCAAATGTGTCGCGTGCGCTATGGCCTAGCGCCATCACTACGTGACTGGCGGGGATTGCATACACACGGCCGGACGCTGCATCGCAGACCTGCAACGCGTCCACCCTATGCCTACCGGCAGGATTGCCCGCTGCGCTCTGCAATTGAACATCCACCACCTGCTGCCCAAAGCGCACTTCTCCACCCAGCGACTCGATGCGCGCGCGCAAGTTTTCTACTACCTTGACCAGCTTGAAGGTACCGATATGCGGATGCGCTTCGTACAAAATTTCAGGCGGTGCGCCGGCCTGCACCAACTCGCGCATCACTTTGCGGCCCAGGTAACGCGGGTCGCGGATCTGACTCCACAACTTGCCATCCGAAAATGTGCCGGCGCCGCCTTCGCCAAACTGCACATTGCTCTGCACATGCAAGGTGTTTTTGCGCCACAAGTCCCAGGTGTCTTTGGTGCGCTGGCGCACCATAGGGCCACGCTCCAGCACCAGAGGCTTGAATCCCATTTGCGCTAATAACAAAGCGGCAAACATACCGCAGGGCCCAAAGCCCACGACCACAGGACGAGTTTGCACAAGGGCAGGTGCCGTGGCCGGGACTTGGTAAGCCATATCCGGGGTGGCCGCGATATGCCCATGGTTTGCATGCTGCGCCAATAAGCGCGCTTCGCTAGCCGGGGCTAATTGCACATCCACAATAAAGACGGCCAGGATGTCGGCTTTGCGCGCATCAAAACTGCGTTTAAAGACCTGTAAATCCAAAATCTCAGGAGGCGCAATTCCCAAGGTCTGCGCCGCCGCCTGGCGCAGCGCATCAAAGGGATGGGCCGCAGGCATGCGGTCTTGCGCGCTTTCGCTGGGCGAGTCGGCAGCGCGGGGCGCATGCACCGGCAATGCGGCCAAAGGGAGTTTGATTTCAGTGATGCGGATCATGGGGCTCGGGGTTATCAAGCAGACGCTGATGATACGGGTAGCCCGCGCCTGTGCTTGCATGGCGCAACAGGCAAAAAAAACCCACCGGGAAGGTGGGCAAAAAAGCAGGCTAGGGAACCCGCTTTGGGATAGCTTCGATTCTAGGAATCTATTTTTTATTTGGCAATTATTGTTTTGTTATTTTTTGCAATTTTTTGTTGTGAAGTTGATTCTTTGGTGCGTCATGGCCTTCACAAAGCGTTCAAGGGAATCTTGACGTAGGCCACGCCATTGGCCTCAGCCGGTGGGAACTGACCGGCGCGGATGTTGATTTGCACTGCTGGCAAGATGAGCACAGGCATGTCCAAGGTGGCATCGCGCGTAGTGCGCATTTGTACGAACTGGTCTTCGCTAATGCCTTTATGGGTATGGATGTTTTTTTCGCATTGCTCGGCCACCGTAGTTTCAAACGCCACTTCCCGCCCCGCTGGCGGATAGTCGTGGCACATGAACAAACGGGTTTGCGGCGGCAGGCTCAGAATTTTTTGTATCGAGGCGTAGAGATGCCTTGCGTTGCCACCAGGGAAATCGCAGCGCGCACTGCCCACGTCGGGCATGAACATGGTGTCGCCGACAAAAACTGCATCGCCAAAACGGTAGGCTACACAGGCCGGGGTGTGGCCGGGCACCAGCAGGGTGTGGCCCTGCATATCGCCCACCGCAATCGCTTCGCCATCGGCAAACAAATGGTCAAACTGCGAACCGTCGCAGGCAAAGCTCGGCTCCAGATTGAAGATGCCTTTGAAAACTTTTTGCACTGCGGTGATGTGGTCGCCAATCGCCGTCTTGCCGCCGAGTTGCGCTTGCAGGTAGGGCGCTGCGCTCAAGTGGTCCGCATGCGCATGGGTTTCCAGAATCCAGGCGGTCTGCAATTGGTTTTCACGCACATAGGCAATCACTTTGTCCGCCGAGGTATGCCCAGTGCGGCCAGACTTGGGATCGTAGTCCAGCACCGAGTCGATGATGGCGCAAGCTGTGCCCGGGCCCTGGTGGACGACATAAGTAACCGTCCAAGTGGTTTTGTCAAAAATTCCGTGTACCTGGGGTTTAAACGCATCAGTGAACATGGCAGCAAGCTCCTCAATTAAAGTTCATATAGTATATTGACAGATATATTAAAAATCAATATACTATGAAAAAATTAATTTTGGAGTACGCCAATGAATGAAGTTTCTCTCAGCCTGCAGGACATGCAGCAAGCCGCTGGGCAGGCCTGTCGCCTGCTCAAAGTCCTGTCCAACCCGGACCGCTTGATGATTTTGTGCCAGTTAGCCCAAGGCGAAATGCGGGTAGGTGAATTGGAGGCGGCGCTGGGCATTGGGCAACCGACCTTGTCGCAGCAACTCACCGTTTTACGCGACGAAGAGCTGGTCAGCACCCGGCGCGAAGGTAAAAACATTATTTACCAGCTCAGCAGCCCGCAGGCGCTGGCGCTGATGGAGGTGCTGTACGCGCAATTTTGTTCAACTGACAAGGAGGGTTTATGACTATCGATTGGGAACACTTCACCCCCTGGGCCTCGCTGGGCGGCGGGGTTTTACTAGGTATTGCATCGGCCATGTTCGTGCTGCTCAATGGTCGGATTTTGGGCATCAGCGGCATTGTGGGCGGCCTGCTTTCGCCGCGGATGGGCGATATCGGCTGGCGCCTGGCCTTTTTGCTGGGCATGGGTGCCGCGCCGATGGTGTTTGCGGCTGTGATGCCGACCGAGCTACTGCCGGTGGTGCGCATCGATGCCAGCGAGCCGGTCATAGCCCTAGCGGGTGTGCTGGTCGGCCTGGGTACGCGCTACGGCTCGGGCTGCACCAGTGGCCATGGCGTGTGCGGACTCTCGCGCCTCTCGCCCCGCTCGCTGGTCGCCACCTTTAGCTTTATGGCGGCAGGCTTTGCCATCGTCTATCTGCTACGCCACGCTTTTTGAAAGACATTGCCATGCAACATCGTGTGACAGAATTTTTCGTCGGTCTACTTTTTGGCCTGGGCCTGATCCTTTCGGGCATGACCGACCCCGGCAAAGTGCTGGGCTTTTTAGACTTGGCCGGCCTGTGGGACCCCTCCCTGGCGCTGGTCATGGGCGGCGCCATTGCCGTGGGGGTTTTTGCATTTTCAGCGGCCAAAAAGCGCAGTCTCAGCTATCTGGGCGTCGATTTGCGTTTGCCCGGCCAGCAGCACATCGACAAACGCCTGGTGGTCGGCTCGCTGATGTTTGGCGCAGGGTGGGGCCTGGCAGGGTTTTGCCCCGGCCCGGCTTTGGTATCCATGGCTGCGGGGCAAAGCAAGGCTGTTTGGTTTGTGGTTTCCATGCTGATCGGCATGCTAATCTTTGAGGTCGCCGAACGGCGCGCGCAAGCTGCACAAGTGGCCTGACCCTTGGCGACTCCTGATTAACAGCGCACCGCATGGCCGCCCGCTGGCAAGCTTTTTTGCCCTCCCTCCCCGTCCTGCAATGGGGGCGCAGCTACGACCGCAACAGTTTGTCGCGCGACTTGCTGGCGGCCTCCATCGTCACGGTCATGCTTATCCCCCAAAGCCTGGCCTATGCCTTGCTGGCCGGCTTGCCGCCGCAAGCGGGCTTGTATGCCAGCGTGGCCCCGCTGCTCTTGTATGCGCTTTTTGGCAGCAGCCGCGTGCTGGCGGTAGGGCCGGTGGCGGTGGTCTCGCTGATGACGGCAGCGGCCATAGGCACGCACGCCGCGCCGGGCTCGGAACACTACTGGGCGGTGGCCATCACGCTGGCGTTTATGTCGGGCGCCATGTTGCTGCTGATGGGTGTGCTGCGTCTGGGTTTTTTGGCTAATTTCCTAAGCCATCCGGTCATCGCCGGGTTTATTTCCGCCTCGGGTTTATTGATTGCCGCCAGCCAGTTCAAAACTTTGTTGGGGGTGAACGGGCATGGTGAAAACTTTGCGGCGCTGGTGCTTGATTTGCTGCACCAATTGCCAGACCTGCATGGCCTCAGCTTCGCGGTGGGCGGTGCGGTGCTGGTGTTTTTGCTCTGGGTGCGTCAAGGCTTGAAGCCGCTGTTGTTGCGCATGGGCTTCACGGCGCACAGCGCGGACATGCTGGCCAAAGCAGGGCCCGTGGTGGCTATTGCACTGAGCACCGCGCTGGCCTGGGTTTTCCAATGGCAAAACCAGGGACTCAAGATCGTGGGCGTGGTACCCGGGGGTCTGCCGCCCTTGACGCTGCCTCTATGGGACGCAAGCTTGTGGAAGTCCTTGGCCATGCCGGCCTTGCTGATCAGCGTGGTGGGCTTTGTGGAATCGGTGTCGGTGGGCCAAACCCTGGCCGCCAAGCGCCGCCAGCGCATTGAGCCTGACCAAGAGTTGCTGGCACTGGGCGCGAGCAATATCGGCGCCAGCCTGAGCGGTGGGTTTCCGGTGACCGGTGGCTTTGCCCGCTCGGTGGTCAATTTCGACGCGGGCGCACAAACTCCGGCTGCCGGCGTGTTCACCGCGCTGGGCATCACGCTGGCGACCTTGTTTTTGACACCGGCGCTGCACTACCTACCGCAAGCCACTTTGGCCGCGACGATTGTGGTGGCCGTGTTGTCGCTGGTGGATGTGGGCATATTCCGGCGCACCTGGGTGTATTCCAAAGCCGACTTTGCCGCCGCGCTGGCCACGCTGCTGGTGACGTTGGGCCTGGGCGTGGAAACAGGCTTGGTGGCCGGGGTGGCGGTGTCTTTGGCCCTGTACCTGCTGCGCACCAGCCGCCCACATATTGCCGAGGTAGGGCGAGTGCAAGGCACCGAGCACTTTCGCAATGTGCGCCGCCACGAGGTTCTTACCCACGCGCGTGTGATGGGCTTGCGCGTGGATGAAAACTTGTATTTCGCCAACTGCCGCGCACTGGAAGACCGCATCAACCGCGAAGTAGCGCAGCATCCGGCGCTGGCGCATTTGGTCTTGCAATGCAGCGCCATCAACCACATCGACGCCAGCGCACTCGAAAGCCTGGAAGCCATCGCCGCACGCCTGCAGGAAGCAGGCATCGGATTGCACCTGAGCGAAGTCAAAGGCCCGGTCATGGACCGCCTGCGCGGCACGCATTTTTTGCAGTCGCTGCCGGGCAAGGTGTACATGAGCCAGTTTCAGGCGATGGAAGATTTACTGCCCGCGGATGTCTGAGCTCGCATCGCGGCTGGCTGGGGACCATGCAAAGCAGCGCTTTGGCTGGCCTAGTTCGGACACGCCTGTATGCCAGAACTGCGCCAAGGCGTACGCTGTGCTGCCGCGTCAAAAGGGAACAGACCGGCGGTCTGGGAACGGGTATAGGTGATACACCGGTCGCCGCGTCGAAAACGTACATGCTCCGCGTCCAGGCGCTCCTCCACCCAAGGACCGTTGCCGTAGGCAGCCAATGTATTGGCGATTTGCTGCTCTGCAGTCAGTGGCAGGCGAGGCGGGGGCAACAGGGGCGCTGACGCAGCAGGCAATGCCCGCATGGCCTCGCGCGACAAACTCAGGTTCAACGGTTTGGAAGCCGCTGATGCGACAGCTGCAAGGGGTGCTGCAGTTAGCGTCGCTTGGCTAGAGGCGCTTGGTGGCTGCGCAATAAGAGATGCTGGGCCAGTTTGCGGATTCGGACTTATCTCCGCAGGAACGGGCTCGGCGGCAAGCGGTGGCGCAGCGGCTTGAGATGATGAAGCCAGGGTACGCGCCGGGCTAAGCGGGCGCTTACTTTCGGGTTGGGGCGATGTCTTGCGCTGGGCTTGCAAAGGCGGTAGCAGCACCAGCACGGTCGGCGCTAAACGGGGCAAGCTCGCTTGCTGCCTAGGGGCAGGCATATGCAAGCCTTGCAAAACCAATAGAAGTCCTAAGTGCAACAAAAGCACCAGCGCCACACTCAGTAACCGAAAGCGTCCGAAGGTTTTCAAGTGCGCACCATGCCATCACTACCGCAAAAACACGCTGGCATGCCCAAGGCAGCTGCGCATCTGGCACGCCTAGAACTTTGCTCACGCTGTCTTTTCACCATTTTGAAAAAGTACTTGCTAATTCGACAACTTTAACGCAAGGCCGTACTTCGGCGGCGTTCTAAGGTACCCGCAAATCGTCACCCAGCTTGCGCCGGGCGATGCCAGCGACAATGCCCGTTATGAAAACACTGCGACTACGCGAAGGCAAAGAGCGCTCCTTGCTGCGCAAACACCCTTGGATATTTGAATCGGCGATTGCCAAGGGCGGCGGTGATAGCGGCGAGACGGTGCGGGTGGAGGGACACGCGGGCCAGTTTCTGGGCTGGGGGGCCTTTAGCCCGCAGTCGCGCATACGGGCCCGCATCTGGAGTTTTGAGGAAGGCGATCGTATTGATGCTGCATTTTTCTCTACGCGCATCCGCGCCGCCATTGCGGCCCGTGCACGTCTGTCCATCGATAGCGACAGCCTGCGCTTGGTGCATGGCGAATCCGACGGCTTGCCCGGCCTGATCGTGGACCGCTATGGCGATACGCTGGTGGCGCAGTTCGGCAGCGCGGGTTGCGAGCGCTGGAAAGACGCGATTGCCGACGCCTTACTGGCGCATACCGGATTGGACAAAATCTACGAGCGCTCGGACGCCAGCAGCCGCGGCCTTGAAGGCCTGGACACCCGCGTTGGCTGGCTGCGCGGCCAAGGCGAGGTGGCGCTGGTGCTGCGCGAACATGGCTGGCAACTCGGGCTGGACATTGCGCAAGGTCATAAGACCGGTTACTACCTGGACCAGCGCGACAGCCGCCAACGATTTGCGCAATATGTGCAGCGTCTGCAATCGCAGCGAGTGCTTAATTGCTATTGCTATACCGGCGGCTTTAGCGTGGCGGCGCTGATCGCAGGCGCAGCGCATGTAACGTCCATAGATTCCTCAGCACCCGCGCTGACGCTGGCAGCCAGCAATGTGGCGCGCAATGGCTTTGCGGCCGAGCGCGCCGAATTTGTTGATGCCGATGTCAACGCCAGCTTGCGCCGCTTTGCCAAAGAGGGACGCCGCTTTGACGCCATCGTGCTGGACCCGCCCAAGCTGGCCCCCACCATTGCGCACGCCGAGCGCGCAGCGCGTGCATACAAAGATATCAACCGCCTGGCCCTGCAAATTTTGGAGCCGCAAGGTGTGCTATTTACCTTTTCCTGCTCGGGCGGCATCAGCGCGGATCTGTTTCACAAAATCGTCGCCTCTGCGGGCGCAGACGCCGGGGTGGACGGGTTTATCAGCGAACGCCTGGGCGCCGCGCCCGATCATCCGATGACGCTGAACTTTCCCGAAGGCGAGTACCTCAAAGGCCTGGTGGTGGTGCGCAAAGCCTAGAAAAATCCGCTTCACACGGTTTTCGCTAGGGATTGCCACCGCTAGCGGCAATGCTTTGCATTTCTGTCCCAAGCGTGACCCGTAGTATTCTTGCTGCAGGTTGCCGCATGCAGCGGCGCTTGCGATGCAGGGCTTGGGTAAGGCCCATGGCTCCCAAAAGGCGCAGAGTGGATACAAAAGAGGAATTCATGGCAAAAGACAAACAACACCCGGCCGTTGCGGCCGTCGCCAAGAGCGGCAGCAACAAAGTCAAGGTCGCGGTCAGCGACATCGATGGCATCTTGCGCGGTAAATACCTGCACGTTGACAAGTTCATGGGTGCGGTACAGCCCTACCCTGGCGGAGGTTTTGGCTTTTGCGACGTGGTCTTTGGCTGGGACGCCCATGACACCTGCTACGACAACGCCAGCGTCACCGGTTGGCAACACGGCTTTCCTGACGCGCTGGCGCGCCTGGATCTGAACACCGCGCGCAACGTGCCCTGGGACAACAAGGTGCCGTTTTTTCTGGGCGAGTTTGTCAACGCCGATGGTTCACCCTACGCGGTATGCCCGCGCCAGACCTTAAAGCGCGTACTGGCGCGAGCGCACAAAATGGGTTTCACGCCCATGACCGGAATGGAGTTTGAATGGTTTAACTTCAAAGAGACGCCGCAAAGCTGGGCCGATAAGAAAGGCGTGGGCCCGACTTCGCTCACCCCGGGCATGTTTGGCTATTCGCTCTTGCGCATGGCCGATAACGGCGGGTTTTTCAATGCTTTGATGGACGATATGCAAGCCTTTGGTGTGCCCATCGAAGGCCTGCATACGGAGACGGGTCCCGGCGTGTACGAAGCGGCCATTGCGTTCTCGGAAGCGCTGGAGCAAGCGGACCGTGCGATTTTGTTCAAAACCGGCGCACGCGAAATAGGCAAGCGCTATGACATCATGCCCAGCTTTATGGCCAAGTGGAACCAACACCTACCCGGTTGCAGCGGCCACATCCACCAGTCCTTGAGCGACGGTAAAAACAATGTGTTTGCCGATGCCAAAGGCCGCCACGGCATGAGCAAATTGTTTGAAAGCTACCTGGCTGGGCAGGTGGCCTGTCTGATGGAGTTTGCGCCAATGTTCTGGCCCACCATTAACAGCTACAAGCGTCTGGTCGATGGTTTTTGGGCGCCGGTCAAACCCACCTGGGGTGTGGACAACCGCACCGCCAGCTTTCGCGTCATTGCCGGCTCACCCAAATCCACCCGCCTGGAAACCCGCTGCCCCGGCGCCGATGTCAACCCTTACCTGGCGATGGCCGCTGTCATTGCCGCAGGATTAGATGGCGTGGAAAAAGGTCTCAAGCTCAAGACCCCAGCGATTACCGGCACCAACCATGGCGCAGAAAACATTCCCCGCGCACCACGCACGCTGATAGAGACCACGCGCAATTTCCGCGAATCCAAAATCGCCCGCGACTGGCTGGGCGACACCTTTGTGGACCACTTCGCCGCCACCCGCGAATGGGAGTGGCGCCAGTGGCTAGACGGCGTGACCGACTGGGAACTCAAGCGCTACTTCGAGATCATTTAAGAAAGCGGTGCACAAGCCCTGCCTTTTGCACCCCGACACCATCAGCATTATTTTTTGAGCATTTTTCTATGAGCATCACTTCTTTTTCCTTCCCCACCCCCATCCGCTTTGGCGCGGGCGCGCGCAAACTGGTCGCTGCCCATTTGCAGGAGCATGGCCTTAAGCGCCCGCTTATCGTGACCGACCGGGCGCTGGGCCTGCTCCCGGTGCTAGCCGAGTTTCAAACACATTTGGCCGGGCTGGACGTGGCAGTTTTTTCCGGCGTGTTCGGCAACCCCACGGGCAGCCAAGTGATGGATGGGGCAGCAAGCTACAAGGCGCACCAAGCGGACTGCATCATCGGCTTTGGCGGCGGCGCAGCGCTCGATGTGGCCAAAGTGGTGGGCATTGTCGCCACCCACGAGGGCGATATTTTGGAGTACGTGTGGGACCACCCGCAAGTGCGCCCCATTAGCGCGCCGCTGCCTTATTTTGTGGCCCTGCCCACCACCTCGGGCACCGGCTCGGAAGTGGGTCGCTCCAGCGTGGTGAGCGAGAACGACACGCACTTAAAGCGCGTAGTCTTTAGCCCGAAAATCTTGGCGCGCATGGTATTTGCCGACCCCGAACTCACCCTGGGCCTGCCGGCCCATGTCACGGCAGCCACCGGCATGGACGCACTCACCCACAACATCGAAAGCTATCTGTCACCCGCCTACCACCCGCTGTGCGATGGCATCGCCTTGGAAGGCACGCGCATCGCTGCGGCCGCGCTACAAACCGCCGTCCAACAGCCCGGCCATTTGCAAGCCCGTAGCGACATGATGATGTCGTCCATGATGGGCGCCATTGCTTTCCAAAAAGATTTAGGCGCGGTGCATTCCTGCGCCCACGCCCTGGGCGCCGTCTGCGACCTGCACCACGGCCTGGCCAATGCTTTGATGATCGACACGGTGCTGGCCTGGAACTTTGACGCCGTGCCCGCCAAGTTTGAAGAGTTGGCGCATGTCTGCGGCGTCGCGGGGGGCGGCAAAGCCTTTGTGCCCTGGCTCAAAGCGCTCAAGACCAGCATCGGCATTAGCGGCGGCTTGGAGGCTCATGGCGTGAAAGAGGAACATATGGCCCGCCTGGTACACATTGCCCAGGCCGATATTTGCCACCAGACCAATCCGCGCCCTTGCACCCCGGCCGATTTTGAGCGCCTGTTCCGCCAGGCGATGTAAGCTCTACCTGCCCAACACGCTGGTGCTCTTTTTCAAAATACCCACATCGCCAAGGCGGGCGAGTGGCGCTACAGCCAAGCCACTTGCCAACACTTTTTTCCAACCACACATCTCTTTGTTTTGACCATGTCTGACCGCCCCAAAATTGGCGTGAGCGCCTGTTTTCTCTACCCCGACGCCAAGCGCCCGGCCTTTGCCAAAAAAACCTTGCAGTACCTGGAGCAATCGGTGCCGCACTGGGTCATGTCCGGTGGTGCCATGCCAGTCATGGTGCCGGCGCTGGTGGGGGACACCGCGCGCGGCGATGTGACAGCGCAGGATTACGCGCAATGGTTGGACGGGCTGATGCTGCACGGCGGCGTGGACATGTCGCCCACCAGCTATGGCGAACGGCCGCTGGACCCGCTTTGGGCAGGGGACCGCACGCGTGACCTGTATGAGATGGAATTAGTACGCGCTTTTGTAGCCGCAGGCAAACCGGTATTTGGCATTTGCCGCGGCCTGCAACTGATTAACGTGAGCTACGGCGGCACGCTTTACCAGGACATCAGCACCCAGCGGCCCGAAGCCCTGGTACACCGCGACGGTGAAGCCTACGACCGGCTTTTCCATGATGTTCAACTGGTGCCGGGCACGCGCCTGGAGACACTGCTCAGCCCGACGAGCAGCCGCAAAGTCAATAGCATCCACCACCAAGGCATCAAAGACCTGGCGCCCGGTTTTGTCGCCGAGGCGCTCTGCCCGGATGACGGCACCATTGAAGCCATCCGCCACACTGGCGATGCCTGGGTGGCCGCAGTGCAGTGGCACCCCGAGTTTCATAAACCCGAATACGGCGTCATGGACGACAGCGCGCTCCTGCACGACTTTTTGCAAGCTGCAATGGCTGCACGCAGCTAAATTTTTTCCTGGCTTGAGTTTTTTTCTAAAGCGAGCACCGCATGAGTACCTTGTCTATCTTCAATCCGGCCAATGGCCAACCGGTCAACACCCTGCCCGCTGACGATGCCGCCAGCGTGGCCACCAAAGCGGCAGCCGCGCGCGCCGCGCAAACCGCCTGGGCCGCCACGCCGCTTTCTGCACGCAAAACTTGCGTAGAAAAATTCCGCGCCAGCGTGGTGCAAGAGATGGATGCCTTGGCCCTGACCATGACGCGCGAGACCGGCAAACCGGTACAACTCTCGCGCAATGAGCTCAATGGCCTGCTCGGCCGTATTGATTTTTTCCTGGCGCAAGTCGATGGCTGCTTGGCCACCGAAACGGTGATGTCTGATGGCGGGATGACCGAACAAATCGAGCACATTCCCTTGGGCGTTGTCGCCAATATTTCGGCTTGGAACTACCCCTGGTTTGTCGGTTGCAATGTGATTCTTCCCGCGCTGCTGGCCGGTAACGCAGTGCTCTACAAGCCCAGCGAATACGCCACCAACACCGGGCTGGCGATTGCCCGCTTGTTGCACCAAGCCGGTGTGCCGCAGGACGTGATGGTGTGTTTGGTGGGTGGCGGCGAAGTCGGTCAGGCCTTGCTGCAACAACGCATTGACGGCGTGTTTTTTACCGGCTCGGTCGCCACCGGCGCGCGCATTGCGCAGACAGTGGGTGGCCGCTTTATCAAGCTGCAACTCGAACTCGGCGGCAAAGACCCCAGCTATGTGTGCGATGACGCCAACCCTGAAAAGGCCGCCGAATCGCTGGCCGATGGCGCCATGTACAACACCGGGCAGAGCTGCTGCTCGGTAGAGCGCATTTATGTGCACGAAAAAATTTATGACGCCTTTGTGGCCCGCTTTGTCGCCACCGTGAAGGGCTTGAAACATGGCGACACCGAAAGCGCAGACACCTATATCGGCGCCATCACCCGCGCGCCGCAACTAGCCGTGCTGGAAGCCCAAGTGGCCGATGCCCTGGCCAAAGGCGCCACACTGCTCACTGGCGGCAAGCGCGGCCCTGTGCCGGGTAACTGGTTTGAGCCCACGGTGCTGGTGGATGTGAACCACAGCATGGAACTGATGCGCGAGGAAAGCTTTGGCCCCATCATCGGCATCCAAAAAGTCAGCAGCGATGCGCAAGCGGTGCAACTCATGAACGACACCCGCTACGGCCTGACCGCTGGCGTGTACACCCCCGACCAGGCGCGTGCGCAGCGCCTGCTGGCGCAAGTGAATGCCGGCACGGTGTACTGGAATTGCTGCGACCGCGTCAGCCCGCGCCTGCCCTGGAGCGGCCACGGCGACTCCGGCGTGGGCCTGACTTTGTCCCGCGAAGGCATCAGCACCTTCACCCGGCCGAAGGCTTGGCATTTGCGCAGCGTGTAAGCCGGGCTTGGTGCATTCATGGGGTTGGCTTGCCCCAAGGCGCCAAGGATGCATATCTAAAAATTCTTGGTTTTACAAGTAATGTAAAATTGCATTCTTAATTCATTCTTAAGGTACGACATATGGCTGCATTAACGGTTACCGCCAAAGGTCAAATTACTTTACGCCGCGAGTTGCTGGAATATATGGGCATCGCACCCGGGCAACAAATTGAAGTGGACAAGCTCGCGTATGGTGTACTGGCCCTGCAGGCCAAAACGACGCATGGGCTGGACGCATTTGTGGGCTGCCTGCCTAGGCCTAGCAAAGCGCTGAGCATTGAAGACATGAACGCATTAATCTCCAAGGCGTGGGCAGGCAAAACGTGAAGTTCACTATAGACACCAATGTGCTGGTTAGGCTGGCTACACAAGACGATGCCAAACAAAGCGCCCTGGCCCTAAAAGTGTTGCAAACTGCAAGCCTGATGGCCGTGCCAACCACCGCGCTGTGCGAAATGGTGTGGGTACTACAACGAGGCTACCGATATACCCCAGAACAAATCAGCCATGCAATACGTACCTTGCTGCAAGTCAGTCAAGTGGTTTGCAACACACCGGCGGTGCTGGCCGGCTTGGCCTTACTCCAAACCGGGGGCGACTTTGCCGACGGCGTGATTGCTTTTGAGGGCGAGCTGCTCGGCGGTCAGGAGTTCGTCACCTTTGACCAAGCAGCTGCCAAATTGCTGAAAAATCAAAAACGCAAAGTACGCTTACTGAAGACGGCTTGAACGCCCCCACAGCCAAAACACTGAAAACTCACAAATGCAGCAATCCCTGCGCCACCACGCAGGCCGCGTCTTCTGAAAAATCGCGCGCTGCTATCCGCTGCATCACTTCGTCCAGCGACAGGCATTCAAAGCCGCTCACTTCGCCATCCGTGTTGTGCGGCTGCACTTCGGGCGGTAACAGCAAGTTAAACACCAGCAGCGTTTCCTCGTGCCAGCCCTCGGCTTCCATGCGCGCGGTGGTAATGTGGCCTGCCGCCCGCACCTGTCGCGCCAGGCTTTCGGGCAGACCCGCTTCTTCGTACAACTCGCGCAGCGCGCAACCCAGCACAGTTTCGCCTGCGGGCAATCCACCCGCTGCCAAGTTGTCCAAACGACCGGGGTCGGTCGCCTTGCTCAAAGCGCGCCGCCCGCACCACATACGCCCGTCCGGCGTAAAGCCATTGATATGCACTGCGTGGCTGTGCAAACCCAAGAACCGAAAGGCCGCGCGCTCCACCCTAAAGTGCTCAGGCAAACCGGGATGCGGCTGGCCACCGGTATCGCCCCAGTAGCTGTACTGCTCATTGCGCCAACCACGAATCAGCCCTTGCGCGTGCAAACGCTGCGCCGCTGCCTGCAAAGCCTGCGAACGCTGCGCCACCGGCCAATGCGCCGCCTGCCAGATACGCTGCCCGCCGCTGAGCACCGTGTCTGCCAGCTCACGCGCTAGCGCTGCGTCGTGGTCTGGCGTCAGCCAGCCTAGGGGCAGGTCAG
>CAMBFO010000035.1 GCA_945865675.1 Comamonas sp. lk
GCCCAGGACCAGGATGTACCTTTTAGCAACTATGCCAGCCTGACCCGCTCTGCCGAAGTGCAGGCGCTGATCCAGGGCGAAATAGAACGGGTGAACAAGAAATTCGCCCGCGTCGAACAAATCAAAAAATTCTTCCTGCTCGATACCCAACTCAGCGCGGAAGATGAAGAACTCACCCCCACCATGAAGCTCAAACGTAAATTGGTGGAGAAGAAATACAACGCTAATATTGAGGCTATGTATGGCTGAGCCCGTCGGGTTCGGTAGCATTAAGAAATAACGATCCACAGGAGAACCAGCATGCAGAAAACTTTGTTTCCCTTTACCGGCCTGGCGCTTGTGCTTGCCGCGTGGTTCGCCGCAGTGCCGGCGCTTGCCGCTGAGCAACAGGGCGTGAGCAAAAACGAAATCGTCATCGGCACCATCCAGGATTTGTCTGGCCCCTTGGCCGGCTATGGAAAACAGTCGCGCAGCGGCATGCAGCTGCGTATTGATGAGCTCAATGAGCAAGGCGCCATCCATGGTCGCAAGCTCAAGCTGCTGGTGGAGGACTCTGGCTATGACCCCAAGCGCGCGGTGCTAGCTGCGCAAAAACTGGTGAACCAGGACAAAATTTTCATCATGGCCGGCCACCTGGGTACTGCGCAAAACAATGCCGCCATGCCGATCCAGTTCGAAAAACAAATCGTTAACTTCATGCCCTTGACGGCGTCGCGCGATATGTATGACGCGCCCAATGCATTGAAGTACGCCTTGCTCAGTTCCTACTATGACCAGATTCGTATGGTGCTGCCAAAAATGGCTGCGGATAAAAACGTCAAAAAGATCTGCATCATTTACCAGGATGACGAATTCGGTCTAGAAGTGCTGCGCGGGGCAGAAGCCGGTTTGAAAACCGCGAACATGGAGCTCACCGAAAAGACCTCCTTCAAACGCGGCGCTACCGATTTTTCGACCCAGGTCGCCAAGATGAAATCCTCGGGTTGCGAATTGGTGGTTTTGGGCACGATTATTCGAGAGACTATCGGCACCGTGGCCGAATCGCGAAAAACGGGCTTCAACCCGATTTTCTTAGCCTCTATTGCAGCCTATACCGACCTGATTCACAAGCTCGGC
Source organism: Comamonas sp. lk (assembly GCA_945865675.1). GTDB lineage: Bacteria > Pseudomonadota > Gammaproteobacteria > Burkholderiales > Burkholderiaceae_C > Allorhodoferax. The sequence goes on from CAMBFO010000035.1 coordinate 1,117, forward strand.
GGTAAAGCCATGGACGGCATTTATGCCACCAACGTCGTGCAAAACCCTTATCTGGACGAAGCTTCGCAGCCCATCCGCTTTTGGGCCAATAAGTACAAAACCAAGTTCAACGAAGACCCTACTGTGTTTTCCGCTTACGGCTACATCATGGTCGACATCTTCATTCAGGCAGCGCAAAAGGCCGGCCCCAACCTCACTAGCGCAAGTTTTGTCAAAGCCATGAACAGCATGTCTATTCCGTCGGACTTCTTTGGCACACCAGCCTTGACTTACACCAACACCAAGCGCCTGGGCAGTGAGGCTGTAAAGCTTTCGCAGATTCAGGACGGCAAATGGCGGCCACTTATGGAAATCAAATAATACTTTTTGGCACACACGGTGCTACGCCTTTATTCATCCCATTAACCCTAGGAGAGCTTTATGACTGCATTTAAGTACATCTTGAAAACCGGCTTGTGCCTCAGCGCATTGCTGGCATTGGGCGCCCACGCGCAACAACAAGGCGTCAGCAAAGACGAAATCGTGATCGGCACCATCCAGGACTTGTCCGGCCCGCTCGCGGGCTTTGGCAAGCAGGCGCGCTCTGGCATGCAGTTGGCAGTAGCCGAGATCAATGAGCAAGGCGGCATCAATGGCCGCAAACTCAAACTGCTGGTAGAAGACAATGGTTACGACCCTAAAAAGTCGGTGCTGGCAGCGCAAAAGCTGGTGAACCAGGACAAGATCTTCATCATGGCGGGCCACCTCGGTACTGCGCAAAATCTGGCTGCTATGCCGGTGCAGTTTGAAAAAAATGTGGTGAACTTTTTCCCCATCACTGCGGCGCGCGAAATGTACGAGCCGCTGGACCGTCTGAAATACTCTTTCGCCGCCACCTACTATGACCAGATGCGCATCACCCTGCCGTCTTTGATCAAGGAAAAAGGCGCGAAAAAAGTCTGCACCATGTACCAAGACGATGATTTTGGTTTGGAAGTATTGCGTGGCGGTGAGGCGGGCCTTAAATCCATGAATATGGAATTCGCCGAAAAGACCAGCTACAAGCGGGGCGCTACTGACTTTTCGTCGCAAATTTCCAAGCTGCAAGCCAGCGGCTGCGACATGGTGGTGCTAGGCACCATCATCCGTGAAACCATTGGCGCCATCGGAACCGCACGCAAACTCGGCTTTAGTCCCGTATTTGTGGGCACGAGTGCGTCGTATACCGACCTGATTCACAAGATTGGCGGCAAAGCCATGGACGGTTTGTACGCCACGATGACAGTGCAAAACCCCTACCTGGATGAAGCCTCGCAGCCCATCCGCTTTTGGGCCAACAAATACAAAACCATGTTTAACGAGGACCCCACCGTGTTCTCGGTCTATGGCTACACCATCATCAATAGCTTCGCCGCAGCCGCTTCCAAGGCGGGTAAAAACCTGACTACCGATAGCTTTATCAAAGCCATGGACAGTACGGTGATCGAGCCCGATATGTTCGGCGGCGCCAAAGCCACCTTTAGCGCTACCAAGCGCCTGGGTAGCGACGCATCGCGTTTATCCCAGATTCAGGACGGCAAATGGAAGGTTGTCTCCGGCTACATCAGCGCTGGTAGCGTGAAATAAGCTGCCTCGTAGCGGGTTTCGGTCACCACAACTGTTTGCTATTCGAAGCCGCGCGGCCCCAGGCCGCGCGGCTTTTTTCCATCTCTAAAGCCCCAGACCGCCCACAACTTGGCAGGCGCGCTACAGTTAGCCCATGGGCAAGTCACCACCACCTTTCAAAGCCGTCGCCGCAGACCCGCATGCGGTGCTGACGAGTTTTGCCGGTTTGAGCGCCAAGCTGGACTATTTGTCGGCCTCGGATGTGGAGCAGGTGCGCCAGGCCTACCGTTTTGCCGACGAGGCCCATTTGGGCCAGTTGCGCGGCAGCGGCGCCCCTTACATTACGCACCCGATAGCGGTGGCCGCCCAGTGCGCTAACTGGAAACTCGATGCGCCGGCCTTGATGGCTGCGCTCTTGCACGACGCCATGGAAGACTGCGGTGTGACCAAGGTGGAACTGATAGAGCGCTTTGGCTCGCCGGTGGCCGAATTGGTCGATGGACTGACCAAGCTGGACAAACTCAGCTTTACCACGCGTGAAGAAAACCAGGCCGAGTCCTTTCGCAAAATGCTGCTGGCCATGGCGCGCGATGTGCGCGTCATCCTCATCAAGCTGGCCGACCGTACCCACAATATGCGCACTATGGGCGACATGCCGCGTGCCAAATGGGGCCGCATTGCGCAAGAGACCCTGGACATTTACAGCCCGATTGCGCACCGCCTGGGTCTGAACGAAATCTACCGCGAGTTGCAGGAACTGTCTTTTCGCTATTTGCTGCCCTGGCGCCATGCGGTACTTTCCAAAGCGGTTGCCAAAGCGCGCAGCCGAAGGCGCGATTTGCTGCAAAAAGTGCAGCGCGAAGTGGAAGCCACTTTTGCCGCCCACGGCATGTTGGTGCGCATCTCGGGCCGTGAAAAAGCGCTGTACGCGATTTACCGCAAGATGCATGACAAACACCTGAGCTTTGCCCAGGTCACTGATGTGTACGGCTTTCGCGTACTGGTGCCCGAAATTACCGACTGCTACACCGCACTCGGTCTGTTGCACCAGCTCTACAAACCGGTGCCCGGCAAATTCAAAGACCATATCGCAATCGCCAAAGTCAATGGCTACCAATCGCTGCACACGACATTGGTCGGCCCGGCCGGCATCAATGTGGAATTTCAGATGCGCACCGAGCCCATGCACTTGGTGGCTGAATCCGGCGTAGCCGCGCACTGGCTGTACAAAGTTAACAAACCGCAGGACAGCGTGCAAGAACGCCTGGGCGCGCAGTGGCTACAGTCGCTGTTGGATATCCAGGACGAAACCCGCGACGCCACCGAGTTCTGGGAACACGTGAAAGTCGATTTATTCCCGGACGCGGTTTATGTTTTCACGCCCAAAAGCCAGATCATGGCCATGCCGCGCGGCGCCACGGTGGTGGACTTCGCCTACGCCATCCACAGCAATGTCGGCGACCGCACCATGGCAGCGCGCATCAACGGTGAGCAGGTGCCTTTGCGTACCGAGCTGAAAAACGGCGATGTGGTGGAAGTGATTACTGCGCCCACCTCCGCGCCCAACCCGGCCTGGCTGAGCTTTGTGCGTACCGGCCGGGCGCGCTCCAAAATCCGCCACCACCTCAAGACCATGCAGTTGACCGAGTCGGCCGACTTAGGCGCCAAATTGCTGTCACAGGCCCTGCGTGCCGAAGGCATCGAGAGCGTACCCGAAGGCGATGTCTATAAGTCGCTATGGGACAAAGTCTTGCGCTTTACTGGCAGCAAAAACCGCAAAGAGCTGCTCACCGACATCGGCCTGGGTAAGCGCATCGCCAATATCGTGGCTAAGCGCATGGTCAATCTGCTGGCAGACGCTGGGCACAAGCCCGATGCCTTGCTGCTCACGCGCGAGCGTTTTGCCGCCGACGATGCGCACGGCATGGGCACGCTCACGCTCGATGGCAGCGAAAACGCCTCGGTGAAATACGCTTTGTGCTGCCGACCGATTCCCGGTGACAGCATCGTCGGTTATCTCGGCCGTGGCGAGGGCCTGGCGGTGCACGCGGCGGATTGCCCGGTCGCCAAGAAATTGAAGCACAAAGACGGCGAGCGCTTTATGGGCGTGGAATGGAGCGATGAGATCGTGCGCCCCTTTGAAGCTGACCTGGCGCTCACCGTCATTGATGGACGCGGCGTTATGGCCAAGGTCGCCTCGGTGCTGGCTGGCGCCGAGGCCGATATCGTGCACATCGAAATGGGCGAAGCTAACAGCCACGATGCCAAAGACATGCATTTTGTGATTGCGGTGCGTGACCGTGCCCACCTGGACAGCATATTGACCAAGCTACAACGTTCGGCGGTGGTGATGCACGTCAAACGCAGCAAAAAGACCGCTTGAGAGGTTTTCGTCTGTAGATGCAAAGTAGATTGGAGCGCAGAAAAAGCCCTTGCGCTGCGCCTCAATCCGCTGGTGCTCCACCCGGCGCCGGGTAGTGCACCTCCAGTACTTCAATTTCTGCCACACGCCCGGGCATGGGCAGGCGCAACACATCACCCACGCGTGCTTTGAGCAGGGTGCGTGCAATCGGAGAAATCCAGCTCACTTCACCAACTGCGCTGTCGGCCTCGTCGATGCCGGTGATGGTAACGGTGCGTTTTTCGTCTAAGTCGTCAACATAGGTCACCGTGGCACCGAAAAAAATCTGCGCATTGCCATGGTGCAGGCTGGGCTCGGTAATCACCGCGATCTCCAGGCGGCGGGTTAAAAATCGGATACGCCGGTCGATCTCGCGCAAGCGCTTTTTGCCATAGAGGTAGTCACCGTTTTCCGAGCGGTCACCATTGCTCGCTGCCCAGTGCACCACGTCCACCACTTTAGGCCGCTCTTGGTCGATCAAGTGCAGCAACTCATCGCGCAAGGTCTTGTAGCCGTTCGGTGTGATGTAGTTTTTGCCCCCACCGGGAAGCGCCGCCAGCGGGACCTCGTCCTCGTCATCGGCGTCATCGCTCTCTTTGGTGAAGGCCTTGCTCACGGCATCGGGTGGCGGTCGCCGCAGATGCGGCCAGCTTTTTGGACCAGGCTTGGCACTGCGCTGGCTAGCGCAGCGGGCCAGTGGGATAGCGTGGGCAGGCGTTTCATAGAATGCACATTCTAAGAACGCCGCCATGTTCAGCTTTTTCAAGAAAAACCCCCCGCCGCCATCCGCCGCCCCTGGTGATTTCGTTGCCGCCGCTGCCGTGCAGTCCCCCAGCGCGGCGGCTGCGAAAACGGACGTGGCCGCCAGTAGCCCGCAGCGCCAAAGCTGGCTGGGCAAACTCAAAGCGGGTCTGGGTAAAACCGCCGCGGGTATCGCCTCGGTATTTGGCGGATCGCGCATCGACGAGGCTTTGTTTGAGGACCTGGAAAGCGCTTTGCTCATGGCCGACGCGGGGGTATCTGCCACAACGCATTTGATAAGCGAATTGCGCCGCCTGGCCAAAGACCAGAAGGCAGAAACACCGGAACAACTCAAGGCCTTGCTGGTCGATGCCCTGGCCCGCTTGCTCGCGCCATTGGAGCGTAGTCTGGTCATAGGGCCTGAGCAACCTACCGTCATGATGGTGGCCGGTGTCAATGGCGCGGGAAAAACCACCACCATCGGCAAGCTCACCCACCGCCTGGCGGACCAAGGCGCCACCGTGCTTCTGGCTGCAGCCGATACCTTTCGCGCGGCAGCGCGCGAGCAACTTACGGTGTGGGCCGAGCGCAATACCGTAGAGATCGTCAGCCAGGAAGGCGGCGACCCGGCAGCGGTTAGCTATGACGCGGTGTGCGCTGGTAAGTCGCGTAAAAAAGACGTGGTCTTGATTGATACCGCAGGCCGCTTGCCCACGCAATTGCACTTAATGGAAGAGCTAAAGAAAATGCAGCGTGTGGTCGCCAAGGCCGGTGTGGCTTCGGGCCTGGAGCATTGCCCGCGTGAAGTGCTACTGGTAATTGATGGCAACACCGGCCAAAACGCCTTGGCCCAGGTGCGTGCCTTTGACGATGCCTTGGGCCTGACCGGTTTGATCATCACCAAGCTGGACGGCACGGCCAAGGGCGGTGTACTGGCCGCCATCGCACGCGAACGTCCGATTCCCGTGTACTTTATCGGCGTGGGCGAAAAGCTTGAAGAGTTGGAAACCTTTGATGCCCGCGAATTCGCACAAGCCCTTTTGCAATAAACCCCTGCGCCGTAGGCTGAAATAGCTGCTTTCTACCAGGCCGGCCAGTCCAGGCGCTTAGGCTTGACCTCCTATGTATCACACCTTCACACACAACTCCGTTTCCATCCCACGGCGCCAGGCCCTCGCCCACATCGCAAGCCCTGCGCTGGCCCTTGCCGCACTAGCTCTGCCAGCGCACGCCGGCGCGGCGGGCCGCGCCCTGGCAGCCGACAGCGCCGCCTGGCTTGCCATCCAAGCACAGGCCAAAGGCCAAACCGTGTATTTCAATGCCTGGGCCGGTTCGCCCGCCATCAATGCTTACATCCAGTGGGCTGCTGCGCAATTGGACCAGCGCTACGGACTGCGCCTGGTGCATGTCAAGATCAGCGATGCCGCCGAGATGGTGCAGCGCGTGCGCAATGAAAAAGCAGCGACCCAAAGCGATGGCACGGTGGACCTGGTGTGGATCAACGGCGAAAACTTCTTGGCCATGAAGCGCGAGGGCTTGCTCAAAGGTCCGTTTGCCGAGCAACTGCCTTCCTATGCCTGGGTGGATACCCAAGGCAAGCCCACCACGCGCATTGATTTTTCTGAGCCAGTCGATGGCATGGAAGCGCCCTGGGGCATGGCGCAACTGACCTTGATGGTCGATAGCGCCCGCGTCCCACAAGCGCCCCGCAATCTGGCGGCCTGGCTGGCCTTTGCGCAAGCGCATCCGGGTCGCTTGACTTACCCCAGGCCGCCGGACTTTCATGGCACCAGCTGGCTCAAGCAGATGCTGCTGGACCTCCACCCCGGCGTACGGCGCCAGGCTTTGTACCAGCCCTTGACTAGCGCCGTTTTCGAGGCGCGCACGGCGGCCTTGTGGCGCACCCTCGATGCGGTGCATCCGCACTTGTGGCGCAAAGGCCGCCAGTTCCCACTGAGTGCGGGTGCCCAGCGCCAAATGATGGCCGACGGCGAATTGCTTTGGGCGCTGACTTTCAACCCCAATGAAGCGGCTACTGAAATTGCTGCAGGCCGCTTATCGGCAAGCACCATCAGCTACCAGTTTGACGGTGGCACTTTAGGCAACACGCACTTTCTGGCGATTGCGTTCAACACCCAGGCCTTTGCCGCAGCCCAGGTGACGGCGAACTTTTTGCTCAGCGCCCAAGCCCAGGCGCGCAAAGCCGATATTGCCGTCTGGGGCGATCCGACCGTGCTGGCGGTCGATAAGCTACCCACGGCGCAGCGGGCCTGGTTCCAGTCGGCGACGCTGCCGGGCCAATTGCAGACTTTTGCCCCGGCGATACCGGAGCCGCATGCCAGCTGGGTCGATGCGCTGGAAAAAGAATGGGCGCGGCGTTACGGCGGCTAGGGTAAATCGCCATAGCCCGCGCACGCTAGGCGCACCATACTTGCGCGTTTGTTACGGCGCCACGCAGGTATCGGACCGTCCTATCGCTTTAAGTGGTATCTGATGCAAGCGCTGCCTGCCCGATTTTGAAACCCCATGGAGGGAAATAATGAAACCACTATTCAAACTGATTGCGCTGCTGCTAGCACTAGGCCTGGCTTACCTGCTGCTTTGGCCCGTGCCGGTTCAGCCTGTGTCCTGGAACGCACCCAAAGCGCCGGGTTACCAGGGGCCGCATGCGGTCAATGACAAGCTGTCCCAACTCACGCTCATCGATTTGCAGGGCGAAGAGGGGCCTGAACATATTCTTATCGGGCCGGACGGCAAGCTCTACACCACAGTTGCCAGCGGCAAAATTTTGCGCATGGCGCAAGACGGTAGCGGCCAAGAAACCTTTGCCAGCACCGGCGGACGCGTGCTGGGTTTTGACTTTGATGCCCAGGGCCAACTGGTGGCTGCGGACGCCGTCAAAGGGCTCTTGTCCATTAGCCAAGATGGTAAGGTCAGCGTACTGACCGATAAGGTGGACGGCGACCCCATCCGCTATGCCGATGCGGTGGTGGTCGCCAAAAGCGGCAAGATGTATTTCAGCGACGCCTCCACCCGTTTTGGTCCGGCGCAGTGGGGTGGTACGTTTGAAGCCAGTATTTTGGACATCCTGGAGCAATCGGCCACCGGGCGTGTTTTGGAATACGACCCGGCCACCCGCGCCACGCGGATCCTGGCGCAGGGTCTAAGTTTTGCCAATGGCGTGGCGCTCAGCCAGGACGAAGCTAGTTTGTTTGTCAACGAGACCGGCAAATACCGCGTCTGGAAACTGGCCGTGGAGGCCCAAAAACTGCAACTTGGCGACGGCCCACCACCGACAGGTGCGCAAGTACTGTTTGAGAACCTGCCGGGCTACCCGGACAATTTGATGCGCGGGCGAGACGGGAAAATCTGGTTGGGCTTTGCCAAACCGCGCAACCCGACGATTGACGGCTTTGCCGATAAGCCCTGGCTGCGTTCGCTCACTTTGCGCCTGCCGCGGGCTTTGTGGCCGATCCCCAAGGCCTATGGCCATGTCATGGCTTTTACCGAAGACGGCACCGTGGTGGTCGATATGCAAGATCCGACGGGCGCCTACCCCGAAGCCACCGGCGTGACCGAAACTGCAGACCGTTTTTATATTCAAAGCTTGCACGCCAAGGGCCTGGGCTGGCGTAAACCCTAGGTCTCAAGTCGGCTGCTGCGGGAGGGCCGCGTACACTGTCCGCATGAATAGAAATTTGTGGCTGCTGGCACTGTGCCAAGGGTTGTTGCTTACCAACAACATCGCGTTTGTGGCGATCAACGGCCTGGTGGGCTTGCGCCTTGCGCCCATGGCATGGATGGCCACGCTGCCGGTGATGGGCTATGTGCTGGGTTCGGCCTTTGCCACGCCGGTGGTGGCGCGGGTGCAGGCCCGTTGGGGCAGACGCATCGGTTTTCAGACCGGTTTGCTGGTCGCCTTGCTGTCCACGCTGATGGCCGCATGGGCCATAGACGCCCAGAGTTTTTGGGGCCTGGTCTGCGCCACTTTTATTGCCGGTTACTACAGTGCCAATGGCCAGCTTTACCGTTTTGCCGCCGCCGAGCTGGCCTTGCCCGAGGCGCGCGAGCGTGCGGTGTCCTGGGTGCTGGCCGCCGGCCTGTTCGGCGCGGTGGTCGGGCCGTATTTGGCGGTGCACTCGCAGCAAATTTGGCAGGTGCCTTTTGTCGGCGCCTACCTGGCGCTGGCGGCGGTGGCGCTGCTGTCTTTGTTGGTCATGGGCCGCATCGAGTTTGCACCCGAGCCAGTGCGGCTAACCGGTGCTGCGGGCCAGGACGCAGGCCGTAGCATTTGGCAGCTATTGCGTGAGCCGGTGTTTTTTGTCGCCTGCATGGCCGCCGCGCTGGGCTACGGTGTGATGAATCTATTGATGGCCGCCACGCCGTTGGCCATGCAGCAATGCGGCCTGGACTTTGGCGCCACCGCCATGGTTTTGCAATGGCATGTAGTTGGCATGTTCGCGCCGGGCTTTTTTACCGGCGATTTCATCAAGCGCTGGGGCGCCTTACCGGTCATGGGGGTGGGCGTGCTGCTCAATGCCGCTTGCGTCGTGGTAGCGCTCAGCGGGGTGGACGTGCTGCAGTTCAGCGTGGCCTTGTTTTTATTGGGCGTAGGCTGGAATTTTTTGTTCACCGGCGGCACCAGCCTGTCGTTGCAGGCTTACGCGCCGCATGAAAAAGACCGGGCGCAGGCGGTTATCAACTTTGCGGTCTTCGCCGTGATGGCGCTCACCTCCTTTGCCTCCGGGGCCTTGGTGACCACCAGCGGCTGGTTCTGGCTTAATGCGTTTTCTCTGGTGCCACTGGGCGCCACCGGCCTCATGCTGTGGTGGCTGCACGCGCGCGCTCGGCTAGCGGTGCCCGCGTCGGCTTTGGGCGCTTGAGTCGTAGTTCGGCGCCCTCAGCCCTTTTGCGCCCGGTGGCTACAAGACGGCCCCGTACAATGCTCAGCTGACCTTTGCCCCTGCTGGGGCGCCTGTCAGCCCGGGTTGCCGCCTTCTTTGGCGCCCGGTTTCAAGTCATTTCCCTGGGAGTTATCCAATGTTTATTTCTTCGGCTTTTGCCCAAACCGCACCCGCTGCGGGCGGCGATATGCAATCGACCCTTATGAGCATGCTGCCTTTGGCGCTGATGTTTGTGGTGCTGTATTTCGTGATGATCCGCCCGCAAATGAAAAAGCAAAAAGAACACACCGCCATGATTGCGGCCTTGGCCAAAGGCGACGAAGTGATTACCGGTGGCGGCCTCTTGGGCAAAGTCAGCAAATTGGGCGATACCTTTATTGGCCTGGAAGTCTCCTCAGGCGTGGAAATCCAGGTGCAGCGCAGCGCCGTTATCCAGGTGCTTCCCAAAGGCACCATCAAGTAATTCCTTTTCCAGCGCAGCTTAGGCGGCCTTTGTTCTTATGAACCGTTATCCCCTGTGGAAATACGCGACCCTGCTGGTCGCGCTGCTGATCGGCGGCTTGTACGCATTGCCCAATCTGTTTGGCGAATCGCCGGCGGTGCAGGTTTCAGTGGCCAAAGCCTCGCTCAAGCTGGACTTGGGCACGGTAACGCAGGTACAAGAGGCCCTCAAGACGGCGGGTATCAGCCCTGAAGTGGTGGCGCTGGACGGTAACTCCATCAAGGCACGCTTTGCCAGCACCGATGTGCAGCTCAAGGCCAAAGATGCGATGTCCCAGGCGCTCAACCCGGACGCTGCTAATCCTTCTTATGTGGTGGCGCTCAATCTCGTATCGCGCTCGCCCGCCTGGCTCAGCAGCCTGCATGCCTCGCCCATGTACCTGGGCCTGGATTTGCGTGGCGGCGTGCACTTTATGCTGCAAGTCGATATGCAGGCGGCTTTAAGCAAAAAAGCCGAATCCCTGGCCGGCGATTTGCGCAGCGCCATGCGCGAAAAAAGCATACGCCACGGTGGCGTCAGCCGCAACGGTCAAAAAGTGGAAATGCGCTTTCGGGATGCGGCCATGGTGGAGTCCGCCAAGCGCCTGCTGCAAGACCAATTTCCGGACCTGGTGGTGGCTGAAAGTACCGATGCAGGCGAGACCAAGCTGGTCGCCAGCATCCAAGAAGTGGCTGCGCGCAAAGTGCAGGAGCAGGCCCTCAAGCAAAACATCACCACCTTGCACAACCGGATTAACGAACTGGGCGTGGCCGAGCCGGTGATCCAGCAGCAGGGCCTGGACCGGATCGTGGTGCAGCTGCCCGGCGTGCAGGACACGGCCAAGGCCAAAGACATTCTGGGCCGTACCGCCACCCTGGAAATCCGCATGGTCGAAGACGGCGCCGAAGCGCGCGCCGCCGAAACCGGCACCGGTCCGGTGCCGCTGGGTACGGAGCGTTTCTTGGAGCGCAATGGCGCGCCGGTGATTGTGAAAAAACAGGTCATCTTGACCGGCGAGAACCTGACCGATGCCCAGCCCGGCTTTGACAGCCAGACCCAAGAGGCTGCGGTCCACCTGACCTTGGATGCCAAAGGCGCCCGCATCTTTCGTGATGTGACGCGAGAAAGCGTGGGCAAACGCATGGCGATTTTGCTGTTTGAAAAAGGCAAGGGCGAGGTCGTTACCGCGCCAGTTATCCGCTCTGAAATCGGCGGCGGCCGGGTGCAGATTTCCGGGCGCATGACCACGGTGGAAGCAGCGGATACCGCGCTGCTCTTGCGCGCTGGCTCGCTGGCTGCGCCCATGGAAATCATCGAAGAGCGCACGATCGGCCCCTCGCTGGGCGCGGAAAATATTGCCAAGGGCTTTAACAGCGTCACCTGGGGCTTTGCCGCAGTGGCGGTGTTTATGTGTGCCTACTATTTGCTATTCGGCGCAATTTCCAGTGTCGCCCTAGCGGTCAATTTGTTGTTGCTGGTGGCTGTGTTGTCGATGTTGCAAGCCACGCTCACGCTGCCCGGCATGGCGGCCATGGCGCTGGTGCTGGGCATGGCGATTGACGCCAACGTGCTGATCAATGAGCGAGTGCGCGAGGAGTTGCGTAACGGAGCCGCACCGCAAGCGGCCATCCACGCCGGGTACGACCGCGCCTGGGCCACGATTTTGGATTCCAACGTCACCACCTTGATTGCCGGTTTGGCCCTGCTAACTTTCGGCTCCGGCCCGGTACGCGGTTTCGCGGTGGTGCACTGCCTGGGTATTTTGACCAGTATGTTCTCCGGCGTGTTTTTCTCGCGTGGCATCGTCAATCTTTGGTACGGTCGGCAGAAGAAACTTAAAACCGTCTCCATCGGCACCGTCTGGCGCCCTGATGGCAGCACCGGCACGGCGCTGAGCGTCGATGGGGAGAAATAAATATGGAATTTTTCAAAATCCGCCGCGATATTCCCTTCATGCGCCATGCTTTGGTGCTCAATGGCATTTCGCTCATTACCTTCCTCGTGGCCGTATTTTTTCTGTTCTCGCGCGGGCTGCATTTGTCCGTGGAATTTACCGGTGGCACGCTGATGGAGGTGGGCTATTCGCAAAGTACCGACCTGGCGGCTATCCGCAGCACCGTCGATGGTCTGGGCATTAAAGATGTGCAGGTCCAAAACTTCGGTACCGCTCAAGAAGTATTGATCCGTATGCCAGCGCAAAAAGGCGCCACACCCGGTCAGCAAAGCGAAAAAGTATTGGCCGCGCTCAAGGCGGCTGATCCCACGGCCACTTTGCGCCGCACCGAGTTTGTCGGCCCGCAAGTGGGTGATGAATTAGCCACTGATGGCCTCAAGGCGCTGGCCTTTGTGGTTATTGGCATCATGCTGTATCTGGCGGTGCGATTTGAGTGGAAGTTTGCCGTCGCTGCGATCATCGCCAATTTGCATGATGTCGTGATTATTTTGGGATTTTTCGCATTTTTTCAGTGGGAGTTTTCATTGCCGGTGCTGGCAGCGGTGCTGGCCGTACTAGGTTACTCGGTCAATGAATCGGTGGTGATTTTTGACCGAATTCGAGAGAACTTTAGGCGTTACCGCAAGATGAACACGGTGGAGATTATTGATAACGCAATTACCTCGACGATTAGCCGCACCATCATTACCCACGGCTGCACGCAACTGATGGTTTTGTCTATGCTCTTATTTGGCGGCGCCACTTTGCATTATTTTGCGCTTGCGCTGACCATCGGTATTTTATTTGGTATTTATTCTTCGGTGTTTGTGGCTGCAGCCATTGCCATGTGGCTGGGTATCACGCGCGAGGATCTGATTAAGGGTCAGGTCAAAAAAGATACAGACCCCAACGACCCGAACGCTGGCGCCACCGTCTAAGCCTGCATCGCTGGCGCTCAGGCGTGCTTGTTGCGCGCCACTCGACCGCTTAGCGCGTCCAAATAGCCCAATATACGCTCGGGCGCGACCGGTTTTTGGTACAGCGTCACCCACTCGGGCAACTGACCGTCCTGATGGGCTTGGTCGGGCGTCTTGGCGGTTACCACCAGGACCGCCAGCGACTGGTAGGCCGATTCGCTGGCCAGGGCGCGTATCAAGTGGTAGCCGTCAAAGGGCTTCATCATCAGATCGGTAATCACCACATCGGGCCTCTGGCGCTCAATTTGAATCAATGCCTGAGACCCATCTGCGGCGACGCTCAAGGCCACGGGATGCGCGCTGCGCCTGACCAAAGATTCGAAATACGCTACCTGTACGGGGTCATCCTCAGCCAATAAGACCCGCAGCGCCCGGCGTGTCGAGGTATCGGTCAGTCCCACGCGGTTAGGCATCATTTTTTCTACGGCGCTGCGGAAAATTCTGCGGTGTCCACCGGAGGTGACCCAGGCCTCCAGCTCACCATTGGCCACCATTTTCTGCACAGTCGTGGTGGATAAGCCCAGCAGGCGCGCTGCTTGCTGGCTGGTCAGGACGTCAGGCGTTTCGTTCATGGCGTGAATTTTGAATATATGGGGAATAGGATTTCTGCACTATTATATTTATAAAAAATATGAAAATCAATATTTAAATTAATTAAGGGGAATCCCCGCCTAATCGCTGCAACAGGCCCCCGGGCAATCGCCCGACTTTGCCCAGTAATTCCAATTCCATCAATTGCGCTTGCAGGCGTGCGGTATCCCACCCGGTACGGCTTTGTAAGACTTCCAGGCTGCACGGATCAAATCCTAGCGCCTCTTGCAGCGCCGTGTGTGCGTCAGAGGCATCCACGCTTGGATCGCCCTGGCTGGGGGCGTTTGCTTGGCGCACGGGCATGCTGTGGAAGCCGGGCGCGTCCAACATATCCTGCACGCAATCGACCAACTGCGCGCCTTGTTTAATCAGCGCATTGCAGCCACGCGCCTGTGTGCTGTGGATGGAGCCGGGAATGGCAAACACGTCTTTTCCCTGTTCCAAGGCGAGTTGCGCGGTGATGAGTGAGCCCGATTGCAAAGCCGCTTCCACTACCAGGGTGGCCCGCGCTAAGCCCGATATCAAGCGGTTGCGGCGTGGGAAATGCGCGGGAAGCGGTGCGGTGCCTAAAGGGTATTCGCTAAGCACCAAGCCCCGCTGCGCGATTGCACGCGCGAGGGCGGCGTGTTGTGCCGGATACACGCGGTCTAGGCCGGTGCCCACGACCGCGATAGTTGGCAAGCTGCTCTCCAGGATGTCCAAGGCGCCGCGATGCGCTGCAGCATCCACGCCCAGCGCCATACCTGACACGATACACAGGCCCACTTGGGCCAGGCTGCGTGCAAAAGCCCTGGCGTTGTCTGCGCCTTGGGGCGTAGGGTTGCGGCTGCCCACGATGGCCACGCATGGCGCCTGCTGCAGGCGCTGCCAAGTGGCATCACTGCCCTTGGCATACAGCATCAGCGGCGGATCATCGATGTCCAGCAGGCTGGCTGGGTACATGGGGTCACCCAGGGTCACCAGCCGGTGCTGCCCATCGGGCTGGTCTAGCCATTGCAGGAGCGCGCGCAGGCCCGTCACCAAGTCGGGCGGGGTTTGCATGAGGGCCTGTGCCTGGCGCTCGGGCACAACGGCGCGCAAGCCGCTCAGGCTTTGGCTGAAAACCGCAGCGGGCAAGCCAAAGGCCTTAAGCAAACGGCAGCCGTGCACGCTGCCTATACCCGGCGTCAATTGCAGGCGCAGCCATGCGCCCAGTTCGGTGCTGTCCATGGCATGGGGGTTGGCGGGCTGCATCGTTGTGGCTCAGGGGCCTGTCAGCCGGTCACCCACCTGGACGGGGCCGGTGCTGTCGCTGATCAGCGCATAGGCAAGTTTGTCAAAGGTCAAAAATACCAAGACCTGACCGGACACCCCGACCCAGGGGCGCAAGGCCGGACGGCTGGGATCCGTGACATCGGTCGTCAGGCTTGGCGTCTTGCGGATGGACATGCGGTGGCCTGGTGCCAGCCCTTGCCGGCTGCCTTGATTGAGCACGACGATTTGGTGTTTGGAGGCGTTGGTGACGCCGCTGCCGTAGATGGAAATAATGGTCGCCGCTACATCGCTTACCGGTGTAGGGGGCGTCAGCGCACGCCAAGCGCTTTCATTGCTGACAAATAAGCGGTCACCGACGCGGATTTCAGAGACCGCGTGAACGATTTCAAAACTGGCTGGCACGATGGCGTGCGCGCTATTGTCCGCGTTCTGGCTCTGCGCTATGCGCTCATCGCTGAGCAAGCGCGCGCGCCCCAGATACTGCGCCTCCATGCCCAACACCTCGCCGCTGGCCGGGTCTTTCAGTGCGCGGGGCGTGCGGTAAATATTCCATTCACGTGGCCGTTCGGACGGCAGGACAAACCCATTGCCAGCGGCCGTTCGCGCATACACCATATCGCTTTTGCTCAACAGGATTTTTTCTCCGGCAGTGCCCACGATGCGGGGCAATGCATGGAATTGCTCCGCATCAAAAACCTGTGGCGCACTCAGCAAAGCCTCGATGGACTGCGTTTGCAGGGCGGACGATGCCCTTGCCGCCAGGGGCTGGCTGCGCACCTGTGCAAGCAGGCGCTCCGTGGGTGGTTCTTCGTGGATGTCTGGTGCGGGCAAGCTCTGGCCGTGGGCGCAGCCTAGTGCGCACTGCATTGCAGCTATGGCAAGCCATCGCCTTGGCGGCCAGGACCCAATCGCAAGCATCAGCGCATTCCTCCGTTACCGCAGTAAATCTTATTAATTTAATAATTATTAATTTAATTTTATGAAAATTTCCGGCAAAGAAACAAAAAATTTGTTCATTCAGGAGACGAGTAGCCAAAAAAGAGAAAATGCAGGGTTTTCTCATTCCTTTTTTCATGGCTTTACTTTCCATACTTTGTTATCCCGACCCGCGTTTGCATACCGTGGCCAAGCCGGTGGCAGCGGTGGATGCGCGGGTGCGCCTTTTGGTCAGCGACATGCTGGAAACCATGTATGAGGCCAGCGGCATTGGTTTGGCGGCCACCCAGGTGGATGTGCACGAGCGCCTGATCGTCGTCGACGTGTCGCAAGAGCGAAACCAACCTTTGGTGCTGATCAACCCTGAACTCGTGTGGACCAGTCCCGGTAAGCGCCTCAATGAAGAAGGCTGTTTGTCGGTGCCCGGCATTTACGACGGGGTGGAGCGTTTTGATGCGGTGCATGTGCGCGCTTTGGATGAGCACGGTAAGAGCCAGGTCATTGAGGCCAGTGATTTGCTGGCCGTTTGCGTGCAGCACGAAATGGACCATTTGCTGGGCAAGGTGTTTGTGGAATACCTCTCGCCCCTCAAGCGCAACCGTATCAAGACCAAAATGCGCAAAGCCCGGCGCGAGGACACGCGTTGAGGCTGGTATTTGCCGGCACCCCGGAGTTTGCCCGGGTTGCACTGGCGCATCTGCATGCAGCGGGGCATGAAATCGCGCTGGTGCTGACCCAACCGGACCGCCCGGCCGGGCGAGGCATGAAGCTGCAGCCCTCGGCGGTCAAACAGTTCGCCCAAGCGCAGCACCTAGCCCTGGCGCAACCGGCCAGTCTGCGACTGGACGGCAATTTCGCTTTGGAGGCGCAGGCTGCCCAAGAACTGATCAGCCAGGCCCGCGCAGAGGCCATGGTGGTCGTAGCCTACGGCTTGCTCTTGCCCCAATGGGTATTGGACGCGATGGCCGGACCTGGCCAGTGGGGGTGTTTCAATATCCATGCCTCATTGCTGCCGCGTTGGCGCGGCGCGGCGCCCATCCACCGCGCCATTGAAGCCGGCGACCTCGAGTCCGGTATCACCATCATGCAAATGGACGCGGGCCTGGATACGGGGCCCATGCTATTGCAAGAGCGGATTGCGATTGCGCCCGATGCCAGTACCGCCGTGTTGCACGATGCACTGGCCCAGCTGGGCGCGCGCTTAGTGGTGCAAGCCTTGGAGAACCCGGCCGTTTTGCAAGGGCGTGCACAAACCGAAGAAGGTGTTTGCTATGCACACAAAATTGACAAGGCCGAAGCTGCGATCGATTGGCGCCAGCCAGCCGAGCAGATCGCTCGCAAAGTACGCGCCTTCGACCCCTTTCCTGGCGCTAGCACCCGTCTGGCTGGTGAGGCCTTGAAAGTCTGGGGTGCCCGGGTTCTTGCGCCTGAAGAAACCATGGGTTTGGCAGCGGGTCAGGCGCCCCCCGGCTTGCTGCTGGCCAGCGACTCGCAGGGTCTGCTAGTGGCTGCCGGTGCGGGCACTTGCTTGCGCATCACCCATGTGCAGCGCCCCGGCGGTAAGCGCCTGACGGTGGCGGACTACCTTCAAGGCCATGCATTAGCAACCGGCCTGTGTTTTGACAGCCCCGTGGCGAACCTGGCGCTTTAATGTTTTTCTCCCGAAGTCAACGGCAAAACCCGGCTTACCGCCAAGGGTTTATGGAAATGCTCACGGTCGCGCCAGGCATTGCCGCCTGGGGCTTGATGACTGGGGTCGCCATGGCCACGTCCGGTATGCGCACGCCCGACGTACTGGCCATGGCAATTTTGGTTTTTGCTGGCAGCTCCCAATTGGCCGCCATTCCACTGATCGGGGCAGGGGCACCTTTGTGGGTGATTTTGGCGACCGCTTTTTGCGTCAACCTGCGTTTTGTGGTTTTTAGTGCACACCTGCGCAATTACCTGATGCATTTGCCGCGCACGCAGCGATTGGTGGTGGGTTATTTTGTGGCCGACCTCACCTATTTCTTGTTTACCAAGCGCTACCCAGTGCCGGCGACGACCGAGGCCGAGCGCGCCGACCAAATGGCCTATCTGGCGGGCAATGCCACGGTCAATTGGCTCAGTTGGACCGGATGCAGCGTCCTGGGTGTGGTGCTGGCTAACTACATTCCCGCAGCCTGGGGCCTGGGCTTTGCCGGCGTGCTGGCCCTGACCGGTATTTTGTGCTCCTTGGCCACCAGCCGCATGCGCGTTTTTTCCGCAGGCATCGGTGCGGTAGTGGCCATCATGGCCTATGCGTTGCCGCTCAAGCTCAACATTTTGTTGGCGATTGTGCTGTCGGTCCTGCTGTGCATGCTGCTGGAGTCCACGATGGCGCCGGCCAGCCTGGAGGAATAACGATGGAATCGCTGATGGCTTACTTGAGCGCCTGGGGTTTGAACGATGGGGAACCCTGGACGTTTTTATCGATTGTGTTGATGGCTTGCGTCACGGTGATTACGCGCTCTTTTTTCTTTATTTCCGATGCACCCTGGAGCCTGCCGTCGTGGGCGCAGCGCGGTATGCAATATGCGCCGATTGCGGCGCTGGCCGCCGTGGTCTTGCCGGAAATTGTGATGACCCAGGGCGTGTTTATCCACTCCCTGGCCGATGCGCGCATTTACGGCGCCCTGGCCGGTGCGGCCTACTTTTTCTGGCGCCGCGGCAGCGGGCAGGCGGTGCTGGGCACGATTGTGGCGGGCATGGCGATTTACCTTCCTCTGCATCTCGGTTTGCATTGGTAAGGCGGCTTGCACCGTGTAGGGATGAAAGTGGGCATTGCGCAGGCTGTGCTCGCTACCTAAAATCCACGGACACACCCACTTTTTAACCCGATAGTGAGCAGGCCATGAACCTTATCCGCTTTCAAGATTTATGCATCCAGGGCAAGGTCGCCGGGATGCGCGTATTCATCCGCGCAGACCTAAACGTGCCGCAGGATGCCAGCGGCGCCATTACCGAAGACACCCGCATACGCGCCAGCATTCCTTGCATTCGCATGGCTTTGGACGCCGGCGCCGCGGTTATGTTGACCTCGCATCTGGGTCGACCTACCGAAGGCCAGTGGCGTTCCGAAGACTCGCTCGCACCGGTGGCGCAGCGCCTGTCCGAACTGATGGGCCGCCCCGTGCCCTTGCTGCGCGACTGGGTCAACGGCGTGGCCGTGCGTCGCGGTGAAGTCGTGCTGCTGGAAAACTGCCGGGTGAACCTGGGTGAAAAGAAAAACGACGAAGCGCTGGCGCGCAAGATGGCGCAGCTGTGCGACATTTTTGTGCACGACGCCTTTGGCACCGCCCACCGTGCCGAAGCCAGCACCTACGGCATCGCCCAGTTCGCCGCGATAGCCTGTGCCGGGCCTTTGCTGGCTGCCGAAATGGATGCAATTACCAAGGCTTTGCTGACCCCGCGCAGGCCGCTGGTAGCCATCGTGGCCGGCTCCAAAGTCTCTACCAAACTCACTATTCTCAAAAGCCTGGCAGCCAATGTGGACCAGCTCATTGTTGGTGGCGGTATTGCCAATACGTTTATGTTGGCGGCCGGTTTGAAAATCGGCAAAAGCCTGGCCGAGCCCGACTTGTTGGACCAGGCGCGCGCAGTTATCGACGCCATGCGCGCGCGCGGCGCAGCGGTGCCGATTCCCACTGATGTCGTTACCGCCAAAACCTTTGCCGCCGATGCCCCTGCCAGCATCAAAGCCGCCAGCGAAGTGGAAGATGACGACTTAATCCTGGACATCGGCCCCCAAACCGCCCAGTTACTGGCCGACCAGTTGATGCGCGCGGGCACGATTGTCTGGAACGGCCCGGTAGGCGTGTTTGAGTTTGCCGCTTTTGAGCAGGGCACCAAAACCATTGCGCAGGCGATTGCCGCCTCCAGCGCCTTTAGTATTGCCGGCGGTGGTGACACGCTGGCCGCGATCGCCAAATACGGTATCGAATCCCAAGTGGGCTATATTTCTACGGGCGGTGGCGCATTTTTGGAGGTGCTGGAGGGCAAAACGCTACCTGCCTTTGAAATATTGGCACGCCGCGCCGCGGCCTGATGTGCACCGCTTGCGGGTCTGCCGCGTTTAGCTGAGTAGTCTTGCAGGGTATGCGTTCGCGCCAAGTTGCGCTGAGTAATTTGGCAAGACAATATGGGGCCGCGCGCAGTGCGTTGGTCATTTTTATTTTTTTTGGGAACTTTATATGTCAAATCGTCGTGAATTCGTGGTGCAGTTGGGTGTAGGCGCCAGCGCGCTGGTGTCAGGTGCGGTATTTGCTTCTGCGCCTATGGTCGCGGAGTCCGATGCCAACGCAGCTAGCTTGGGTTACAAAGCCGATGCCAGCAAAGTGGACAAAACCAAATTCCCCAAATACGCGGCCGGCCAAAAATGCAGCAACTGCGCATTGTTCCAAGGCAAGGCCAGTGATGCCGCCGGTGGTTGCCCCTTGTTTGCTGGCAAGCAAGTCGCAGGACCTGGCTGGTGCAGTGCCTACGCCAAGAAAGCTTAATCTGCTTTTTTTGACCCGGGCCCGCTAGCGCATGCGCGCTAGGCCGGGTCTGGACGCACAATCCTGCCATGGCGGGCCTACGCAGCTCACGCTTTTTTCAGACCCGCCATGGACCTTAATTTCTCCGCACTTTCCCCGCCCTTGCAGGCCGCTGCCCGCGACGCTGGCTTGCTTATTGCGACCGAGGTGCAAGCCCGCAGTATCGCGCCGATTTTGCAAGGGCAAGATGTGTTCGTCTGTGCGCCCACAGGTTCGGGTAAAACCCTAGCCTATGTCTTGCCCTTGCTCGAAGCTGCCGCACAGGGCGCTGCGCACAAGGCCAAAGGGGCCAAGCTGGCTGCTACGCTGGTATTGGTGCCCACCCGTGAACTGGCAGTTCAGGTAGGCGAAGTATTCAAAAGCCTGGCCCAGCGTCTGCCCTATGGCGTCAAAGTGAGTGTCGTTTTTGGCGGTGTGTCGATACAGCCCCAGTTGCGCGGTTTGCGCGGCGGCACTGACATTGTTGTGGCCACGCCTGGCCGCTTGCTCGATGTCATGGCCCATAACGCTTTGCCCTTGTCCAGTGTGCGCACCCTGGTGCTGGACGAAGCCGACCGCATGCTCGACCAAGGCTTTGCCGACGAGGTGCAGGCTGTTTTGGGGCATATCCCCCTGCCATGCCAGCGCCTGTTTTTGTCGGCCACCTTTGCGCCTGCAGTCAGTGGCTGGGCCATGGCTTTGCTCCAACAGCCGGTGCGCGTGGACTTGCGCCAGGCCGTCGCAGCGCAGGCCGACATCACGCAACGCGCCTTTGCGGTGGACAGCGAAAAACGCACGCGCTTGCTACGCCATTTGATGGCTGGCGCGCACTGGAGCCGGGTGCTGGTTTTTGTCGCCACGCAGTACGCCGCCGAAATCGTGGCCGACAAATTGCGCAAAGCGGGATTGCGTGCCGAGCCATTGCACGGCCACCTCAGCCAGGGCAAACGCAGCCAGGTGCTAGAGGACTTCAAGGCCGCACGCATCCGCGTGGTCGTGGCCACTGATTTGGCGGCGCGCGGCATCGATGTGCTGCAACTGCCGGTGGTGGTGAATTACGATTTGCCGCGCTCGGCCCAGGACTACACCCACCGCATTGGGCGCACTGGCCGCGCGGGTGAAAGCGGGCTGGCTATCAGCTTTGTTTGCCCGGACACGCAGCCCCATTGGCAACTGATCGTCAAACGCCAGGCCCTGTCTGTCAGCCTAGAGACGGAGCCCGGATTTGAGGCCGCGGCGGCTGCGCCCAAAGCCCCAGTGGCTGGCGCGCCGAGCAGCCTGGATCCGCATGGCGGTATCAAGGGCAGGCGCCCCAGTAAAAAAGACAAGCTGCGCGCTGCCGCTGTGCAGGCTGCGGTGGTGTGAAACTGCGACATCAGGGGGGACTGTATGTCTGAAGGCAACCAGCTATTGATCCCGGCGACGTTTCTGGCCTTGTACATGGCGCCCGGTGCGCATAAACCTTCGGCCTCCCAGGCCCACGTTGCGGCGCACTATGAATTGTGCGAAGACCTGGCGCAAATGCTCACGGGCACCGCCACCGAGTTGCAATTGCGCAGTGACGCGGACAGCACCCAGGTTTTGCAACGCTGTTTGGATGGCCTGTG
>CAMBFO010000036.1 GCA_945865675.1 Comamonas sp. lk
GAACTCGCCGCCGCTGTGTCCAATGCCGGCGGACTGGGCGTGATCACCGGTTTGACGCAGCGCAGCCCCGAAGCACTGGCCGCTGAAATCCGGCGCTGCCGCGACATGACGGACAAACCTTTTGGCGTCAACCTCACCTTCTTGCCCACAGTCAGTTCGCCCGACTATCCAGGCTATATCCGGGCCATCATCCAAGGCGGCGTCAAAGTGGTGGAAACCGCAGGCAACAACCCGCAAAAATGGCTGCCCGCGCTGCATGAGGCCGATATCAAAGTGATTCACAAATGCACCTCGGTACGCCATGCGCTCAAGGCCGAGGCCATAGGCTGCGATGCGGTCAGCGTGGACGGTTTTGAGTGCGGCGGGCATCCGGGCGAAGACGATGTACCCAACTTCATTTTGCTGCCGCGCGCTGCCGAAGTTTTGACCATCCCCTTTGTGGCATCGGGCGGTATGGCCGATGGCCGCTCCTTGGTCGCGGCACTGGCGCTAGGCGCCGAGGGAATCAATATGGGCACCCGCTTTATCGCCACCACCGAAGCGCCAGTGCATCAAAACGTAAAGGATGCCATCGTGGCCGCCAGTGAGCTGGACACCCGCCTGGTGATGCGGCCTTTGCGCAACACCGAACGCGTGCTGCGTAACGCTGCCGTGGACCGTTTGCTGGAAAAGGAAAAAAACCTGGGCACTGACCTGAAGTTTGAAGACATCATCAACGAGGTCGCAGGCGTGTACCCGCGCATCATGCAAGAGGGAACTATGGACGCGGGCGCCTGGTCTTGCGGCATGGTGGCCGGGCTGATTCACGACATACCCAGTGTGAAGGTCTTGATCGATCGCATCATGCAAGAGGCCGATGCGATTATTGGAAAGCGACTTGCAAACATGACGCGGCGCTAAGGGCCTACCCTGGGCAAAGCGTACTACACTGAAATCCTATGTGGCGTTTTGCAATCAGCCGACTGCACTTGGTTGTACCGACTTTTTTCGGTATGACTTTGCTGGCGTTTTTCTTAATCCGGCTGGTACCTGGTGACCCGATTGAAACGCTGGCCGGCGAACGCGGTATCGACGCCGCGCGCCATGCCGTGCTGCTGCATGAATATGGCCTCGGTGGAACTGGCTTTGTGCGCAACTGCTTCCGGCACCGGGCAAGATTGCCAGAGTTGAGCACCACCAAGCCCTGGCCACCGTATTACTTGTGCAACGCCTGGAGGCCGGCGAACTGGGGCGTGAAACCGCAGGCGCTGGCGGTGTTGACGATGGGCAGCGCCCTTCCCTTGAACTGGTCTAGGCGCACGCTCTAGACGTTGATTTGCAGGGCTTCGAAGTCGTAGATGGCTGTCATATTTCAAGGTTCAACAATGCAGGCGTGATGCCGCTTGTCATTGCCTTAAATGCCAAGCAAGCAACAGCAAGCGTGAGGCAATGGCGCGGGCGCGCCGAGCCCTGCCTAAGGGCCTGCCTCAGTCCAGCACAACAGGTGCATTGGGCAACTCGTTATCGCGCCTTGCGTCATGGGGAAAGTGGCTGCGCAAGCAGCGCGCCACCGCCGCGATTCCCTGCAAGGCGCCCACTTCAAATTGAGACTGGCGAAATTGAGTTTCCATCTGACTGCAAATCGTCTGCCACGTGCCCTGCCCAGCCTGGGCATGGATACCGCGATCGGCCACGATTTCCACCGCATGGTCGGCCAGCAGCACATAAATCAGCACGCCGTTGTTGTGCGCGGTGTCCCACACCCGCAGCTGAGAAAAGACCTCAATCGCACGCTCGCGTGCCGACTGGCCTTTGAAAAGCGGCAGTCCATCGAGCCCGCCTTCCACAGCAAAGCAGATTTCACCCGCGTGCGTGGCCTCGCTGGCCTGCACTGCGGCTTCGATTGCCAACAGGCTCTGGCGCGAGAATGCGCGCGCCAACTGGCGGTCAGAATAAAACAGGTGTTTGGTGATTCGCGCAAAGTCCATGGCTACCACCTTCCCGACGCGCCACCGCCGCCAAAGCCACCGCCGCCGCCCCGAAAGCCTCCCCCGCCAAAGCCACCACGTCCACCGCCCATGCCGCCGATCCCGCGCAACACAGCGCCACCACCGAGTAGGGTCACCACCGTTGCAACCAAACCGGCCAACACCGCCAGCAGCACGGCGCCCAACAGAAACCACGCCAGCACACCCACCAGCGCGCCCGTAACCACGGACCCGGCCAGTTTGCCAATGGTGTTGCGCAACACGCCACCCACCACCAACACCACGATCAACAGAAAAGGAAACATCTGGCGCAGATCGTCCGGCCCCTGTGTGCGCTGACTTGCTGGGCTTGGTAGAGCCTCGCCATCGACCACGCGGATGATTTGCGCCACCCCAGCGTCAATGCCGCCGGAATAGTCGCCTTGCTTGAAGCGCGGCACGATGGTGTCGCTGATGATGCGCTTGCTAACGATGTCCGACAGCGCGCCCTCCAGGCCGTAGCCTACTTCCAGGCGCACGGTGCGGTCGTCTTTGGCCACCACCAAAATGGCGCCGTCGTCTACCTTGGCGCGGCCAATCTTCCATTGCTCGGCCACGCGCAATGCGTATTGGTCAATGCCTTCGGGCGCCGTGGTGGGCAGCAAGAGCACCGCCAACTGGCTGCCCTTGCGCGCCTCAAAGGCAGCGAGCGTTTGCTCAAGTGACTCTTTTTCCGATGGTGTCAGGGTTGCGGTCAGGTCTGTGACGTGCCCCGCCAGTGGCGGCACCGCCACCTGGGCACTTGCCAAGCCTGAAAACCCCAGCGTGAGCGCCAGCCCCAGACCGGCCAGCAAGCGGCGCAGCGTGCGCGCCAGAATCACTGCACGGCACCTGAGGCTGCAGCCTTGGGCGCAGCCGGAGCGGCTTCAAAACTCACAGTCGGCGGCTTGGCGATTTCTTTCTCGTTTTCCACCGTGAAATTGGCCTTTTCCTTGTACCCAAAGGCCATGGCTGTCAGGTTGCTGGGGAAGGAGCGCACCGTCACGTTGTAGTCTTGCACCGCTTTGATATAGCGGTTGCGCGCCACAGTGATGCGGTTCTCTGTGCCTTCAAGCTGCGCCTGCAAATCGCGAAACGCCTGGTTGGCCTTGAGGTTGGGGTAATTTTCTGCCACCACCAATAGGCGCGACAGGGCGCCGCTTAACTGGCCCTGCGCCTGCGCAAAGCGCTGGAATGCCGCCGGGTCATTCACCAGCTCGGGCGTGGCCTGGATGGACGTGGCCCGGGCGCGCGCCTCGACCACTTTGGTGAGCGTGTCTTGCTCAAACTTGGCCTCGCCCTTGACAGTGCTGACCAAGTTAGGCACCAAGTCAGCGCGGCGCTGGTATTGGTTGAGCACCTCAGACCAACTGGCCTTGATCTGCTCGTCTGTGCTTTGCAAGGTGTTGTAACCGCAGCCGCTGAGAAGCAGGGCCGCAAGGGTCGTGATAAAGATGAGAAATTTGCGCATGGGGGCTCCTGGGTGCATCGAACAAACGCTGGGCGCCCACGCTGTCTTGGGCGCGAAGTGCGCGCGTTGGATATTAAAAGGGATGCCGCGTTCGCCAGCTGGGATAAAAGGGTTTTATTGACCAGAATCAAAAAAAACGCGCCCTGAGGCGCGTTTTTTCTTTACGTACTGGCGGAGTGGACGGGACTCGAACCCGCGACCCCCGGCGTGACAGGCCGGTATTCTAACCAACTGAACTACCACTCCTGGTAGCGATAGCGTTGCCGCTATCTACTATTGCTTTCATCATCTTGCGATGAATCTGGCGACCCCACGGGGATTCGAACCCCGGTACTCACCGTGAAAGGGTGATGTCCTAGGCCTCTAGACGATGGGGTCAAAACCTTGGACTAATCCGTTTTCCTTGGAAGTTTTTGGTGGAGGTAAGCGGGATCGAACCGCTGACCTCTTGCATGCCATGCAAGCGCTCTCCCAGCTGAGCTATACCCCCAAACCGCAAGGCGCTGCAAGCAGCGCCCTCAATTTCCAAGCCCTCGATTATAGCCAATAAATTCAGGCCGATCCCAGCCGGTCCAGAACTTTCTGCCGGTCGCACAATGCCAGCACCGCATCGAGCGCCGGGGTTTGCGGTGTGCCCATCACCAGCACACGCACAGGCATGGCCAGTTGCGGCATCTTCAGGCCTGCTTGGGCCAATACCTCCTTAATCGCCGCGCTGATACCCGCTTTGTCCCATTCGCAATGTGCCAATTGCGCGCGCAACAAGCCCAAAGCCGGGCGCACTGCATCGGTTACATGCTGGGCTAAGTCTTCAGCACTGGCCTGCACATCGGCGTAAAAGCGACCTACCCAGTCGGCCAATACCAGTGTGGTGTCGCAGCGGTCTTTGAACAAGTCGCACAATTGCGCCAGGCGCTCGTCGGTCGCGATCCCGCGGTCCTGAAAATGCTGATTCACCAATGGCGCCAAGGCCTCGCCGTCCATAGCTTTCATATGTTGCGCATTCACCCAGCGCAACTTGGCTTCGTCAAACTGCGCAGCGCTGCGGCCCAGGTGGTCCAGATTGAACCACGCCACAAATTGTTCGCGGCTGAAAATTTCCTCATCGCCATGGCTCCAGCCCAGGCGAGCCAAATAATTGACCATGGCATCGGGCAGATAGCCTTCGGCGGCGTATTGGGTAACGGCTTTGGCGCCATTGCGTTTGCTCAGCTTTTCGCCCTGCTCATTGAGCACCGTGGGCAGATGCGCATAAACCGGTGGCGCTTTGCCCAAAGCCATGAAAATATTGATTTGACGCGGTGTGTTGTTCACATGGTCGTCACCGCGAATGACATGGCTGATCGCCATGTCAATATCATCGACCACCACGCAAAAATTGTAGGTAGGGGTACCAACCGCCTCGCCTGCAGGTGCGGGGCGGGCAATCACCAGATCGTCCAACTCGGTATTACTGATTTCAATGCGGCCTTTGACTTTGTCCTCCCAGACCACGCTCCCGCTTTGCGGGTTTTTAAAGCGCAGCACGGGCACCACGCCTGCCGGTACCGGCGGCAGCACCTTGCCGGGTTCAGGGCGCCAGGTGCCGTCGTAGCGGGGCTTCTCTTTAGCCGCCATCTGGCGTTCGCGCAAGGCGTCGAGTTCGGCCACGCTCGTATAACAGGGATATACCCAGCCTTGTGCTTGCAGTTGCAAAAGAACTTCTTTGTAGCGCGCCATACGCTGCATTTGGTAGACGGGCCCTTCATCAGGCTCCAGACCTAGCCAGCGCATGCCCTCCAAAATGACATCGACCGCCGCCTGCGTGCTGCGGTCTTCGTCGGTATCTTCGATGCGCAAAATAAAGTCGCCACCGGTGGCGCGCGCAAACGCCCAGGGGTACAAAGCCGAGCGAATATTGCCCAGGTGAATAAAGCCGGTAGGCGAAGGCGCAAAGCGGGTACGTGTTTTAGTCATTCAGGTTCAGCGTCAAAGTGTGTCCAGACCGCGCAGCAAATCGTCCTGCAGATCACCCACATGCTCCAACCCTACGGCTACGCGGATCAAGCCCTGACCGATGCCAGCGGCCTGGCGCTGCGCCTCGGACAATTTCCCGTGCGAGGTACTGGCAGGGTGGGTCAACAAAGTTTTGGTATCGCCCAGGTTGGTACACAAGGACAGGACGCGCAAACAGTCCAGCACATGAAAGGCCCGACTGCGCGCAAGTTCGGGGTTGGCGGCCTTGAGCTCGAAAGACACCACGGCACCGCCCAAATTAGACATCTGCTTCATGGACAAGGCATGTTGCGGGTGGCTAGGCAAGCCAGGGTAAAAGACGCGCTCCACCAAGGGCTGCTGCTCCAGCCACAGCGCCAGGGCATGGGCACGGGCGCTCTGGGCGCGCATACGGATATCCAAGGTTTCCAGCCCCTTGAGCACCACCCAGGCGTTAAAAGGCGAGAGCACCATGCCGCTGTTTTTCATCACCGGTAGGCACTTGCCGTTGATCAACGCATCACTGGCGCATAACGCTCCGGCCATGACACGGCCCTGTCCGTCCAAATACTTGGTACCCGAGTGCATCACAATGTCCGCGCCCATTTCCATGGGGCGCTGCAAGACCGGTGTGGCAAAGCAGTTGTCCACAGACAGCAAAGCACCGGCGTTATGGGCCAGGTCGGCTAAGGCTTGTATGTCGCAGACCTCGGTCAAAGGGTTGGTCGGCGTCTCTGCGAACAAAAGCTTGGTGTTGGGGCGGATGGCAGCTTTCCATGCGGCAAGGTCGGTTTGCGGCACGATGCTGGACTCCACCCCGAAGCGGGCAAACTCTGAGCCAATCAGCTTGATGGTGGAACCAAACATGGACTGGGAATACAGCACATGGTCACCCGCCTTGAGCAGGCTAAAGAGCATTAGCATCACCGCCGACATGCCCGAAGAGGTCGCGAGCGCCGCTTCGGTGCCTTCCATAGCCGCCAAGCGCATTTCAAAACTGCTGACCGTGGGATTGCCCGAGCGGCCATAGGTGTAACCTTCTTCCTCGCCACCAAAGCGGCGCGCCGATACCTCGGCTGAAGGCTGCACATAGCCACTGGTCAGGTACAGGGCTTCCGAATTTTCGCCATACTGGCTGCGCTCCATAGCCACGCGCTGGGCCAGGGTCTCAGGATGCAGTCCGGGGGGCAGTGGATGGCTTGGCATGGGATTTCTAGAAGTTAAATCAGGGCTCTTGCTATACCGGGTTGGGCAAGGCCAGGCGCGAGCTATCCTGCTCGTCTTCCTGGCCGCTGACGCGCGCCGCGCTCAGGCGCGCAATATCCGCAAGGCCGACATCGCCGGTGACATAAACGCCGTCAAAGCACGATGCATCGAAACCTTTGATGGCCGTATTGAGCGAGCCAATGGCCGTTTTCATGGCATCAACGTCCTGGTAAATCAGCGCATCGCAACCGATGATGGCGCGCACTTCTTCCACCGAACGGTTGTAGGCCACCAGCTCCGAGCTGGTGGGCATGTCGATGCCATAGACATTGGGAAAACGCACCGGCGGCGCGGCGCTGGCCAGATAGACCTTGCGCGCGCCCGCATCACGTGCCATTTGCACAATCTCTTGGCTGGTGGTGCCGCGCACTATGGAGTCGTCCACCAACAGCACATTGCGTCCTTTGAATTCGCTGGCTATCGCATTGAGCTTTTGTCGTACTGATTTTTTACGCACCGCCTGGCCGGGCATGATGAAGGTGCGGCCCACGTAGCGGTTTTTCACAAAGCCTTCGCGGTAAGGCAGACCCAGCAATTGCGCCAATTGGGCGGCGCTGGGGCGACTTGATTCGGGGATGGGAATGACCACATCAATTTCGCTAGGCGGCACGGTGGATACCACGCGCTTAGCCAGGGTTTGCCCCAGGTTCAGGCGTGCCTGGTAAACCGAAATTCCGTCCATCACCGAATCGGGCCGCGCCAAATACACAAACTCAAATATGCAGGGGTTGAGCACCGGCGCATCGGCACACTGCTGCGCCAGCATCTTGCCTTGGAGGTCGATAAACACGGCCTCGCCCGGCGCCACATCACGCTCGACCTGGTGCATCGTGCCTTCCAATGCCACCGATTCGCTGGCCAGCACAATTTGCTCTGGGCCACGCCCTATACACAAGGGGCGAATACCAAACGGGTCGCGAAAGGCCAGCACGCCATGGCCGGCAATCAAGGCAATGACAGCGTACGAGCCTTTGATGCGCCGGTGGACATTGCGTACCGCTTCAAACAAATGGGCCGCTTGCAAGGGCATGCCGCGGGTGGTGCGCTCGATTTCATGGGCCAACACATTGAGCAGCACTTCGGAGTCACTCTCGGTGTTGATATGCCGGTGGTCCACGGTAAACAACTCGTGCTTGAGCGCTTGCGCATTGGTCAGATTGCCGTTGTGCACCAGCACAATGCCAAAGGGCGCATTGACATAAAAAGGCTGGGCCTCTTCCTCGCTAAAAGCATTGCCTGCGGTCGGATAGCGCACTTGGCCCAAGCCACAGTTACCCGGCAGCGCGCGCATGTTGCGGGTGCGAAATACATCTTTGACCATGCCCTTGGCCTTGTGCATGAAAAACTTGTTTTCCTTTTGCGTCACGATGCCCGCTGCATCTTGGCCGCGGTGCTGCAACAACAGCAAAGCGTCATAAATGAGTTGGTTGACTGGTCCGTTGCTGACAACGCCTACGATTCCACACATGCTAGGTTTGCTCGCTCAAGGTAAATAGGGACCCAAGGCCTGGGGCAGCCAGGGTTTGAGTCCGGACAGCACCGATTGTGCAATGCGCGGACTATAGGCCTGCAGCCACCAATCGCTACGGGCCAGGGGCGTCATACGCAATGCCAGCGCCGCAATAAGCAGTATCACCATCGCCCGCAAGCTGCCAAAGGCCAGCCCCAGGAACCGGTCCACCAAGCCCATGCCGCTGACGTGGACCACTTTTTTGGTTAAAAACACCAGCACACTACCGGCCAGCAGGCACAAAATAAAAGAGCAAAAAAATGCGGCCCCATAGCGCACCATGTCGCTGGCACCGTGCATAGGCAGCCATTGCGCTACCGATGGCGCAGCCCACTGCGCCAACACAAAGGCCAGCACCCAATTGACCACAGACAGAACTTCATAGACCAAACCGCGCCAGGCACCAATGGAAAGCGACAAGGCCAGCACGGCCAAGCAAATCCAATCGAGATCGGCCATGGCCTGTTTGCACTACAGCGTTAAAACCGCAGCGGGAAGATTCAGCGACTTGATCTTTTCTGCGGATATGTCCGCCTCAGCCTTTATCGCAAAGGGCCCCACGCGAACCCGGATGCGCTTGCCATCGCTATTGGTGATGGCCTGGGTATACGTCTTGAAGCCGGCTTTTTCCAGGATTTGGCGCGCTTCCTTGGCTTTTTGCGCTTCGGCAAACGCGCCCACTTGCACCACATAGCGGGGGCTCGGCCCAGGCGCTACCGCAGCCGCCTCCTTGCCTTCCAGCAAAGTCTGGGCTTTCGCGGCCTCGGCCGTGGCTGGGGTATCGCTTGATTTGGTTTGGGGTTTGGTAAGCGCCTTGGTCTCGGCCTTGCTATCGGTCTTTGCTATACCCTTGGTATCGGCAAGCGGCGGCGTTTGCGCGCTGGCTTTGCCCGCAGCTGCGGTCTCAGGCGTACCGACGACCGTAGCCATGACCGCTTTTTCGCTCGGCGCAGGATAGACCAGCGTTTCTTTTTCCACCGGCTCGGCCTTAGGGGGCTGCGGCGCCTCGGCCTGCGACGCTACCACCACAGAAGGGCTTGCCGCCAGGGGAGCTACTTTGTTCTTCTCGGGGATATTGATGGCAATGTCCACATCAATCGGGCGCGGCTGGCTGTCAAACAGCAAGGGAAAACCAACCACCCCGATCAGTACCAAAGCCGCCGCGCCTATAAGCCGTTGACGGGCCCGTTTGCGCATGGCTTCCAAGCTTTCGGCGGCCGGTGCGGGGGCTGCTGGCTCGGCACCGTCTTTGCGAAACTTGAAAAATGCCATAGCGTGATTTTTTAAGAAGATGCAAGGTGTGCTCCGTAAAGCCGGGGAATCCCTTGCTGGAGCACACCGCCAACGGTGTAAAACGAACCAAACACCAGGATTCTATCAGTGGGGTCGGCGCGGCCAAGGGCCTCTTGCAAGGCCGATTGCGGGTCCGAAAAGGCCTGGGCGCTAACGTCTTTACGCGTATTTTGGGCCTGCCAGGCTTGCATTAAATCCACTCCCGAGGCGGCGCGCGCAGTAGGCAAATCGGTGAAATACCAGCACTCGACCAGCGGGTTCATGCGCCCCAGCATGGGCGCCAGGTCTTTGTCCGCCATCGCCCCGAATACTGCATGGGTGCGCGGGAAATAGCCCATGGCGTCCAAATTGGCAGCCAGCGCCGCCACTGAATGCGGGTTATGCGCCACATCCAGCACCAAGCTCGGGCTGCCTGGAATGATTTGAAAGCGCCCGGCAAATTCCACCATAGCCAGCCCATTGCGTATCGCCTGGGCGGTGACCGGGAGTTGGTCTCGCAAAGCCGTCAAAGCCGCCAACACACCCGCCGCGTTCACCAGTTGGTTGGCGCCGCGCAAAGCGGGATAGGCCAGGCCACTGTAACGCCGCCCCCTACCGGCCCACTCCCATTGCTGCGGGTCGCCCCGGGTGTTGAAGTCCCGGCCCACGCGCCACAAGTCAGCGCCGATTTCCAGCGCATGGTCCAGCACGCTTTGCGGTGGTAAGGGATCGCTCACCACCACCGGGCGGCCAGTGCGCATCACGCCGGCCTTTTCCAAGCCAATCGTTTCCCGGTCGGTGCCCAGAAACTCCATATGGTCCAGGTCGATGCTGGTAATCACCGCGCAGTCGGCATCGATGATGTTGACCGCGTCCAGCCGCCCGCCCATGCCGACCTCCAAAATTGCCACATCCAGCGGCTGCGCGCGCATCACATCCATGATGGCCAGAGTGGAAAACTCAAAATAGGTAAGCGACACAGGCTGCGGGCCAGCCGTGCGCGCCGCTTCTACGCGGGCAAAGCCCTGCGTCAATGCATCTGCATCGACGCTTTGCCCTTGCAGGCGCAGGCGCTCTTCAAAATGCACCAAATGCGGCGAGGAATACACCGCCGTGCGGTAGCCCGCCTGCATCAAGATGGACTCCAGCATGGCGCAGGTGGAACCCTTGCCGTTGGTGCCAGCTACGGTGATCACGGTGCAGGGCAATTGCAAACCCATGCGCTGCGCCACCTGGCGCACCCGCTCTAGGCCCATGTCGATGTTTTTGGGATGCAATTGCTCGCAATAGGCCAGCCAGTCGGTTAAATTTTTCATAGGGTCAGGATTGTCGCGCAGGCTGACAAAGGCCTTGAGTCGGGCCGTGGCATCATCGCGGCCATGAAAAATAACGCCTCCTCCCCGGCCCTCACCGTCTTTGGCATCCCCAACTGCGACACCGTCAAAAAAGCGCGTCTATGGCTGCAGGACCAGGGCCTGGCCTATCACTTTCATGATTTCAAGAAAGACGGCGTGCCGCCCGCCGCCCTGGCCCGCTGGATGCAGGCGCTGGGCTGGGAGGTGCTGCTCAACCGCAAGGGTACGACTTGGCGCAAACTCGACCCAGCTTTGCAAAACAGCGTCGGTGACGCGGCCAGCGCAGCTGCGCTGATGCAGGTCCAAGCCAGCGTGATCAAGCGGCCCGTGGTGCAGTGGCCCGACGGCCGCATCACCGTGGGCTTTGCACCTCAGAGCTTTGCGAATCTGCTGCCTTAAAATCAAAGGCTTTGCGGCGGCCCACTTGCACTGAAGAGTCGCCCATTTCCCAGCAGCGCCGGGCATCTGCCGGCCCCTACCGAGTCACAGCCATGAGCACCACCCACCTCCAAAACGCCAGCATCACCACCCAAGCCAGTGTCTATTTCGACGGTAAATGCGTCAGCCACAGCCTCACTATGGCTGATGGCAGCAAAAAATCCGTTGGCGTGGTACTAGCAGCCGAACTCACTTTTGGCACCGCTGCACCGGAAATCATGGAATGCGTGGCCGGCGCCTGTGAATACTTGCTCTTTGGCGCCAGCGACTGGGCCAGCTGCCAGCCAGGCCAAAGCTTTAGCGTGCCTGGCCAGAGCAGTTTTCAAATCCGCGTGGCCGACGCCTTTCATTACATCTGCCATTACGGCTAAGCCCCGAGCCCCGACCCTTTCAGCCTAGGCCCCTATGTCCACCATTCTTCAAAACATCCCCGCAGGCCAAAAAGTCGGTATTGCGTTTTCCGGCGGCCTCGATACCAGCGCCGCCTTGCACTGGATGCGCAACAAAGGCGCGATTCCCTACGCTTATACGGCTAACCTGGGCCAGCCCGACGAGGCAGACTACGATGAAATTCCGCGCAAAGCCATGGAATATGGGGCAGAGCATGCACGTTTGATTGATTGCCGCAGCCAGTTGGCTGCCGAAGGGATTGCTGCTTTGCAAAGTGGCGCCTTTCACATTTCCACCGGTGGCCTCACGTACTTCAACACCACACCTATCGGGCGCGCCGTGACCGGCACCATGCTGGTGGCGGCCATGAAGGAAGACGATGTGCATATCTGGGGCGATGGCAGCACCTACAAAGGCAACGATATCGAGCGTTTTTACCGCTATGGACTGCTCACCAACCCGGCGTTGCAAATCTACAAACCTTGGCTGGATCAGGCCTTCATCGACGAACTCGGTGGGCGTGCGGAAATGTCTGCATTCATGACCCAAGCGGGTTTTGGGTACAAGATGTCCGCGGAAAAAGCCTATTCCACCGACTCCAATATGCTGGGGGCTACGCATGAGGCCAAAGACCTGGAGCACCTGAGCAGCGGCATGACCATCGTCAACCCCATCATGGGCGTAGCATTTTGGAAGGAAGAGGTCAGCATCGCGCGCGAAGACGTGCGGGTACGCTTTGACGAAGGCCGCCCGGTCGCGCTCAATGGCGTGGAGTACCCGGACCTGGTCAGCCTGATCCTGGAGGCCAATCGTATCGGCGGGCGGCACGGTCTGGGCATGAGCGACCAGATAGAGAACCGCATCATCGAGGCGAAAAGCCGGGGCATTTACGAAGCCCCCGGATTGGCGTTGCTGTTCACCGCTTACGAGCGCTTGGTCACTGGCATTCACAATGAAGACACGATTGAGCAATACCGCGAAAACGGGCGCAAACTCGGTCGCCTTTTGTACCAAGGACGCTGGTTCGACCCCCAGGCCATCATGTTGCGTGAGGCGGCGCAGCGCTGGGTGGCACGCGCCGTCACCGGCGAGGTCACGCTGCAACTGCGCCGTGGCAATGATTACTCTATTTTGAATACCGAGTCGCCCAACCTGACCTACCACCCCGAGCGTCTGACCATGGAAAAAGGCGCGTCCATGTTTTCCCCGGCAGACCGGATCGGGCAACTCACCATGCGCAATCTGGATATTGCGGACACCCGCGAAAAACTGGGCATTTACAGCCAAGCGGGCTTACTCGCGCAGGATCCGGGCACCCGCATGATGGGCCTGACCAACGACGACTGAACCATGAAGACGCGGGTCAATATAGACACCTAGTTTTCGGCAGCGCAACGGTCTTTAAAGGGGGGCGAGCAATGGCAAGTACAAGGGCATACGCTGGCGATGGCGACTGATAAGCTTCCGGTCGCGCCAGCGGTTCGCGACGGGCAAGCAGCCGCGCCGCGCGTAAGCCTGCGCACGCGCAATACCATGTTGGCCGCCGTGCTTGCCAGCCTGTGCATCGCAGTGGCCCTGCTTGTGTACCTGCAGCAAGCTGCCTCCGAGTATGCGCGTCTGCACAGCCCTGCCAGCGACATTTTCATGGTCTCGGTATTGTGCTTGGTGGCACTGATAGTGCTGCTGTTGCTTACGGCGGGGACCTTGCTGTTGCAGAATCGGCAACGCACATTGGCGCAAGAAAAGTCGCTCCAAATGACCACGTATTTCCGCGAGACCCAATTGCAAGCGGAAACTGCCGGCCGGGGCAAGAGCCGCTTTCTGGCCAATATGAGCCACGAGCTGCGCACGCCTTTTAACGGGGTTTTCGGCATGCTTAGCCTGCTGGGAACCACCCCGCTCAATGCCACGCAGGCCGATTACCTCAAGATCGCTAATGCCTCAGCCAACCATTTACTTAACGTCTTGAACGATATCCTAGACCTATCGGCTCTGGAAGAAGGAAGAATTACCCTGCACTATGCGCCCTTGGAACTGCGCCAAGTCATTGGCGAGATCAGCGATGTGATGCGCCCGCAGGCAGAGCAAAAAAGGCTGGCCTTTGACGCACAGGTACACCCGGAGGTGCCGCAGTGGCTGCTGATGGACGCAAAACGCCTGAAACAAATTTTGTTCAATTTGTCCAATAATGCACTTAAATTTACCCATCAGGGCGGCATCCAGATCAGCGCCAAACTGGGAGTGCCTGCGTCCTTAGCCGACCCAGACTATGTGTTGCTGGAGATTAGCGTGGAGGACAGCGGCATCGGGATCAGCAGTGACGCGCTGGAAAATTTGTTCCAGCGCTTTAACCAGGTCTACAACGGCATTCATAAAGACTATGGAGGCACCGGTCTGGGCCTGGAAATCTCACAGTCCCTGGCGGGCTTGATGGGGGGGCAGATCGAGGTCACTAGCGCCAAGGGTGTGGGTTCTTGTTTTACCTTGCGGATGCAGGCGCAGCGGACACTAACGCCCTTGCCCACCAGCCAAGCCAAGGTATTCCAACTGGATCCGCCGACCAAAGCGGAGCGCTTGTATCGCATACTGGTGGTCGAGGACAACGAGGTCAACCGCAAGTTTGTTGATATCCTGCTCAAGCGCATGGGCTACCTAACCTATTTCGCGGAAAACGGAAGTGTCGCCATCGAGCGCTTGCAAAGACAAAGCTTTGACCTGGTGCTCATGGACTTGCATATGCCGGTCATGAACGGCATAGATGCGACACGCGCGATACGGGCGCTTGGGCATCCAGCGGCAAATCTACCCATCATCGCGCTGACAGCGGATGTGATGAATGATGCACATGAAGACGCTCTGGCCGCAGGCGTGAACGACTTTGTCACCAAGCCGGTGCACATGGGCCGATTGCAGGACGTGATTCGCAAGCACCTCGAACCGGGCAGCCAAACCGCGCCAAGCTAGCGGTGGCGGTTGCGCACGCCCAGCAAGCCCTGGCTTGCGGGCTCCGGAAACAGGTATTGCGGGCCTATGGCCTCCAAGCTACTGGCTTCAATGCCCAAAGCCTCCAAGCCCGGCAGGACACCGGCAGCCACATTGTCCAGGCGCATAGAGTCCAGGTTGTCCTGGCTCATCACCGGCTCACCCGGCATCAAACCCAGTACAAAAGCCTGGATGCGGCCCATCCACAAAGGAAGGCCGATGACCGGTCGGCCAAGGCCTTGCCGTATGCCGCTGCTGCGCGCGGCAAATTGCACCAGTTGGCGCAAGGTGTAGACCTGTGGGCCGGCTAGTTCATACACCTGCAATGCAGGTGCCTGGCCCAAGCCGTGGACCAGGCTGCTGATCACCGCACTGGCAACATCTTGCACCCACACCGGCTGAAAGCGCGCATCGGCACCGGCCAGGGGCATTACCGGAAAAATGGCTTGCAGTCGGGCAAACACATTCAAAAACTTATCGTTTGCGCCAAATATCACGCTGGGCCGCAGCACCGTCAGGCCGCAGCTAGCCTTAGCGCCATGCCCCCATCCCAAGGTGTCGGCCAACAGCTTTTCGCCTAGTGCTTTGCTGCGCAGGTAATTGGAAGGTGCGGCTTGCGGCTGCGCACTGTCCACGCCCAGCGCGCTGATATGCACCACATGGCGCACCCCGCTGCGCACGCAGGCCCGCGCGATCTTGGCTGGCAAGTCCTGGTGCACATGGACAAAGGCTGCAGGGCTGCCGTGCAAGATAGCAACGAGGTTAATCACTGCATGCATACCCACCATGGCGCGGCCCAAGGCCGCTTCGTCATGGATATTGCATTCCAGGACGGTGAGCCCAGGCAAATGCATTACGCATCGCGCATGGACCGCTTTGCGCGTAATGACGCTCACCCGGTAACCAGCGCGCACCAGTTTTTCGCATACATGGCCGCCGACAAAACCAGAGCCTCCCAAAACCAAAACCTGTTTCATGGCAAATACTGCTCCATACTTTCAAGACCAGGGCCAAGCCCGTGGCTGCATTGTCCAACACCCGCATGCGGCGCTGTTTGCACCCCATCAAAACCGTTACAAGACCACAGGCTCAGTCTCAAGCAGCAAGCCAAAGCGCTCATACACACTGGTTTGAATCGCCTTAGCTAAGGTCATCACCTCGCCGCCGGTGGCGCCCAGGCTGCCGATACCTCGGTTGACCAAGACCAAGGCCTGTTTTTCATAGACCCCTGCCTGTCCGACCGATTTACCGCGCCAGCCACAAGCGTCAATCAACCAGGCGGCAGCCAGTTTGAAGGAGCCGTCGGCCAGACGGTAATGCACCACCCGCGGGTCCCGCGCAATGATGTCGGCGCATTGCTCGGCGCTGACCGTGGGGTTTTTGAAAAAGCTGCCAGCATTGCCCAGCAGCGCCGGATCGGGCAATTTGCTGCGCCGGATGCGGCAGACCCAGTCAAAAATCTGCTGCGCCTCAGGCTTCTCGCAGCCCTCTTGGGAACGCATTTTTTCGATGTCGGCATAGCCCAGCACCGGCTTCCAGACCTTGGGCAGGGCAAAACGTACGCGCAAAATCAGCGCCCTGTCCTTGAGGCCCCGACCCGGCGCAGCGCTAGAGTGCTTAAAAATCGAATCGCGGTAGCCAAATGCGCATTGGGCCGCATCCAGGCTAAAGACCTCGCCGGTGTGCAAATCCATGGCGTCCAGTGACTCAAACACGTCTTGCAACTCGACCCCGTAGGCGCCAATGTTTTGCACTGGCGCGGCACCCACCGTGCCCGGAATTAAGGCCATATTTTCCATACCGGGAATGCCTTGCTCCAGTGTCCAGGCCACAAAATCATGCCAGTTTTCACCCGCCCCGGCCTCGACGATAAAGGCCTTGGGCGTTTCCCGCAACAGGCGGCATCCGGCAATCTCGACCTTGAGCACCAGGGACTTGAC
The DNA here is from genome assembly GCA_945865675.1 of Comamonas sp. lk. Taxonomy (GTDB): domain Bacteria; phylum Pseudomonadota; class Gammaproteobacteria; order Burkholderiales; family Burkholderiaceae_C; genus Allorhodoferax. Next base: position 16,584 of record CAMBFO010000036.1, read on the forward strand.
GTCTCCCGTCAGCACCAGGTTGCTGCCACCGCCCAGTACAAACTTCGGTAGCGCCGCCAGCGCAGCGTCTTGCAGCACGGCGGTCGCATCGTCTTGGCTACGGATGCGCACCAATTGCTGCGCCCGCGCCACAATGTGAAACGTGTTCAATGCCTGCAAAGGCACATTGTTCTCGACTACCATGGCAGGATTGTCGCATTCGCCCGCCCTGGCGCGCGGCGCGATACCCGTCAACCTTTGTTGGAGAAATGTGAAGATGCCCTCGTTTGACACTGTTTGTGAAGCCAACCTGGTCGATGTAAAAAACGGCGTAGAAAATACCACCAAAGAAATCGGCACGCGTTTTGATTTCAAAGGCACTGCCGCTGCCATAGAGATCAAGGACAAAGAGATCACCCTGATAGGCGATGCCGAATTTCAACTCGACCAGATCGAGGACGTGCTGCGCAACAAACTCACCAAGCGCAATGTGGATGTCCGCTTTTTGGACAAAGGCGATGTACAAAAAATGGGGGGCGATAAAGTCAAATGCGTCATCAAAGTGCGCAATGGCATTGAAAGCGAGTTGGGGAAAAAAATCCAACGCCTGATTAAAGACAGCAAACTCAAAGTGCAGGCCGCCATCCAGGGTGACGCGGTTCGCGTCACCGGTGCCAAGCGTGACGACCTGCAATCGGCTATGGCACTGCTAAAAAAAGAAATTACCGATATTCCGCTGAGCTTCAATAATTTTCGCGATTGAAAATTAGCCCCCGGTTTTTGCCTTCGCGCCCAGCCGCGACTCGGTGCCATTCACCAATCGCGACAGATTGGGCGCATGTCGCCAGACCAGCAGGCCGCTCATGAGGGCCAAGGCCAAGGCTATTGCGTTGTCCGCGCGCCAGGCCACGCCATCGCCAAACAAGTAATACACCGGCGCAAACACCGCCGCAACCACTGAGGCCAAAGACACATAACGGGAAAAGTAGGTAATGATGAGCCAACTAGCCCCCACCGCCAGCGCCAGCCAGGCATTGGTCGCTAGCACCACCCCTGCCGCGGTGGCCACACCCTTGCCGCCCTGAAAGCGGAAAAACACCGGGAACACATGGCCCAAAAATGCAGCCAAGCCCACCATGGCGATAGCAAACGATTCCAAGCCGTAGGGCGCGCCCAAATTTTGCACCGCATAAACCGGCAACCAGCCCTTGGCACCGTCTAGCAACAAGGTCACCACTGCTGCGGCTTTGCTACCCGAACGCAGCACATTGGTGGCGCCAGGGTTTTTGCTCCCGTAGGTACGCGGGTCGTTCAGGCCCATAAGGCGGCTGACGATGACGGCAAAAGACAAAGAGCCGATAAGATACGCGCCAACGACGGCGATCAAGGTATTGCCTAACAAGACCCAGGGGCTGAGTGATTCCATGCATGTTCTCCTTGATGATAGGCGCCGGATCAAGGCCTGCGCTTTACTCTTGCATAGCGCACTGTACCGCCTTGGCCGCCAGCAGGCGCACGCACCACTGCGGGTCCAGCCCGACCAGGTAGCCGCGCCGCCCGCCGTTGATCAAAATTTTCGGTAGCCCCAAAATACTTTCTTCCACATACACCGGCATAGCCTTGCGCGTGGCAAAGGGCGAGGTGCCACCCACCAGATAACCGCTGTGCCGGTTGGCCGTCTGCGGCGTGCAAGGCTCCACCGACTTGGCGCCAATCTGGCGCGCCAGATTTTTGGTTGATACCTTGCGGTTGCCATGCATGAGCACCACCAGCGGCTTGGCATCCTGGTCTTGCATGACCAGGGTTTTGACCACATGAAATGGGTCCCAGCCCAGCACTTGGGCGCTGTGCTGCGCGCCACCGTGCTCGAGGTAATCGTAAGGATGCTCACTGAAATCGACCTTTGCGCTTTTCAGCAGCTGGGTGGCCGGCGTTTCACTCAACCGCTCTTTTTTTGCCACGGCACAAGCCTCTTGGGTCCAAGCGCCTTATTGCGCCGGGTCGCGCATCTCGTAACGGATCGCGTCAATCGCCTTGAGCAGTTCAGGCCTTAGCACGGTGTTAAACGCATCAATGTCCTCGTCCAACTGCGCTTGCGTGGTGATGCCAATGATGGTGCTGGCCACCTGCCATTTGCTATTGCAAAAGGCAAGCGCCATCTGCGCCGGGCGCATGCCGTTTTCACGGGCCAAAGCGTTGTAGCGCCGTGCGGCATTCAGTGCCTCGGGCCGACCCCAGCGCTGCTTGCGCACCGAGTCAAACATCGCGATACGCCCGTCTTTGGGCGCCTGCGGCCCGGTGATGCCCGAATCATCGTATTTCCCGCTGAGCAGGCCAAAGGCCAAAGGCGAGTAGGCCAGCAAGCTCACTTGCAAACGGTGCATGGCTTCGTCCATGCCGTTCTCGTGGGTGCGATTGAGCAAGTGGTAGGCGTTTTGCACCGTGGCCAAGCGCGGCAGGCCGTGCTGTTCTGCCAAACGCACAAACTCACAGACGCCATACGGCGTTTCATTGGACAGGCCAATCGCGCGTACTTTGCCGGCTTTGACCAGTTGGCCCAGCGCCTGGAGCTGCGTATGCATGGACGTGATTTCGCGGTCTTTGCTGGGATCGAAATACATTTGCCCGAACAAGGGCACATTGCGGGTGGGCCAGTGAAGTTGGTAGAGGTCGATGACATCCGTTTGCAAGCGGCGCAAACTGCCTTCGCAGGCCTCGATGATGTCTTGCGCGCTTACATCCATCGCACCGCCGCGCACCCAAGGCATGCCGCGCGAGGGGCCCGCCACCTTGGTCGCCAAAATCAGTTGCTTGCGTACCCCGGGATTTTTGGCGATCCAGTTACCCAGAAAGGTTTCGGTCACTTGAAAGGTTTCTGCCCGTGGCGGCACCGCATACATTTCTGCCGTATCCCAGAAAGTCACCCCCCGCGCGACGGCGTGGCTGAGCAAGCGGTGGGTGCTGGGCTCATCGACCTGCTCACCAAAGGTCATGGTACCCAGGCAAATGGGCGATACATGCAGCTCGCTGCGACCAAGTTGGATAGTTTTCATGGCCAGCAGTTTAACGAGGCTTCAAGCGATAGGAGTCGCCTTTGCGGCGCGCGCTTCCTCCTGCAAGCGCAGCACGCGACGCTGTACTTTGCCAGTGGTTGTCATGGGCAAGGCCTCCACAAACTCGATCTCTTTGGGGTATTCGTAGGGTGCCAGCAGGCCGCGCACATGGGCTTGCAGTTGGCGCGTCAAATCAGCCTCAAAGGCCTTGCGCTTCTTGGCCTGCGCAGCGTGCAGCGCCAAGTATTCCGGCGCGATCACCACATAGGCTTTCACCAGCGCACCCCTGGCTGCATCGGGCTTGGGCACCACGGCGGCATTGGCCACCGCGGCGTGTTTGACCAGGCAGTTTTCAATCTCGCCGGGCCCAATGCGGTAACCGGCGGACTTGAACACATCGTCGCTGCGCCCCTGGTACCACAAATAGCCTTGCGCATCGCGTATTGCCAGGTCGCCGGTGCGGCACCAGTCGCCGGTGTATTTGCCTTGGGTGGCCTGCGGGTTTTTCCAGTAGCCCAAAAAGAAAATCGGGTCCGGCGTGCCGTGCACATCCAGGCGGTGCAGCGCCACGTCGCCGGGTTCGCCCACCGGGCATTCGCGGCCCGCCTCGTCAATCACAGCCACCCGGTGCCCCGGATAGCCCATGCCCATGCTGCCCGGCTTGGGCGGCCACAGGCGCGCACAGTTACCGACGATGTAATTGATTTCGGTCTGCCCGAACATTTCGTTCACCGTCACGCCCAACTGCTTTTTGCAATAGGCAAACACCGCGTCGCCTACCGCCTCGCCCGCACTCATGATGGCCTGCAGTTTCAAACCCCAGGCCCGGCGCACGCTGCGGCCTGGCTGGCCCGGCGCGGCTTTCATCATGGCTTTGAGCGCGGTAGGGAACAAAAAGGTGTGCGTCACGCCACAGCGCGCCATCAGCTGCAAAGCCACCTCCGGCCCAAAGCGTCCGCCATAGGCCACGATTTCGCGCCCGAAATATAGCGTGGGTAAGAGCGCGTCCATCAGCCCGCCCGTCCAGGCCCAATCGGCCGGGCTCCAAAACACCGCCTCAGACCCCGCAGGCAAAGCATCTTCAGCCACGACGGGGGCCGCCGGGTCAAAGCCAAACCAGTTCTGGCTGCACACAAAACCGGTCAGGTTGCCTATCAGGGCGCGGTGTGGAATCAGGGCGCCTTTGGGGTTGCCGGTGGTGCCGCTGGTGTAAATCAGCACAGCAGGGTCTTCGGCCAGTGTGCTCACCGGTTTGAAGCTGGCTTTGCTCTGTGGCGCCTGCGCGCTGCGCACTACTCTCAGCATGGGGCATTGGGACTGCAAGGCCGCTACGCCGCTACCTACGCTGTCGTGGCAAATCGCCAGTACCGCGTCGCTGTCCTGCAAGCGGTAGGCCAGCGCTTCGGGGCCGAACAACATGGACAAAGGCATGGCCACGGCGCCCATTTGCAGCACGGCGATATAGGCCACCGCCGTATCAAAACACTGCGGCATCACGATGGCTACCCGGTCGCCGCGCTGCACGCCCTGCGCACGCAAAGCGTTAGACAAACGGTTGGCCGCAGTTTGCAATTGCGCATAGCTATAACTTTGGGTGCTGCCGTCCTCTTGGTAGCTGCGGATGGCAATGCGCCGGGCGCTGTCGGGGGCACGCGCCCAGCGGGCGGCGCACACCGCGGCCATATTGAAGCGCTTGGGCACCTTCCAGCTGAACTGGCGGTGGAGCTGCTGGTAGGCAGCGGGCGCGGCGGTGGACGCAGATTCTGTGTCCCGTTTCGGACTGCGGGGCGAGGCGGGCATGGGAAGTCTCCTTATGATGGCGCAATGTACCAAGCCCGACGCATCGCCCGTAGCGAATTTATCCCCATCCGCAATCTCAGCTACCACGTCCAGGTCTGGGGTACGCCCGCGCCGCAGCGCATTCCCCTGGTGATGGTGCACGGCTGGATGGATGTGGCTGCGTCCTACCAGTTTGTCGTCGATGCCATGGCACAAGACCATTACATCATCGCTCCGGACTGGCGCGGTTATGGCAAAACCGCTTCGGGCGGCGTGGACAATTTCTGGTTTCCGGACTACCTGGCGGACCTGGACTTTTTGCTGGACCACTACGCGCCCGCCGACGGACCGCAGCCGCAGGTCAACCTGGTGGGGCACAGCATGGGCGGTAACGTGGTGATGCACTACGCAGGGGTGCGCCCAGAGCGCATACGCCGCCTGATCAATTTAGAGGGCTTTGGCCTTCCCGAGGCGTCGCCCGCACAGGCACCGGGTCGCTACGCCAAATGGATAGACGAGCTAAAAAAACTGCACCAAGGCGAGTTGGACCTGCGGCCCTACGACACGCCGCAAGGGGTGGCGCGCCGCCTGATGAAAACCAACCCCCGCCTGGGCGCGGACAAAGCCGAGTGGTTGGCCCGCCACTGGGCGGCCGAGGATGTGCAGGGCCACTGGCGCATCCAGGGCGAAGCGGCGCACAAGATCAGCAATGCCAACATTTACCGCGTCGAGGAAGTGCGCGCGCTCTACCAGCGCCTGACTATGCCGGTTTTGGCCGTCGAAGCGGCAGATAACAGCCTGGATTTCTGGTGGAAAGGTAAATTCACCCTGGCCCAATACCACGAACGCCTCAAAGACGTGGCGCAGGTAGAAATCGCCCAGATAGAAGACGCTGGGCACATGATGCACCATGACCAGCCGCAGGTGCTGGCGGCGCTGATTGAGCGTTTTATCGCCTGAAAAAGGCGGTTGCCCCAGGCCGCAATGCCGCAAAGCGACGGCGTCCCGCTCCCGCCTAGCCCTTGGCTGCCATCTCGGGCAGCCGCGCCGTCCAATGCGGCGACATCGGCGCATGAGAAAATGCGCCTTTACGCAATTAGCAGGACACAAGACCATGGAAGTAGAACGCAGCAACCTGATCGGCAGCACTTTGGCGGATTTGAGCAACCGCACCGCCGAACTCCGGGGGTATCTTTGACTACGCTGCCAAATCAGAGCGTCTGCGCACCGTCAATGCCTGGCTAGAGGACCCCACCGTCTGGAACGACAGCAAGCGCGCGCAGGAGCTAGGCAAAGAGAAAAAAGCCCTCGATGGCGTGGTCGTCACCCTGGACGAGCTAACCCGCGACCTGTCGGACAACACCGAACTCTTTGAAATGTCGCGCGACGAGGACGACGAGGCCGGCCTTTTGACCATCGAAGCCGATGCGGCGCGACTGGCCACCGTC
>CAMBFO010000037.1 GCA_945865675.1 Comamonas sp. lk
TGCGCTGGATTGCGCGCATGCTGGGTGAACTGGGCCGGCGCTGTTTTGAGTACTTCTTGCAAATGCCCCGGCTCAAAGCGCACGCGCATGCCATCGACCTTGGCGCCGGATTTTTTAAACAGCGCCAACGCTTCGTCGTCATCGCGGATATCCAGGCCGATCTCGGCCAGGATGCGATCGGCCGTGGCCTCGATTTGGAGCAGGCTTTCCTCGCCCAGCACTTCGTAAGTGGGGATGACGCGTTTGATATAGGCCGGGCCCGTGGGCCGGGCGTTAGGGTCGCGCCGTTCCCGTCCACCACTGCGGCGGTTGGCGCGCGCGGGCGCAGTCGTGATGGTGCCAGGCCGGTCTTGGGTATCAGATTCACTCATGCCATTGATCTCCAGATATGCTGATTTTCGAGCAAGGTGTTGCTGATAATAGAGCGAAAATGCAGTTTTGTGACCTGATGAGCCGCTCATCCAATCCATTCATTTAATCGATGCAAAAGCGCTTTGACCAACCTGCCATGGGCAACCTGATCACCTTCGAGGCGGCAGCCCGGACCGGCAGCTTCACCAAGGCTGCACAAGAGCTTGCGGTCGGGCAACCCGCGGTGAGCCACGCGATCCGCTTGCTAGAGGACGACTTAGGTGTGGTGCTGTTTGCCCGCCGCCATAAGGGTGTGGAATTAACCGAGGCCGGTCGCTACCTGCTTGAACAGGTGGCCTTGGGCTTGACCCTGATGGACCAGGCTTTGCGTGAAGTGCGCGCCATGACGCTGGGGCACCAAGTCACATTGGCTGTTTCCACTGCCACCGCCACTTGGTGGCTGATGCCACGCATTGCCCGCTTTAAGCAGCAGCATCCGGGTATTGAGTTGCGTTGTATTACTACCGATATCGACCTGGACTTGGAGCGCGAGCGCATTGACTTGGCCATTACGCTGGGTAGCGGCGAGTTTGCGCAGCATGCACGCTGGCGCTTTGTGGATGAGGAGGTGTTTGCAGTGTGCAGCCCGGCTTTCTTGGCTTTGCATCCCCAGTTGCAAACGCCTCAGGATGTAGCCAATAGCACTTTGCTGCATTTGGAAGAGCGCTACCGCCCGCGTCTGGATTGGTCTTTGTGGCTCGCGCGCTTTGGTGTCAGCGCAGCACGCGCCGCTAAAGCGCTTACCTTCAACGACTATTCCATTGTGTTGCAAGCGGCTTTGGAGGGCCAGGGCTTAGCGCTGGGCTGGCGCCATATCGTGGAGCCCTTGATCGCGCAGGGACGCTTGGTGCGTCCTATTGCGCAGACCGTGACCACCGACCAGCCCATGTACATCGTGGCTTCCCGCGCCGGACGGGCACGTCACGACGTTATGGCCTTAAAGGACTGGCTGGTGCATGAGGCCGGCCATGTTGTGGGTGAGCTGCCACGCTGATACCCGCGCAGACAGCGCTTGCTCAGCGGCGGCCACCACCCAAGATACTGCCCAGCACCCCCCGGATGATTTGCCGACCCACTTCGCGGCCAATCGAACTGGCGGCGCCTTTCATGAGTTGCTCGCCTACGCTAGCGCGGCTGCGGCTGCGTCCGCCGCCCATGAGGTCGCCCAGCCCGTCGAGCAGGCCGCGCTCGGGCGGTGCTTCGGGCGCGTTGGGGGCAGGTGCTGCCGTGCGGGCCTCTTTGTCGGCTTGCGCTTGCGTGGCAGCCTGGCCCTTGAGCGCTTCAAAGGCCGAGGCGCGGTCTATGGTTTTTTCATAGACGCCGGCAACGATGGACTGGGCTTGCAAATCGGCGCGCTGCTCCGGACTGACAGGCCCGATTTGGCTGGCCGGGGGCAGCACATAGGCGCGTTCGGTGGGGCAGGGGCGCCCCTTTTCGTCCAGCAGGCTGACCAGGGCTTCGCCCACGGCCAGTTCGGTAATGGCGGCGGCCACGTCCAGCCCCGCATTGCCGCGCATGGTGTCGGCAGCGGATTTGACCGCTTTTTGGTCGCGCGGGGTGAAGGCGCGCAGCGCGTGTTGCACCCGGTTGCCCAATTGCGCGAGCACGCTGTCGGGAATGTCCAGCGGGTTTTGTGTCACAAAGAAAACGCCAACGCCTTTGCTGCGCACCAGACGCACCACCAGCTCAATGCGTTCGATCAGCACCTTGGGCGCATCGGCAAACAGCAAATGCGCTTCGTCAAAAAAGAATACCAGTTTGGGCTTATCCAGATCGCCCACCTCGGGCAGGGTTTCGAACAATTCGCTCAGCATCCAGAGTAAAAATGTGGCGTACAGCCGGGGCGCGGCCATCAGTTTGTCGGCGGCCAGGATGTTGACAAACCCTTTGCCGTCTGCGTCCGTCTGCATGAAGTCGGCGATATTGAGCATGGGCTCACCGAAAAAACGGCTACCGCCCTGGGCCTCGATTTGCATCAGCCCGCGCTGGACTGCACCAATGCTGGCGGCGCTGATATTGCCGTATTCGGTGGTGAAGTCGGACGCGTTATCGCCCACGTGCTGGCACATGGCGCGCAGGTCTTTCATGTCCAGCAGCATCAAGCCCTGGTCGTCCGCGATCTTGAAAACCAGTTGCAGCACGCCGGCCTGGGTCTCGTTGAGGTTGAGCATGCGCGCCAGCAACAAGGGCCCCAGATCGCTGATGGTGGCGCGCACCGGGTGGCCTTGTTCGCCAAAAACATCCCATAGTGTGGTGGGAAAGGCGCTGGGCGCGCTGGGCTCTAGGCCGCGCTCGGCCAGGACCTTGGCCAGCTTCTCGCCGACTTTGCCCGCTTGGGAAATGCCGCTCAGGTCGCCTTTGACATCGGCCATAAACACCGGCACGCCCAGGCGGGAAAAGCCCTCAGCCAGGGTTTGCAGGGTGATGGTTTTGCCGGTTCCGGTGGCGCCGGTGATCAGGCCGTGGCGGTTGGCTTTGTCGGGGCGCAAAAAACATTGCGCCGGGTTTTTGCCAGGTGGGCCTTGGGCGATCAGGATGCCAGCTTCATTTGGGGTGGTCATAGTTAGCTCGAAAAGTACAATCCAAGTCTAAGGTTAACGAATTTTTAAAGGATTTCGCGTGGCAGGACATAGCAAATGGGCCAATATTCAGCACCGCAAGGGCCGTCAGGACGAAAAGCGGGGCAAGGTTTGGACACGCATCATCCGCGAAATTACCGTGGCCGCCCGCGCCAGTGGCGGCGATCTGGGCATGAATCCACGGCTGCGGCTCGCGGTGGAGCGCGCCAAAGCGGCCAATATGCCGGCCGACCGCATCAAGTACAACATTGACAAAGCCACCGGCAACCAAGAAGGCGTGAGCTATGAGGAAATTCGCTACGAGGGCTACGGCATCGGCGGCGCGGCCATCCTGATTGACACCATGACCGATAACCGCGTGCGCACTGTGGCCGAGGTGCGCCATGCGCTCAGTAAGCATGGCGGCAATATGGGCACCGAGGGCTCGGTGGTGTTTCAGTTCAAGCACTGTGGCCAGCTCATTTATGCCCCGGGTACCAGCGAAGACAGCGTGATGGAAGTTGCTTTGGAGGCGGGTGCCCAAGACGTGCTCAGCCATGAGGATGGCGTCATTGAGGTCTTGACCGCTGTGGGCGATTTTGAAGCGGTTAAAGCCGCGCTTGATGCAGTAGGTCTGGTGTGTGCGGAAGGCGTGGTCACCATGCGCGCGGAAAACGCGGTGGAACTGGGCGGCGAGGACGCGGCCCGTATGCAAAAACTGCTCGATGTGCTGGAAGACCTGGACGATGTGCAGGAAATTTTCCATAACGCCGACCTATGAATATTCTGGTTATTGGCGGCGGTGGCCGCGAACACGCGCTGGCCTGGAAGCTGGCCCAGTCGCCCAAAGTGCAAATGGTCTATGTGGCGCCTGGTAATGGCGGCACCGCGACCGATAAGCGCCTCAAAAACCTGCCCATTACCGACATCGTGCAACTGCGCCAGTGGGCGCAAGATCACAAGATTGAACTCACCGTGGTTGGACCCGAAGGCCCTTTGGCCGCTGGCGTGGTGGACGAGTTTCGCGCGCATGGGCTGCGCATCTTCGGGCCGACCCAAGCGGCTGCGCAACTGGAAAGCTCTAAAGCCTTTTCCAAATCATTTATGGCGCGCCACGGCATTCCTACAGCGCGTTTTGAGGTATTTAGCGATACCGTGGCAGCACATACCTATGTGGAGCGCATGGGCGCACCCATTGTGGTCAAGGCCGATGGCCTGGCTGCCGGCAAGGGCGTGGTGGTCGCAGCCAGTCTGGCCCAGGCGCATGAAGCGGTGGACTACATGCTCAGCGGCAATCCTTTTGCTAGTGCGCAAGAGGGCCAGGCGCGGGTGGTGATCGAAGAATTTTTGCAAGGCGAGGAAGCCAGCTTTATCGTGCTGTGCGATGGCCGCAATGTGCTGGCTTTGGCCAGCAGCCAAGACCACAAGCGTTTGCAGGACGGCGACCAGGGGCCCAATACCGGTGGCATGGGGGCCTACTCCCCCGCGCCGGTGGTCACGCCTAAGGTACACGCACGGGCTATGCAGGAAGTGATTTGGCCCACGATACGCGGCATGGAAAAGGACGGAATTGCCTTCACCGGTTTTTTGTATGCCGGCCTGATGGTCAGCCCCGATGGCGCGGTGAAAACCCTGGAATTTAACTGCCGCATGGGCGACCCCGAAACCCAGCCCATCATGGCGCGCCTGAAAACCGATCTGGTCGATGTGCTCTGGGCCGCTACCGATAGCGGCCAGGGCTTGGCCGATATGCAACTGGAGTGGGACCGCCGCATTGCCTTGGGTGTGGTGCTGGCCGCTTTCGGCTACCCCGACAAACCCCGTGCGGGCGATGCCATCACCGGTTTGCCAGCGGAGGCGGCTGACCTGGTGGTATTCCATGCGGGCACGCGTTTGCAGGATGATGGCTTGCGCACCAACGGTGGCCGCGTGCTCTGCGTGACCGCGCTGGCCGACTCGGTGCGTTCGGCGCAGAGCCGGGCCTACGATGCCATTCAAAACATCCGTTTTGAAGGCATGCAGTGGCGCAGCGACATCGGTTTTCGCGCGCTCAAACGGTGATTGAGGCGCGCCACAGAAACCAACACAGGAAACCCAAGCATGCTTACCGCCAGCACTGAAAACGTTCGCCACTACCTGCTCGACTTGCAAGCCCGCCTGACTGGCGCGGTGTCGCAAATGGATGGCGGCAGCTTTGTGGTCGATCCCTGGAGCAAACCGCCAGGCGAAACCCTGCAAGGCGACGGCATCACCCAAATATTGGAAGGTGGCCCGGTGTTTGAGCGCGCTGGCGTGGGCTTTTCCCATGTGCGCGGGCCGCGTTTGCCGCCCAGCGCCACCCAGCACCGGCCCGAACTGGCGGGCTCCGGTTTTGAGGCCATTGGCGTGTCCTTGGTGTTTCACCCCCGCAACCCCTATGCGCCCACGGTACATATGAATGTGCGCATGTTGGCCGCCAAAGCGCCCGACGGCAGCCCGGTATGCTGGTTTGGCGGCGGCATGGACTTAACGCCGATTTATGGTTTTGAAGAGGACGCGGTGCATTTTCACCAAAGCTGCAAAACCGCTTTAGACCCTTTTGGCGCCGACAAATACCCGCGCTTTAAAACCTGGTGCGACGAGTATTTTTTTCTGAAACACCGCAACGAGCCGCGCGGCATAGGTGGCGTGTTTTTTGACGACTTTTCCGAACTCGGCCAAGATGGCAGCTTTGCCATGCTGCGCGCGCTGGCCGATGCTTTTGTGCAGGCCTATTTCCCGATTGTGCAGCGACGCAAAGACATGGCTTTCAGCGAACGCGAGCGCGCTTTTCAGCTGTACCGGCGCGGGCGTTATGTGGAGTTCAACCTGGTGTGGGACCGGGGAACGCATTTCGGCTTGCAATCCGGTGGGCGCACCGAGTCCATCCTGTTATCCATGCCGCCCCAAGTCAGCTGGTCCTACCAACATCAGCCGCAGGCGGGTAGCCCTGAAGCGGCTTTGTACCAGCAGTTTTTGGTGCGGCGGGACTGGGTTTGAGCGCAGGCGAGCGCATCGGCGTTTTCGGCGGCGCCTTTGACCCGCCGCATACCGGGCACCTGGCGCTAGCCAGAGCCGCGCTGGCGCAGCTGGATTTAACGCAACTGCGCATCGTGCCCACCGGGCAAGCCTGGCACAAAGCGCGCGATCTCTCCGACGCCGCTCACCGGATTGAAATGTGTCGTTTGCTGTTTGCGCCTTTGCCCGATGTATGGGTCGATGACTGCGAAATACGCCGCGGCGGGCCGAGTTATACCGTGGACACGCTAGTGGCTTTACGTGTGCAACGGCCTGGCGCCCGGCTCATGCTTTTGGTAGGTCAGGACCAGGCGGCGGGCTTGCCTCAGTGGCACCGGGCCGAAGAATTGGCCCGGCTAGCTATAATTTGGGTCGCTGTCCGTCCCGATGCGGCGGGCCAAGTCGCCCGCTTGGACCCTGACTTGTGCGCCCGGTTTTCATTGCAGACCCTGCCCATGGCGGCCCAAGCCGTCAGTTCGACCGACATTCGCGAGCGCATTGCCCGCCGCCAAGCTACCCAATCCTTGTTAACCGAGCCGCTTGAACGCTATATTGAGCAACACCACCTTTACCAAACGCCCTGATGACCACTTCCCCCGCCCACAAGAAAAACGATATCCAGAAACTACAGCGCGCCATCGTCGATGGCCTGGAGGATGTGAAGGCGCAGGACATAAGGGTGTTTGATACCGAGGAACTTTCGGCCTTGTTCGAGCGGGTGATCGTGGCCTCGGGCACATCCAACCGCCAAACCAAGGCCCTGGCCGCCAGTGTGCGCGATGCGGTGCGCGAAGCCGGTTTTTCCAAGCCGCGCATCGAAGGCGAAGGCAATGGCGAATGGATTATTGTGGACTGCGGCCAAGCGGTGGTGCACATCATGCAACCGAGTTTTCGCCAGTACTACAACCTAGAAGAGTTGTGGGGCGAAAAGCCGGTGCGTCTGAAGCTAGGTGTGGCCAAACCGGCCGCACCTGCCAAGGTGGTCGTCGAAGCGGCCAAGCCCAAAGCGCCGGCCACCTTGCGCCGCTCGAATGCGGCCAAAATCGGTGTGGCCGAGGCCTTTCCCTCTAAAGCCCAAGTGCGCAAAAACGAAGAGGCCGCGGCCAAGGCCGCGAAGAAGAGTGCCGTGGCCAAATCGCCAGCACGTAAGAGTGTGGCATCTGCTGCGGCGCCCAAGCCGGCTGCCAAAACAGCGGTTCGCACCGTAAGCAAAGTGATCGTGCCAGCGAGCAGCACGCGTGCCAAACCCGCCGCCAAGAAAGCCGCGCCTAAGCGGCCTGCTGCCAAGCCCGTTCGCAAGGGCTGACGCGCCGGTGCGCCTGTACATCGTCGCGGTGGGGCAGCGGGTGCCTGATTGGGCGCAAACGGCCTGGGACGATTACGCCAAGCGCTTTCCGCATGAAATCCGCATCGAACTCAAAGCCGTTAAAACCGAGCCGCGCGGCTCCAAGACCCTGGACACTTTGTACGCCGCTGAACGTGGGCGCATTGAAGCGGCGATCCCCAAGGGCGCGCGCATCGTAGTGCTGGACGAACGCGGTAGCGCCTTGAGCACGCTGGCCCTAGCGCAGCGCCTGAACGATTGGCAAACCAGCGGTGGCGATGTGGCACTGGTCATTGGCGGGCCCGACGGCCTGGAGCCGGCTTTTCGGGCAAGCGCGCATGAGCGCATACGCTTGTCCGACCTGACGCTGCCGCACGCGATGGCGCGGGTGTTGTTGATAGAGCAGCTGTACCGTGCCTGGTCGGTCAATGCCAATCACCCCTACCATCGGGAATAATTTTTTTACCTCGGCTTTTGCTACATCCTGCGCGCCATGCCACCGCCATTTATTTACCTCGCCTCGCAAAGCCCCCGGCGCAGCCAGTTGCTCGAGCAATTGGGTGTGGCGCACCAGCTACTGTTGCCAGGCACCGATGAGGACAGCGAGGCGCTGGAAGTCGTTTTAGCGGGCGAACTACCACGCGACTATGTGCAGCGCGTCACGGCTTTGAAGCTACACGCTGCCCTGGCGCGTTTGCAGCGGCTGGGTTTGCCAGACGCGCCGGTGCTGTGCGCGGACACCACCGTGGCCCTCGGGTCTGAAATTTTCGGCAAACCCGCAGATGGGCAAGATGCGCAGCGCATGCTAAAGCAGTTGTCGGGCCGCACGCACCAGGTGTTTACCGCTATTGCCCTGGGCTGGGGCGGGCGGGTGGAGCAGGCTTGCAGCGCGTCCGATGTGGTGTTTGCTGCTTTGCAGCCGGAGGCAATTGCCCGCTACGCAGCCACTGGCGAGCCTATGGGCAAAGCCGGCGCCTATGCGGTGCAGGGCAGGGCGGCAGCATTTATCGCAAGGATTGAAGGCAGTTATTCTGGCATCATGGGTTTGCCCTTGTTTGAAACCGCACAGCTGCTGCGCATCATGGGCGCCGGGGAATAAAGCGATGCAACAGGATATTTTGGTCAACTGGTCACCGCAGGAAACGCGGGTTGCCCTCATCGAGCATGGCGCGGTGCAAGAGCTGCACGTGGAGCGCACGCTAGAGCGCGGCTTGGTGGGCAATGTTTATATCGGCAAGGTCTCGCGGGTGTTGCCGGGTATGCAGTCAGCGTTTATTGACATCGGGCTGGAGCGTGCCGCGTTTTTGCATGTGGCCGACGTATGGCACAAACCCGCCGAAGGCGAGACGCTGAGCGCTGCGCGCGCCAGCCAGGCGCAGGTACCCATTGAGCGCCAGGTGTTTGAAGGCCAGGCGCTGATGGTGCAGGTGATTAAAGATCCGATGGGCAGCAAAGGCGCGCGCCTGTCCACGCAAATCAGCGTGGCGGGACGCATGCTGGTGTTTTTGCCGCAGGATGACCATATCGGCGTATCGCAAAAAATACCGCCCGAACAACGTGAGGCCCTGCGCAGGCGCGTACAAGAGTTGGCCGGTGAGGCTGGTGGCGGCTATATCTTGCGTACCAATGCCGAAGATGCCAGTGATTCTGAAATCGGTGATGACATCGCATATTTGCGAAAAGCCTGGGCGCGCATCAAGGAAGCCGGTCAGCGCTTGCCGCCGCCCAGCCTCTTGCACCAGGACTTGAATTTGCTACAGCGCGTACTGCGCGACTTGGTGGACGAGACCACCCAAACCATTCGCGTCGATTCGCGCGAGCAGTTTGAACTGTTGCATGCTTTCGGCAGCGAGTTCATGCCGCAGGCGGCCAAAAAATTGCAGCATTACAAGGGCGAGCGCCCGATTTTTGATTTGTATTCGGTTGATGAGGAGATTGCCAAAGCGCTGGGCCGGCGGGTGGATTTGAAGTCTGGCGGCTATCTCATCGTGGACCAAACCGAAGCGCTGACCACTGTCGATGTGAACACCGGTGGCTATGTGGGCGCACGCAATTTTGATGACACGATTTTCAAGACCAATCTGGAAGCGGCGCAGGCCTTGGCGCGGCAACTGCGCCTGCGCAATTTGGGCGGCATCATCGTGGCCGACTTTATCGATATGGCCCGCGAAGAGCACCGCGAGGCGGTGCTGGCGGAGTTTCGCAAGCAGTTATCACGCGACCGGGTGAAAACCATGACGGGTAGTTTTTCGCAATTGGGTTTGGTGGAGCTAACGCGCAAGCGCACGCGCGAGTCGCTGGCCCATATGCTGTGCGAGCCCTGCCCCTCCTGCTACGGTAAGGGCATCGTTAAAACTGCGCGCAGTGTGGCCTACGACATCTTTCGGGAAATTTTGCGCGAAGCACGCCAATTCAATCCGCAGGAGTTTCGCGTAGTGGCCGCGCCGCAAGTGGTCGATCTCTTGCTCGACGAAGAAAGCCAACATTTGGCGGGCTTGAGTGAGTTCATCGGCAAGCCGGTGTCGCTGCAAGCCGAGGGCGCCATGGGGCAAGAGCAATACGATATTGTTTTGCTATAAATTTATCGCCAAGCCTGTATGCAGCATTACGCTATATTGACTTACCACCAGATTGCGATGGCGCCCCCGCCTCCCGCAGCGTTTCGCAGCCTGTATGTGGCGCCTGCGTCTTTTGCCAGGCAGATGCGATGGCTTCAAAGTTTGGGTTATCGTGGCCTTTCCATGCGTGACTTATTGCCCTATTTGCGTGGCGAAAAAGTCGGCAAAGTGGTGGGCCTGACCTTTGACGACGGCTATTGCAATAACCTGCAGTACGCGCTGCCGGTATTGCAGGAGTGCGGGTTTACCGCGACTTGTTATGTGATGAGCCAATTGCTCGGTAAAACCAATGTCTGGGATTTGGAAAACGGCGTGGTGCAAGCGGATTTAATGACGGCGGCACAGATCAGGCAATGGGCGCAGGCAGGTATGGAAATCGGCGCGCACACCCAAACCCATTGCAAATTGCCAGATCTGCCAGATGACGATGCGATGCGACAAATTGCGGCTTGCAAGGCGGACTTGGCCGAACTATTGGGTGAGCCGGTAGCGCATTTTTGCTATCCCTATGGCTTATATGAAGCGCGACATGCGGTGATGGCCCAAGACGCGGGCTACCAAAGTGCCACCACCACACAACGCGGCAAAGTACAAGCGGGGTCTGATTTGTTTCAATTGCGCCGGATTCCGGTGGTGCGTTCGACCTATATGCCGCAGTTTTTGCTCAAACTGCTGACCGGCTATGAAAACGGGAAGCGCGCCTAGGCTATGGCCAGCCATACGCCTGCAGGCAAAAACCCCAAAGTAGCGATACTTTCGCGCAGCTTTAGCAAAAGCGCTGGTGGTGCGGAGAACTATGCGGTAAATCTGGCTGAACAAATTGCCGGTGAATTTGAGGTTCATGTGTTTTGCGAACGGTCCGATGGTTCGCACCCGGGTATCTGCATTCACCGCATGGGCCGTACGATCAAGCGGCCGCGCTGGATAGCCTTGTGGTTGTTTGCCTGGTGGTCGTGGCGTCAAACACGCCAAGGGTTTGCTATTGTGCATTCGCATGAAAACACCTGGCACGGCAATGTGCAGACGGTGCATGTGCGGCCTATGCGCTACAGCTTGTTTACGCGGGCTACGAATCCTTTAGCTAAGTTGTTGGTGTACCTCAAAATTTGTACCAGTGCGCGTTTGCTCGCGCATTTATCCCTTGAAGGCTTGCGCTTTCGTGGCGGTGACAAACGATTGATGCTTGCGGTTGCGCCCGCCTTAGGCGACATCATTGCATCTATTTACGCCTTGAGTGGAAAGCAATTGCGGGTCGTGCCGCCGGGGATTCATCTGGCTGGGGCTTCGGATGTCGCCGGCCCGCCAGCTTTGTCCAAAGTAGATGCGCGCAAAGCCTTGGGTTTGCCGGTTCAGGGGTGGATTCTCTTGCTGGTTGGCCACAATTTTGAGAAAAAAGGGCTTGCTGCCGTGTTACGCAGTTTGCCTTTGCTGCCGGTTGATGTGTTTTTGCTGGTGGTGGGGGGCGACGCCGAGCAAGCGGACACTTGGCGAACGCGCTGTGCACAGCTAGGTCTTGGTAGGCGGGTAGTATTCAGCGGCTCTTTACCGGATGCTGCACCGGCTTTTGCCGCTGCGGATTGTTTGGTGCATGCCACTTTGGATGATATGTTCCCCTTGGTGGTGCTGGAGGCCATGGCCGCAAGCGTGCCAGTAGTTCTGAGTGTGGCCCCTTACTGCCTTGCTGCCCCTTTGGTGCAGGAGGCCAGCGCAGCTTGGATGTTGCAAGACCCGCACTCCGAACAACAAATCGCCGACGCCGTGGCTGCGCTGCGGGCCGACCCCGGTCTGCTTCAGGCGCAGATTGCCCATGCTACCGAATTCGTGCAGAACCATGCATGGCCGCAGATAGGCATGCAGCAGGCGCAGTGGTATCGGAGCTTGATCACGGCCGAAGGGATACACGGTTGACGCGGCTATTTGGAGTTATCGTTTGAAAAATACTATTTTGATAACCGGTGGTACCGGATTTATTGGCGCACATGCTGCAGCCGAACTGATGCAGGCCGGTTGGAATGTCGTGGTTTTAGACAATTTGTGTAATAGCCAGTCGAGCACCATCCAACGCCTGGGCGCTATGTGCTATGGCGTGCCCGAATTTGTGCAGGGCGATGTGCGCGATGCGGCATTACTGGACAACGTGTTTGCTTCCCACCCGATTACAGCGGTCATGCATTTCGCGGGCCTCAAAGCGGTCGGCGAATCTTGGCAACAGGCAGCACTCTATTTGGACAACAACGTAGGCGGTACGGCTTGCCTGGCCGCTGCCATGGAGCGCGCAGGCGTGCGGCGTTTGGTGTTCAGCTCGTCTGCCACCGTCTATGGGCAGCCCGATGCGGTACCCATAATGGAGTCTGCCCCCTTGCGCACGACCAACCCCTATGGGCGTAGCAAGTTGTTGTGTGAGGACATGCTACGCGAATTGCAGGCAGCCGATAGTCGCTGGCAAGTGGCTTTGCTGCGCTATTTCAACCCGGTGGGCGCGCATGCCAGTGGGCTGATTGGCGAGAAGCCATCGGGTATTCCGAATAACTTGATGCCTTATATCACCCAGGTGGCAGCGGGGCGGCATCCGTTTTTACGCGTCTTTGGCGATGACTATCCCACGGTCGATGGCACTGGCGTGCGCGATTACATTCACGTGGTGGACTTGGCTAAAGGCCATCTTGCGGCGCTGCGTTATTTGGAGCAAGAAGGTAAAGGCATCACCGTCAACCTGGGAACCGGCAGCGGCGTGAGTGTGCTGCAATTGGTAGCTGCGTTCACGCGGGCTACCGGTGTGCCCATTCCTTACCAAGTACTCCCCCGTCGTCCAGGCGACGTGGCAAGTTGCTATGCGGCAACTGATTTGGCATGGGACGCTTTGGGCTGGCGCGCGCAGTTGCCTCTAGAGGCCATGTGTGCGGACGCTTGGCGCTGGGAGAAAAATCTGAGTAGTTAAAAAATAGCACTGCCGCCGAATCAACTTTGACTAAGCTGTATAAATTCAAAATAATCGCCACCCAGAGCCATCAATTCATCATGGCTACCTTGCTGTAAAACGCGGCCTTGCCCCATAACGTAAATACAATCGGCGTCTTTGATCGTACTGAGTCGATGGGCAATCGCAATCGTAGTTCGGCCTTGCATGGCAGTACGCAGTGAAGCTTGTACTAAGCTGTCTGTATCAGTGTCTAGCGCTGATGTGGCCTCATCCAATATCAGGATAGGCGCATCCTTATAAATTGCTCTCGCGATAGCCAGCCGCTGGCGCTCGCCGCCCGACAACAGGCTTGCGTTATGGCCTACAACGGTATCCATTCCTTGTGGCAGTTCGGATACTCTTTGCGCGAGGTTGGCCGCCTGCAGTGCTTGCAGCGCCCGCTCCCGGTCAACAGGAAGACCTAAGGTGATATTGCTGAGCACGGTATCGTTAAACATGATGACGTTTTGCCCAACCAGCGCAAATTGGCTGCGTAAATTGGCCAAATCCCATTGATCTACCTCAACGCCGTCTAGCTCCACGCTGCCCGCACTCGGATCTACAAACCGGGGTAATAAGTTGACCAAGGTGGTTTTGCCAGAGCCCGATAGGCCGACGAGGGCTATGAATTGGCCAGGCCGGATATGAAGGCTGAGCTTATCCACCGCTGCTTCTCCCGCCCCCGGGTAGCGAACACTGACGCCTCGGTACCGGATATCCCCAGTAGCTCGGTTGAGCGCGAAAGCGCCACCCGTTTCAGGTGGCACATTTTCAATCAGGTCGATTGCACGTTCGGCGGCAACAAGACCGCGTGTAATGGCACTAGAAATATCGGATAAGTGCTTGATGGGTGCGATCATCATGAGCATTGCGGTCACAAATCCAACAAATCCACCGGCAGATAATTGATTGGACTGGCTTTGATAAATTGCGATACTGATTACTGCCGATAAGGCAATGGACGCAAAAAAATTCGTGACCGGCGCAACGGCAGATCCCGCAATGGCTGATTTCATGGCTAGACGGCGCAAATCAACATTCAAAAATTCAAACCGCGCCTGCTGATGTTTCTCAGCGTTTTGCACACGAATTTCTTTATGGGCCAGCACGCTCTCTTCGACTACATAAGCGAGTTGGTCTACCGTCTTTTGTTGGGCTTTTGTTAGGAGGTATACCCGTTTAGAAATCACTCGCATGCTGATGGCGACGACCGGGAAAATTGCGAACACAATTATTGAAAGCTGCCAGTTGGTGTAGAGCAAAAAACAGGTCAACGCCACCAGCGTCAAACTGTCTTTAACCAAGGTTGTCACAGATTGCAAAAGTACGACTGCGCCATTGGTTGCCTCGTACACCACGGTGTTTGCCAAACTGGTGGCAGCTTGATCACGGAACAGCCCGATCTCGGCATAACAAATACTTGCAAACATTTTGGTTCGCAATTGCTGTAAATTGGTTTGCGTAATTTTTGCAACGGCGATATCGCTCAGGTAAGAGGCCGATGATCGAAGCATAAACAGTCCGATTAAGGCGACAGGTACCATCCATAAAGGAAGTGTGTTGGAGGTAAACCCCTGGTCCAGCAATGGCCTAAGTAATGCGGGGATGGCCGGCTCCAGTGCCGCCCCGACTATGACCGACAGTGCAAGCGCAGCCCAGGCGTAGTAAGGCTTGGCGAAATACTTTCCCACACGCTTGAGGCGCTCACGCATATTCAAAGATTTTTGCATCGCTGGTAAGTTCATGGTGGCAAGTTGGCGGCACTCTGGGTCTGGCGTTTAGCCGCCCCCAAACTCAACAAAATACCTATTCCAACGCAGAAGAAATCACCGTTGCCGATGCCGTAAATCGTGGAATTGAACATGCTGGCAACCACTAGGCTCAACAACAATGCATACAAACTCCATGCATCTTGCTGTGGCAAATAGCTTGAGTTTTTAACCATGTAAATCAGTGCAAAAATCAAGCACAGCAATCCAACCGTTCCACCTTCCACGGCCCAAAGCAGAAAGAGTTGATGCGGGTCACGTGAGCCATGGTTTGGTTCAACCGTGGGGTTGGGATGTTTGGCCAATTGATTGAGAAATTCACTATTCCAGCTTCCGGCGCCATGTCCCAAGATAGGACTTTCTGCGTAGGACTGTAAGGACGATTTCCAGTACTGAAGGCGCAAACCCGAAGAGGTGGTCGCGTTTGCATTCTGACTAAAGCTAGCCATTTCTGTATAAACGGACATTAGGCGTTGCTTGAAATTGGGTGCGCTAAACCACAGTAAGGCGCTTACCAAAAACGGTGCGAACAAGGCTAGCCAGCGCGTTCTTTTGGGTAGGGCTTGGAACACAATTAATGCGCTCAATGCGAGCAATACCATGTGGCCACTTCGACCCGCTAAAAATGCTGCGCTTAGGGTAGCGCAGCTAAGTGCCATAGCGATGGCAAGCCACCGCCCCTTGGGCCCGAAGATCCAATCTCTTTGGAACCATAAAAGCCCAGCGCTGGTTGCTTGCACAATGCTCTCTTCCAGGTAACTGCCATAGGATGCAAAGGTGGTTTGCGAATCTGTGCCTGATATCCAAGGGGGCGTGTAGCCGGCGATCAGCAACCATGAGCTAAATCCGACAAAAATTTGGGTACCGATGAAAACGCGCAGTACTTGCCGGCCCTGTGCAGGATCCCGCAAAAGGTAAAACACCAAGGGAATTGTGAGTAAGCGTGCGTGGTTGATCCAAGAAAACCAAGTGCGCTCGGTGTCTGCTGACGACCACCAGGTGCTCAAGGCCATGTAAAAACAGGCTAGCAGAATGCTTACGGTAATCGGCTTGTGCAGTGACCAGGTTTCACTGTTCCCAAGGGTCTTGTTGGGCTTTAAGAGCACAAATAAGGCCCACAGCATCAAGACCAATCTTCCCAAGGCGGCGACGGCAGTTCCCAGGCTGGGTGAAAGTGCGACAAAAAACATGAGCCCAAGTTGCCAGGGGCGCAAGGCCATAGCTGCTGCAGGCAAGGTCATTTAGCGTGCAAATCCCGAGCGGCCTGAGCCTTTATGGGAACCTTTGGCTCTTTATCAGCAGTTTGGGCTATTTTTTCACCCTCTGGACTCATCCAGTTGGCTCCCTGCTGCATCTCGTATGCCTTTGCATACCGGTAAAAGGTCTGTTCAAAGTAGGCGAAAGCGATCACAAAGCCGGCCCAGCCGTCCAATACCCCGCGTTTGAAAATATAGTGCTTGAGAAATGCCCAAAGGCCATGCGCGAGCGCCGTTCCCATGCTGATTTTTTTATGGACTACCTTTTCTGCCCCCAGGGTGGAGTAACGGTTGGCCTTGTGCATCACCTCGCCCAAATGTTTAAACGGGAATTGCCAGATAGGGTTTTTCAGGTGTCCGATGGGCTTGCTGGAAAACACCTCAAAGCCTTCGTGCACCGGCTTTTGGTCGTAGCGCATGCAGCCTTTGCGAAAGAGTTGGGGCTGGCGGTAGTTGGGGTACCAGCCCGAATGTCGGATCCAGCGGCCCATAAAGTAGTTGCGCCGCGGAACGCGGTAAATATCCAGCGATGCGCTGTCAGCGCAGATGGCGCGGATTTCCTGCGCTGCTTGCGCGGTGCATCGCTCATCGGCGTCCAGGCTGAAAATCCATTCGTGGGAGCAGGCAGCCAGGGCTTGGTTGCGCAAGTTGCCAAAGCCCTTAAATTCCACTTGTACTACTTTGGCGCCTAAAGCCTGCGCGATATCCGCGGTGCCGTCGGTGCTCCAAGAGTCCACCACAATGATTTCGTCCGCCCAAAGCACGCTTTCAATCGTGGCCCGAACTTTTTCGGCTTCGTTGTAGGCAATGATGTAGACCGATATCTGGCTCATCAATCGTTGTACCTTGCAAAATTTCGGACACGCGAAGGCGCATCGCCTGACCATCTGAGTCTATTCCAAAACATAAGGCGCCCTGCCTGGAGTCGCCTAGCCAGGGGAAAAGCGGAAAGTGCCTTGGGCGATTGAAGCTTTTGTATCCGGAGCCTTCCTATAGTTGGAGATAATAGGAGGGTATGACCAAAATTCTTCTCAGCTTGGCAATCATGTTCTTGGGTAACCATGCCTTGGCGCAATTCCGTGTTGAGGTCTCCGGAGCCGGCTTGACGCAATTGCCTATTGCTATCGCGGCGTTCAAGGGCAACGAGGGCATGACGCAAAAAATTGCCGCGATTGTGCAGGCCGACCTTGAGCGCAGCGGGCAGTTTCGTAGCGTGGACCCAGCCGGTGCGGTGTTAGATGAAAATTCGCGTCCCGACCTGCCAACCTGGCGCAAACAAGGCGCTGATGCTTTGTTGACGGGCAGCGTCACCCGCGTGGGCGATGACCGTTATGAGCTACGGTTTCGCTTGTGGGACAGCGTGCGTATGCAAGACCTGGGAGGCCAAAGCCACGCAGCCCCCGCCGCCGAACTGCGCCGCGTGGCCCATCGCATTGCCGATTCTGTTTACGAAAAACTTACTGGAGAAAAAGGCGTTTTTGCGACCCGCATCGCTTATGTGACAAAAAGTGCCTCGATTTACAACCTCTGGGTGGCCGATTCAGACGGTGAGAGCGCGCAATCGGCCTTGCGCAGCGTGGAGCCCATCATCTCCCCTTCCTGGTCGCCTAATGGCAATCAATTGGCCTATGTGTCCTTCGAATCGCGTAAACCGGTGGTGTACGTGCATGATGTGGACACCGGCAAGCGCCGCCTGGTGGCCAATTTCAAAGGCTCCAATAGCGCCCCAGCCTGGTCGCCAGACGGCAAAACGCTGGCCCTAACGCTCAGTCGCGACGGCGGTTCGCAGTTGTTTTTGCTCGATGTTGGCAACTCCAGCGCCGAGCCCCGTCGCTTAGCGACCTCCACCGCTATCGACACCGAACCCGTTTTCACGGCCGATGGGCGCTTTATTTATTTTGTCAGCGATCGTGGCGGTTCGCCCCAGATTTACAAAATACCCGCCTCAGGCGGCAATGCCGAGCGGATCACCTTTACGGGCAGCTACAACATATCGCCCACGCTCAGCCCTGACGGACGTTGGTTAGCCTACATCTCGCGGGTCGCCGGTGCCTTTAAGCTGCATATCCAAGACCTCAGCTCCGGTCAGGCCTTGGCCTTGACAGAAACCATGGCGGACGAAAACCCCAGCTTTGCCCCCAATGGCCGGATGATTATTTACGCCACCCAGCAGCAAGGGCGCGAAGCGCTCATGACAACCACGATTGACGGCAAAGTCAAGGCGCGCTTGGCTGGTCAAAGCGGTGATTTGCGCGAACCCGATTGGGGACCGCTGATTCCCTAGTGAAATTTGTTGGACCCTCGGTATTTTTAATAAGGAGTTAGTTATGTATAAGTGGACCCTGATCCTGGCCTTAGTAGCGACGATGGCTGCCTGCAGTTCGCCCGTGAAGCTCAACGAGGTCAGCGTAGAGGATAAGTCGGGACAAGCCAGTGTGGCGATGAAAACACTGACGCCTGCAACGACTGCCGCTGCGGGTGACAAAAAATCTAATGTTGCCACGCTCGATACCACAGCCGGCACCAAGAGTGCGACCGGTTCTGACGCCCTCGCTGCTGCCAATGCACGCACCATCTACTTTGAGTTCGACAGCTTTGCCATCCGCCCGGAGTACCAGACCATCATCGAAACCCAGGCGCGCAATTTAAAGGCCAACAAAAATCAGCGCATCAGCATTGACGGCCATACCGATGAGCGTGGGGGCCGCGAATACAACCTGGCTTTAGGCCAAAAACGTGCAGATGCGGTGCGCAAAGCTTTGTCCTTGCTAGGCGTTGCCGATACGCAAATGGAATCGGTGAGCTTTGGTAAAGAAAAGCCTGCTGCAACTGGCGATAGCGAAATGGCAATGGAAAAAAACCGCCGTGCTGAGATCGTTATCCGGTGACTAGGGTGATGCCAAAGTTTGGATTTTTTGGGCGGCAGTCCTTGCTGTTGGTGGCCGCATTGCTATGGGCCGCAACCGCCAGCGCTGGTTTGTTTGATGACGACGAAGCGCGCCGCGCTATTTTGGACCTGCGCCAGAAGATAGAAGCACTGCGCCGCGACACGGACCAAAAATTGCTCGATGAATCCAAGCGCCAGACCGAAGAACTCGTCAGCTTGCGCCGCGGTTTGCTTGATTTGCAGAATCAATGGGAGGCGGCCAATGGCGAGGCTGCCAAAATCCGTGGTCAGGGTGAGCAGCTCGGGCGCGAAATGAATGAAGCCCAGCGGCGTCAGGCCGAGCAAATCAAACGTTTGGAAGAACGTATGCAGCGGCTGGAGCCCGTCAAGGTCAGCCACGAGGGGAGCGAATTTTTGGCAGATTCCGCTGAAAAGCGGATGTTTGATTCCGCATTGGCCAGTTTTCGTAGCGGCGAATTTGAGTCCGCGCAAAATACGTTTGCAGATTTTCTAGGGCGCTACCCCCAAAGCGGCTACGGTAGTTCTGCCTTGTTTTGGCTGGGTAATGCCCAGTTTGTGCTGAAGAACTACCCGGCCGCTGTTGCTAACTTTCGCAAGATGATTGCGCGCAGCCCCGCCTACGCCCGTGTTCCCGAAGCCTGGTTGGCGATTGCCAATTGCCAACTCGAACTCAAAGACCTGGCGCCGGCGCGCAAAACATTGGAAGACCTGGTGGCCAATTTCCCGCAAAGTGAGGCGGCCGATATTGCCAAAGAGCGCCTTGCGCGCATGAAGTAGTAGCAACCGGCTCAATCGTCCGGTTGACTGCTTTGCCAGCGCCACACCATGGCTGAACCTGATCTCTGTCAAGCTGTGGATGCCGATAGGCGTTTTGGCGGACTGGATCGCCTGTATGGCCCCCCAGCGGCTCGCAAAATGCGAGGGTCTCATGTGGTGGTGGTTGGGCTGGGAGGTGTGGGCTCTTGGGCGGCTGAGGCGCTCGCACGCAGCGGCATCGAGCGGCTTACGCTCATTGATATGGACCATGTTGCTCAGTCCAATATCAACCGCCAAATTCAGGCCCTGAGTAGCACCGTGGGTGTCGCCAAAATTGAGGCTATGGCCCAGCGCATTGCGCTCATCAACCCGCATTGCCAGGTTGTCGGTATCGATGATTTCGTAAGTCCTGACAATTGGGCACGCTTGGTGCCGCCCGATGCGGATGCGGTGATTGACGCCTGCGACCAAGTGCTCGCCAAGACCGCAATGGCCCAATGGGCTAGAGAGACGGGCACGCTTTTCATCACCGTCGGCGCTGCGGGTGGAAAGCGGATGGCTCATCAAGTAGCGGTGGCAGATTTAAGTGTCTGCACCCATGATCCACTGCTTGCAAAGGTGCGTTATCGCCTACGAAAGTACCATGGCGCCGCGCGTGAGCCCAAGAAGATGCAGATCAGCTGTGTGTTTAGTGCCGAAGCAGTGCAAGCAGCCCAAACCACAGTGCAGGAACAGTCAGACAACAGCCTCAATTGCCATGGCTACGGATCGAGCGTCGCCGTTACCGCCAGTTTTGGCATGTGCGCGGCAGGCTGGGTGATGAACCAGCTTGCAGAGGTCAACAAATAGCCAAAAAAACAAGGCTATAATTTAAGGCTTGGCAGTAAGTCACAAGCTTATTGACGGGACGTTAGCTCAGTTGGTAGAGCAGCGGACTTTTAATCCGTTTGTCGTGGGTTCGACCCCCGCACGTCCCACCAGATTTATTATATAAATCAAGCACTTACAGAGATGTAAGTGCTTTTTTTTCGTCCCAAAATCGGCTACGCACCGACTACGCACTTTTGCTCTGTTTTTCTTGTCCAAAACGTGCTGTTCACGTAAGCTACAAGCATCTAAATCCTCAGCTGAAAACGCTGTATGGCAGAGAAAAAAGACACTACTTTCGTGCTTGTGCCCCATGCGCTTGTCGTTTTCAAGCGTCCACGAAGCATGGTGTGGCAATGTCGCTACAAAGTTGACGCTCGGTGGCAGCGTGAGAGCACCAAAGAATACAACCTCAAAAAAGCCAAAGCGATAGCGCATGACTTGCTCATAGAAGCGAGTGTTCGCAAAAAACTCCGAGCAGCACCAATCACTCGCACATTCAAAGACATCGCTAAGCAAGCGATCTTCAGAATGGAAAAGCTAATCGCAGATGGTGATGGGAAGTCAATGTATAAAGAATACATCTCCATCATTGAGAACTACCACGTCAACTTCTTTGGGAAATACAAAGTTGATGCGATCAATCACGAGTTGGTTGAAGAATTTGAAAAGTGGCGCATCAAAAGAATGGGCGCAGCGCCAAGTCACAGCACAACGCTCAATCACAACGCAGCATTGAACAGAGTTTTTGACGAAGCGATCTATCGTGGCTTCATGTATGAGATCAATCGTCCAAAACTCATCGCAGTTGGCAAGAAGAGTGAACGACGCCCAGCATTCAGCTTAGAAGAAATCAGAGCATTACGAAATAACTTTGACCCATGGATTGCCAAAGCACGATCAGACAGCATCAATCTCAGAAGTTTGTTGCGTGATTACGTATTGATACTGTTAGATACTGGCATGCGTCCAGGCACTGAGATCAATGAATTGACATGGGGACAGATAGAAATCAAGTTCTATCCCACGACCAACAAAACTGATTTGAAGCAAAAAGACAGAAAACACGAAGAAGTGTTTGCTGAAGACACAGTTGAAATCAATCCCAACATCACAGCGATATTAAAGATTGGCAAAGGCAAAACTGGCGCCAGACATTGTATTGGTCGTGGTCCAACTGTCAGCGCATTAAGAGCAATCGCACTTAGAAATCATGGCAAAGATTTGAGTGTCGTAATCAAAGAGCATCCATTAGAGAAAATTGTTCTCTACAGACAGATCGTCACGAAACGACAAAAGAACAAAGACAAAGTTCCAGCGTTAATCAAGCCAACAAGTTTCAGTCGCTTATTTGATACGTATCTTATTGAACACAATCTTTTGATGGATTCAGTCACGAATCAAAGACGAGTTCTTTACAGCTTGCGACATACATACGCAACGATTGCTTTACAGATTGACAGAGTAGAGATTCACACACTCGCACTACAAATGGGAACGAGTGTGTCAATGATTGAAAAACACTACAGTCACTTGGATGCTGTTAAAGCCGTGAATCAATTGCGTGGAGAGCAGAGCAGACAACTCATTGAGGCACAAGGTGCGATTGACGATAGATATCAATG
>CAMBFO010000038.1 GCA_945865675.1 Comamonas sp. lk
TAGATGAAATTATTTGAGCGCTTAAGGCTTTCAGCGTAACAAAAGTGAAGGCAAAGGGCTGCAAGCGCAGAAACGCCCCAGCGTCCGCGAAAGGGCGCTGAGGCGTATTTTTGGGGGTGGTGCCCGAGGCCGGAATCGAACCGGCACGCCTTGCGGCGGGGGATTTTGAGTCCCCTGCGTCTACCAATTTCACCACCCGGGCAGTGTACAGATAAAGAACGATTATGGCACAGGCGCTTGAGCAGGCTCACAGCAACTGGCAGGGTCCGCCTCAACTTAACCCAGGAAACCAAATATTTGTCATTCGGTAAATCACTTCTATTCCGGGCTCTGCGCGCCAACCACTCACAATAGTGACTCCCTGTTGACGCAATTGACTGTGGGCATTACCAGAGCATTCAATGATGGCGCCACCACCTATATTGTCAACGCACACGACACCAAGAGCGCTTTTGCAGAAAAGCTGTCGACGTGTCAGAGGGTTCCCTAGGGTACTTTCAATCGAACACTCCCATGTGCATATTTTGAGCAACCAGAACTCGGCAGCATCATGGGTTTAATCTTAGGCACCTCAGGTTGAAGAGTAAATTCGGTTCACGCCGTACGGGGCTGCACTTACGCGATGCCCAAATCGCCCCAAAAAGTCGGCCTTTACCCATCAATTCGTGCTGGAAAAAGTTGCAATGGTCAGACGGACGAGAGGCCATGCATAAATGGTCATTGGAGAATTTAAATTTCAAACCCAACCCTGCCGCCAAACCTCCGCGTCTTGCAGATCGCGCCATGCGATGACCTGGGTTGCCTTGGAAAACACGGATTCGATTTCCACCAATTCAATAGGATCGGTGGGCATCTCTGGTTTGATCACCCGACTGACAAGAAAGTGCTTTTGCTTGGCTACCGGCGTCACGGCAGTCCATTTGCTCAGCAGCAGTTTCTTGGGATTCAGGGGATTCATGGCTGGCGATTTCGGTTGAGCTAGCAAAGGCTACCTAGTATCGCTTCTAGGCTATGGCCCATAAGGTAAAGCAAGGTCGACGTTGGCCGACGCCTTTGCATAGCCTAAAGTTCAGCGCCAGATACAACTCTGCGACCGCGCGCAAGATGACATTGGGTCGGGCCGCATAGCCATGCTAGTTTGTTGCTATGCTTTAGTGCTTTTCAAAATTTCTGAGATGTAATAAATGGATATCAATGCGGATTACAGCAAGAGGGTTGTGATAAATCACCATGATTTAACTTGGATTCCCAGCCCAGAATCGGGGGTTGAGAGGCGAATGCTTGAGCGCACCGGTGATGAGGTCGCAAAAGCAACTTCTATCGTTCGCTATCAACCCGGATCTAAGTTTCAAACCCATAGCCATGAGTATGGTGAAGAGATATTGGTGCTGGATGGAGTATTCAGCGATGAGGCTGGCGACTATCCC
This sequence comes from Comamonas sp. lk, assembly GCA_945865675.1. Classification (GTDB taxonomy): domain Bacteria; phylum Pseudomonadota; class Gammaproteobacteria; order Burkholderiales; family Burkholderiaceae_C; genus Allorhodoferax. Next base: position 1,428 of record CAMBFO010000038.1, read on the forward strand.
GCTGGCACCTACATCATGAATCCTCCCGGCTCTTCACATGCACCCTATAGCAAGACCGGCTGCACTCTTTTTGTAAAGTTACGCCATCTTGGTGCGGATCAAGTAGAGCGAGAAGTGCTGAATACTGAAACTGCTTCTTGGTATCAAGGTATGGTGCCCGGTCTGACTGTCATGCCGCTGATGCGACAGGGCAGTGGATCTACTTTAGTTAGGTGGGCACCTCAAACCTACTTTAATCCACACAGACACCATGGCGGGGAAGAGATCTTTGTAGTCGATGGCGTGTTTGAAGATGAATACGGACGCTATCGGGCCGGCTCATGGATCAGAAGTCCTCACATGAGCATGCATCAGCCTTTCAGCAAAGAGGGCTGCACTATCTTTGTCAAGACAGGACATCTTTTGAATTGATTGAAATGAAGTGTTCATCGATAGCAGTTCAGCGTCGGAATGCCCGACTAAATCAAACCCTGCAGCCACTTTACGCGGTGGGAAGCTCAGATTCCAAAGGCGGCGCCCGCAAAGCCGGAGATTACAGCAGGGCAATGGGCCAGACCTAGGGCTAAGCTCAAGCTTGCGCCCTTGCGTGCCAGCCAAGCATGGACTCCCATTGATTAGACTCAATCGCTATAAAGCTCCATCCATAAAGGCTTATAAGAGTGTCAAAAATTTTTTGCAGCTCCCTATTGCGCGCCGAACGGTTGGCCTGTTCCTTATGCTTGCGCCTAAGTCGCTCAAGCCACTTAGGCGCAATGTTTAAGCCGCCATCGCCGGGTAATCGGTATAGCCCGCTTCGCCTGGCGTGTAAAAGGTGCCCATGTTGGGTGCGGCAAGCTCCGCACCTTTTTGCAAGCGCGCGACCAAGTCCGGGTTGGAGATAAAGGGTCGACCAAATCCGATTAAATCGGCTTGGCCTGCCACCAGTGCTTGTTCAGCCGACTCACCGGTAAATCCACCGGCAAGAATAAACGTGCCTTTAAACAGGCTGCGTAACTTGCCTTTGAGTTCGGCGGGCACCGCTGGAGTACCCATGGCCGAGTGGTCCAGCAAATGTACATACATCAGCCCCAGGGAGGATGCTTCGCTGACCAAGGCCTCGAATTGCGCCTCTACGCCATCAAATGCGCCAGTGCCATTGAACACGCCAAAGGGCGAAATGCGCATGCCAACGCGGTCAGCGCCGATGGCTGCCACGGTGGCGCGCATGACTTCCAGGGCAAAGCGATTGCGGTTGGCGGCGCTACCGCCGTAGACGTCTTGGCGTTTGTTAACGTTCGCGTTGAGAAACTGCTCAATCAAATAGCCGTTAGCAGCGTGGAGTTCAATGCCGTCAAAGCCCGCTTCGATGGCCAAGCGCGCGCTCTGGGCATATTCGGCCACGGTTGCTGCAATTTCCTCCACCGATAGCCCATGGGCTTGCATATGGGGCTGCATTCCATGGGCATCGGTGTACATCTCGCCTTCGAGCACCTGGTCGCTTGGTCCAACGGCTTTGGCACCCGCAGGCAAATTGGCCTGGCCCACCACACGGCCGCAATGCATCAGCTGGATGACAATTTTCCCGCCCTGGGCGTGTACCGCGTCGGTGACGGCTTTCCATGCTTTTACATGATCTTGGTTGAAAAGTCCGGGGATACGTGCATAGCCTAGGCCATTTGGTGATGGCGAGGTGCCTTCGGTAATGATCATGCCGGCACTGGCGCGCTGCACATAATAGGTCGCCATCAGGCCGTTGGGGGTATTGTTTTCCACGGCACGGCTACGCGTCATAGGCGACATCACGATACGGTTAGCAAGCGGCAATTTGCCCGCAGAGTAACTCTCAAAAAGCATGGGTAATCCTTTGTATTAGTTGGAGGCTTTCAACGAAGCTTTGCCTAGGTGCGGCCAAATGACCTCATTGCAAGCTTTGCACTGTGCTTTTTTCGGCGACACTGCGCCTACCCAGGTTCAAAATCAGGAGTTCCACCATGCCCGACCGTGAAGCCCAAGATTTCTCCAAAGGCTGCGCCTATGTGCGCGGCCAATACATGCCCATTGCAAATGCCAGTATTCCAATAACCGACCTGGGTTTTTTGCACTCAGATGCCACCTACGATGTAGTCACTGTATGGGACGGCGCGTTTTTTCGCTTGGATACACATCTTGAGCGCTTCGCGCGCAGTTGCCAGCGCTGGCGCTTGGGCCCTGGCGTGGACGATGCGCAAATTACCGCCATCCTGAGCGAGTGCGTGCGCCGCAGCGGCTTGCGAGCTTCGTATGTGGAGATGCTGTGTACGCGCGGTCAAACGCCCTGGGGCTCGCGTGATCCGCGCCAGGCGGTAAACCAGTTTTATGCGTTTGCTGTACCTTTTGTCTGGATTGCAAACGAGCAGCAACGCGCCACCGGCCTGCATTTGCGCATCAGCCATGTGCAGCGCATACCGGCGGCTTCGGTGGACCCGACCACCAAAAACTACCACTGGAACGACTTGACCATGGGCTTGCTCGATGCATTGGACGGCGGTGCCGACAGCGTGGTGCTGGTAGACGATAAAGACCATGTGGTGGAAGGGCCGGGCTTTAATGTTTTCTGTGTCCACGCCGGCCAACTGATTACCCCGGACCAGGGCATGCTCGAAGGCATAACCCGGCGCACCGTGATAGAGATTGCCCAGTCCCTGGGCTTGCAAGTGCAGGTGCGGCCTGTGAGCGCCACTGAATTTCGCGCGGCGGACGAAGCCTTTATCTCCAGCTCTGGCGGCGGTGTGTTGCCGGTGACACGCGTGGATGGACGGCAGGTGGCTGATGGCACCATAGGCCCGGTCACCCGCAAACTTTCTGATACCTACTGGGCCTGGCACCAAGACCCGGCCATGCATCTGGCTATTGCTTATTGAAGGTGGCGGCGCTTAGCGCGCGTCAAAACGAATCTGGCATGGCCGCATCGGGCACGCCAGTCAGTTTGCCCAGCTCGCGGTGAAAGTGCGAGAGCATGGGCTCGTTCTGTCCGAAGACGACGCCGGGTATTCGGCCACTGGCTAGGTTGATGTGGATGTTTTGCTGCTGGGTAAAGTCTTCGCCTGATATCACCTCGGTGGAGACCTTCCAGCTCTTGTTCCAGCGCGCTGAATCGGCTTCGCTGCTAATGGCCTCTGGAATATAAAACCGTACCCGCGCCCGCGTGCGGTCTACGTCCAGCGGCTGGAAATCCCACAACTCCATATGCCCATCCATGGGGATGTTGAGCACCGCATGCGGAGACACCGAAAAAATCGTGGAGGCATGTTTCAGGACTGACCATTGGGCCTCTGGCAGATCGCGCTGCTCGTCAATGCTTTTGCGCGGCAGTGGGAAGAGGGCATGCGGGCCGAAGCATTCGTAAATTACCGGGTAGCAGCGAAAGCACGGCGCCAGCGTGTTGCGGTGCAGGGCGGCGATGTGGTAGCCCTCCATAAAGGTCTCCAGCAAGAGCTTCCAATTGGCGGCAAAGTCCCAAAACACTTCCTGGTAAAAATGAAAATTGCCAAACCCAAATTCGCCCATGCGGCTGTGCATCCCAAAGGTGTCGCGCTCGCCATCTATGGGCTCCTTGCCATGGGGGCGCACCAGCAGCATGCCAGCGGTTTCCAGGCAGGGCACTTCCACCAAGTTGAACTGTCCGCATTCCATACGGCTTTGCAATTGGGCAAAGCCACCCATGTCATTGGCGTGGCGCATCAAGGTGCCGCTGTTGTCATAGGTCCATGCGTGGTAGGGGCAGCTAAAACTGTGCTGCGACTGGCCGCGGTGTTGCACAAAGTGACCCTTGGTATCCAACTCGAAACCCACCAAGCGCGAGCCCCGGTGGCGGCAGATGTTCAAAAACGCTTTGACGCTGCCTTGGGCGGTACGCGTCAAAAAAATGGGCGCACCGGGCAGATCGCAGGTGAACCAGTCCCCGGGGGCAGGCAGGTCTGGCGAGAAGCCGGCCAGCAGGGGCACTTGCCCGCCAAACAGCGTACTGAGTTCGCGCTGAAAGTGCGCTGGACAGGTATAGCGCTCGGCTGGATTCCAATAGGGTGCGTCCCACAAAGGCGTGGTGTTAGCGTCAATATGCGCAAAGGTTTGTTTCAGCAGCTCGACCTGTCGTTCGTGTTTCATCAAGGCTCCGCAAGCAAGGGGGCATGCCGACGCTCGGGCCGCCATGCGGCGCCCAGGGAACGGGCTGCCGCTTTTGATTCTAGCCAGCGCGCATTCAGCGCTGCGCCTGGTACTGGCTCAACTGCAACTTCAGATCCTCAATTTCGCGCAAGTATTGGACGACGATCACCACCGAGAACAGGTCAAGGTCGTAGTCCCTTCGTTGTTGGCACGCTACCAGCAGGTGGCTGAGGCTGGCGCCATCGAAATAGTCCAGGCCTTCGCGCGCGAAGGCGCATTGCAAGACGCCGTAATCGACCAGATCCTGCACCTCGTCTAGGCGCAGGCCGCACAAGTTGGCAAGCTGCAAGCCGCTGAGGTGGTCCAGCATGTCTATGGCATCGAAGTTATGAACCGTTTGCGCCATGGTTTGTCTCCTTTTCGAAAGTGGTTCTGGCGCGAAAGCTGGAAATACCTGCCAGCGCCTGGTAGTGGGCGCGCTCGGCCTCCGAAATAGTCTTAGGCGTCTTGATCTGAATCACGGCAAGCATGTCGCCGCGCACCCCTTTGGGGCCGGGCAAGCCATAGCCCTTTAAGCGCAGTTTGTGGCCCGCCTGGCTCCCCGCGGGTACGGTCAGCAGCACCGGCTCTTGCAGCGTGGGCACTTGCACCTGGGCCCCCAGTACTGCTTCCCAGGGCGCTAAATCCAGTTGGAACAGCAGGTCTTGGCCCACTGGCGTAAACACCGGATCGGGCGCCAGTACGACTTTGAGGTAATAGTCCCCAGGCGGGCCACCGTGCCAGCCTTTGCCGCCCTTGCCGCGCAGGCGAATTCTTTGGCCTTGGCGCACCCCCGGTGCGATGTCCACCATCAGGTCCTTGGACACACCTTCGTCCACCCAGGTAATCGGCACCCGCATGCCGTGCAGCGTTTCTCGAAGGCCCATCGATAGCGTATCTTCGAAATCCTGCCCCGGGCGCGGTGTACTGGCTCGGGCGGAGGGGCCTGCGCGTGCATGCAGCGAGGCCAGCAGTTCTGCCAGGTCCAGGTCTTCAAAAGCGTCGCCATCGCTTTGGTATTGGGCGCGCCAATGCGGCGGCGGCTCAAAGTCTCCTTGCGGGCCAGCCTGACCCAGCGCATCGTAAGCAGCGCGCTTGTCGGGGTCTTTCAAAATCGCATAGGCCTGCGCAGCCTCTTTGAAGCGCTCCTGTGCGCCTGCGTCTTTAGATAGGTCGGGGTGGTTTTTGCGCGCCAGGCTGCGATAGGCTTTTTTGATCGCGTCCAGGTCGGCCGTCTTGGCGACCCCGAGCACGGCGTAATAGTCTTTGAATTGCATGCAGCGGCTGCGGTGCGCAGAGGGTAGGAACCAAGACAACCAAGGCGCTAGTGCGTTGGCGCTAATGGCGCGCCTGACAGCTGGCACGCATGCCGCCAAGCGTAGTCTATCGGGCTGTTAAAGGCTTGATGTGTATCAAGGCCAGGCCTTTTGTATCAGCCTTGCACGCTATAGGTCGACTCGACCAATTGAACCAGTGCATACATGGCTTGGTTCACTGGCGTCGGGACGCCCAGCGCCTGACCGCGTCGCACCACAAAGCCATTGAGGTGTTCGATCTCGCTGAGTTTGTGGCGCGCCATGTCTTGCGCGGTGGAGGATTTTTGCCCCGCCATCGTCTTGCCAATATGGGCCACGGCTTGCAACGCAGTGGCCTCGTCGAGTGCTGTGCCATCGGCACGGGCCACGGCCAGCACCTCGCGCACCAAAGCGCTTTGGGTGGTCCCGATAGCGTGCACAGCGGTCAGTTGGCCGTAGCGGGTTTGGGTCAAGCCGGAAATCGCGTTCAACACACAGTTGATAAGCAGCTTGGACCACAAGTCGGCCATCACATTCTGCGAGATGTGCACAGGCACCTGGGCGCTGGAAAAAAGTTCGACGATGCGCGCGAAGGCTTCTGGTGCGTTGTCAAGCCTGCAAGCCTGCAGGCTGCCTATAAGCAGATCCCCCCGGCCATGGTGTTTGATGCAACCGGGCGCCGCCATTTCAGTGGCCACATAAACCACCGTTGGAATCACTGGATTGGGTAGTTCACTCGAGATAAGGGCTACATTCTCTAAGCCGTTTTGCAGGCTCATGATGATGGCCTGGGGTGCCACGTGGGCGGCCATGCTGTGGGCTAGCGCTGAGGTATCGGTGGATTTGACGCAAAACAACACCAGATCCGCTGTGCGCAAAGCCGCGAGATCTGTACTGGCGTCCAGGCGGACGGTTTCCACGACTGCGGCATGGGCCAAGTCCAGTTGCAAGCCATGGCGCTGTATCGCCTTCACATGCGCGGGCCGGCCGATCAGCGTGACCTGATGCCCGGCGCGCGCCAGCATGGCGCCGAAAAAACTACCAACGGCGCCCGCGCCTACAACGACAATATGCTCAAAGGGGGATGTGCGCATGAGGGTTCCTTGGTGGCGCAAAGTATAGGCTGCGTGGTCCCATAGCTCGCCAGCCAGCATCTACCCACTGCCTGAATTTAAGCCATCAATCCCAGAAATTTCGGCAGGGCGGTTGATAATGCGGGTACCAGCGCAATAAGCAAACTGCCGACAAAAATGGCCAGCAAGGCGGGCGTCACCGAGGCGGCCACTGCGCTAAGGGGTTTGCTGAACATCGCGGAAGCAAAGAAAATATTCATTCCTGCCGGTGGGCACAAAAAGCCCATCTCCATGGCCGCCAAAAACAAAATACCAAAGTGCACGGGGTCAATGCCATAGCTTTGGGCCACGGGCAGCAACAAAGGTACCAGCACCACGATGGCCGCAAATATTTCCATCAGTGCGCCCGCAAATAGCAAAAAAACCACCAAAGCGACCAGAAACATTTCTTGATTTGGGATCAGGCTTTGCGTTGCTGTAATTGCGGCATCGGGAATGCCTGCATCAATCAGGAAGTTGGTCAGCGCCAGCGCCATTCCCAGGATGAGGAGGACCCCGCCAATGATTTGGGCGGCGTCACTCAGGCAGGCGAAAAATGTCTTCCATGTCAATTCGCGGTGCGCTAAGGCCTGGGTCAGTACGGCATAAGTCGCGGTCAGAGCTGCGCTTTCCATGGGCGTCGCCAGGCCGCTGACCAGGGAGCCGATCGCCACCACGGGCGCCAAAATTTCCCATTTTGCGAGCCAAATGGTGGGCCAGAGGGCAGCGTTTGCTGCCCCGGTGGCCAAGCGGGGCGCATCCGACTTGGTCTGTAAAAAACCACCAAAAATCAACAAAGCCATCACCATGACCAAGGCCGGTAGGGCGCCGGCTAAAAACATCGTACTAATGGGCACGCGCGCCACAATCGCGTACATGATGAGCGGCACGGAAGGGGCCAGCAGCACGCCTAAGGCGCTGGCGCTGGTGACTAGCCCGATGCCTTTGCTCTCCGGATAACCCGCATTGCGCAGCAGCGGCAGCATCAGTCCGCCAAGCGCCAAAATGGTAACGCCACTGCCCCCGGTGAAGGCGGTGAAAAATGAACATAGCAATGCGACGGCGATGACGGACCCTTTCAGTCCCCCACCAAACAGAATAAGAAATAAGTTTCCGAGCCTTTGCGTGGCCCCGGTGCGGGCAAAGAGCAGCCCTGCCAAAGTAAACAAGGGCAGCGCGGGCAAGGAGGGGTTGACCGTGATTTGGTAGTGCGACAAGGCCACCGAGGCCAAGGGCATGCCCTCGCTCCAGAAAAGCACAAGGGCCAGGCCACCCAAAACAGTGAATATCGGTGCGCCCGCTACCAAGGCTGCGGCCAGCAAGGCTAAAGCAGGCCAGGGGGAGAAAGCCGTTCCCTCCAACTGCCCTGCGATGACCAAGCCAAGGCAAGGCGCCGCTGCGGACAAGAGGTAACCCAGTCTGAAATGCTTTGCACACCTGACACCCAATTTAAAGCCCAGCAACAAAAAGCACAAGGGCATGCACGCTTGCAGGGTCCAGACGGGCAGGGCATAGGCCAAGGTGTGTGCGGCATCGCGTTCCGTGAGCACGAATTGCCAGCTCGCATACGCCAGCATGCCACACACCACCGCGGCAAGCAGCTGAGCCAAGCGCCACGCAAGTGTCAGCCCCTTGCTACCATCATTGGAGCCAAAGGACGTAAGGTGGCCGTGCCTCTCTGCGGCAAGCGCGCCAAACATCGCAAGCACCAGCCCTAAGTGCTGTACGACGACCGGCGCATTGGCAATGCCACTCCCCATCATGGGTCGCATCGCTATCTCGATCACTGGAATGAGCATCATCAGCCCTAAAGCAAGGGCTGCAATTTGTTCATCGATGCGACCCAGCCAAGAGCTAAGCGCGCCCGGGCGTGCCATAGTCACTTTGCCTTGCCCGAGCGGAAGTCTTTCAAATGGGCCAGTACTTCATCAAAGGTGTCGGCCGCCACCATGGTGCCGCGAATCCGCGGATACAGCTTTTCAGCGAACTCGGTCCATTCCCGCATTTGATCCGCGTTGGGGCGATTGACGGTCAGCCCCCGCTTTTTCATCGCATCGACCGCGTCATTGACCTCCTGCCGGGCTTTGGCGCGAATTTGGACGCCGGCCTTTTCGCTCGCCGTGCGCATGGCCGTCTGCGTAGCCGGGCTCATATCGTCCCAGGCCTTCTTGGTGAGCACCAAAGCGCCCACAATCGGCGCCCAGTTGATCTCCAACATATGCGGTGCTGAGGTATAAACCTGCGTGGCTAGGGCGTAGTAGGGCGTCGAGGGCACTACGTTGATCATCCCGGTCTGGATTGCCGGAAGAATGTCTGAAGTTTCCAGGGGTACCGGTGTGTAGCCCAGGCTTTTCATGATGGCCTGCTGGTCAGGCTCCGAGCCCCAAGTGAAAAATTTCATTTTCTTGAAATCGTCAGGCCGAACTGCCGGGTCTTTGGAGAAAAAGCGCACCCAGCCGGCATCTCCCCAGGCCAAAACGACAAAGCCTTTGTCCAAGAATTTTTTCTCCATGGGTGCGCGCATCTTCTCGCGCACATAGTCCACTTCCTCCCAGGATCTAAACAGCAGGGGTATGACTTGCAGCGCGTTGATCGAGGGCTCAATCTCTTGCAATCCCACGACGGAAAGCAAGGCGCCTTGTAATTGGCCGATGCGCATGCGCCGCGCCATTTCCGCTTCGCCGCCCTGGCTTCCGTCCGGATAGACCACGTATTTGCTGTTCTCTGCTTGCGCGGCCCGCCAGGCTTCGCCCACGTCCATGAGCTGGCGGTGGTACAGAGAGTTTTTGGGCACCAGCGACCCGATACGAAGTTGCTTATCCGCCGCCATGCCGTCGCGCATGCTTGTCAAGGCAATAGCCAAAAAAAATAAACCAGCCAAGCGCCTGGAGGGATTTGCAAAGAGGTTCATAAAGGTGGACATTTCAAAACAAGTCGTCAGCGGTTTGCAGCAGCCACTGTGCCCGCTCGCGCATCAGTGTATTGCTGAGGTCAGGGTGTTTGTCACTGGTCTCCATTGCTTTTTTGAGCAAAATTTCAAAGGCTTCTCGCTGTCCTTGGGCCAAGGCAATGCCTTCCGCTTTTGCGATGTAGGGGCCTGCGTTTTTGCCCTGGCTGATGGTGATGGCCGCGTCGAAATACTGCTCCGCTTTTTCCAGGGAACCGCCTGGTTGCGCAGACTCAAAGCTTCCCATCAAGCTGGCAAGCCCTCCGTTGCCATAGTTCGGGTTGGCCTTCCAGGCCAAGGTGGCCAAGCGGTAGGCCAGGGGGAAATCTGCAACCGCTTCGGGGGCGTCTTTAGACAGCGAAATATAGCCGCCCCATGAAGCAGCGGCCCAATAAGCAAGGCCCACTTGATCCTGGGAAATTGCAGGCCACTGCTTGGCATCGGGCTGGGCAAGTTTTGCCCCAAAGCCTGGTGATGAAAGTTCCAAAGCCCGCATCGTGTGCCGGTGGGCCCGCAAATAGAGCCGCTTGGCGCGCTCATGGATGCGGTAGGCGCCCTGGGCATCCTTTGCCGCCAAGCGCTCCGCCTCAAAAGCAACATAGGCATAGCTGTATTGGCTTAAGCCGGCGCCCACCGCCTCGGCCAACTTCAGGTTGTCAGGCGTGTCCGCCAGTAGCGATTCCGATAGTTTTAAGTAAAAAGCACTGGCTTCCCGTGCCAGACCCGGGTCGTCCTCCTGGGACTGTCCTTGCTTTGCCAGTTCGTCGCCAAGGCTTCTTTTGATCAGTGCCGTGGGAGAGCAGCCGCCAAGAACCAAGGCCAGCGCTGCAATGGAAACACAAATAAATCGCTTTTCAAACCTACTTTGAAGGATGCTGCTACCGGAGGCGGAAAAGTAATTCAAAGGATATTTGGAATTGTTTGGATTTCCTTGCGAATTTAGGTGAATTTAATGAATATTACGTGACAGTAGGCTTAAACTAAAGTCCGATGCATGCACCGTCCTAGCCTCTTAGGGCCAAGAAAACCTATGCAAACCTGCGCGACGGCATGAAGAAAACCATTGCCCTTTTCATACACCATCCCACGTGTTCGACCGATTCGGTCAACGGGGTGATCGCCGCACTGTCACCCCTGGCCCATGTCAAGTTATTCACCCGCCATAAAGTGCAGGAGGGGTTTTTTGACGATGTTGACTTAGTGGTATTTCCCGGTGGCGATGGCGAGGCCACACTATTTCGTAGCCTTCTCAAACCCAATGTGCCCGATGTGCGGGCCTATATGCAGCGCGGCGGCAAATACCTGGGTATTTGCATGGGTGCGTATTGGGCGGATGCCTATTATTTCAATTTACTGAAAAGCACGCGCTGCGTGCAATACATCAAGCGCCCTGGCGCCGATATCCGCGCCTCTTATGGCACTACGGCTAAGGTCCAATGGCGCGGTCAGGCGCAGCGCATGTATTTTTATGACGGCCCCACCTTCCTCCACGGCCAGTTTGACACCATCGCCACCTATGCCAACGGCGACCCTATGGCGATTGTGCAAGGCGCGGTGGGGCTTGTGGGGTGCCATCTGGAGAGCCAGGCGCATTGGTACACCAAAAAGTACATGCAGCCCCAATGGCACGCCAACCAGCACCATGTCTTGCTGGCGCAGTTGGTAGCGGACTACTTGCTGCAGTCGCGGCAAATACCCTTGTTTTAGGCTAGGGACAATTCGGGGCTACCGGTCAACTTTGCAATGCCTCAAAGTGACCGGCGATCCTCACTGCATATCTATTAATCTGCTTCAAGCTCCGTCGGAACGTCAAACTCATCTTCGAGGCTCTCACTTTCCATAGCGGCAATTTCTGCATATTGGACGCCGTTGAGCTGATGGCGATAAGCCAAGTAGGCATGGCGGGCTGCGGCCTCATCGTTACCATCATCATCAGCGGTAGCTGCAGCCATGTGGTGCTTGGCACTGGCCTGGAAATGATGTGCTGCCATACGGTGATAGTCACCGATGGTGTCTGAATCTTCATCAAAAGCGTCATCCATCGTGGGGGCGTTGTTTTCGGTCATGGCCTAATCTTTCTTGATTGAATCACGGCAAGTCGCCGCCCGCCCATGATGATGCAAGCCGGTGAATCTTGGATGACAGCCCTTCAAATCTGCAAAATCACTGAAATCCAGTGCTTTTTCAGTGGGCCGCTCATCTGGGTGTGCTGGGCCGATAGGTCTCGCAACCAGTTGAACCACACCCTGGGATCAAGAGGCCTTCAGGTCCCTCATGCTGGCTAAGCCACGTGGCACACAACTGGAGCAGGCCGGCACCGGTTCGACGGGGCGGGTAAACCGGTCCAATTCGTTCAAAAAGTCCGCCCTTGTTTTTTCGGGCGAGTGGGACAGCCATAGTGAAATATAGCCCGCCACGATCGGTGCGGCATAACTGGTGCCCACGCCACGGTAGGACGCGGAGGGTCGATCTTGGCCGTTGGTGAGATTTTCATAACTGGCCACTTTCAGTTTGTTCATTGACCATTGCTCGTTACCGGACAAGGTCGGCCCACCGCCGGGCGCATAGATAACGGTGCGCGCATCCAGTGCGGAGTAGTCCGCAATACGGTTTTGTGCATCCAGTGCGCCTACCGAAATTACGCCTTGGCAATTGGCAGGCTCGAGCAATTTTTTCTGATAATTGTTTCCTGCTGCAGCGACGACAAAGATATTCTTTTCCGTCATGCGGTAGATTAAATCTTGCAGCTCTTCGCTACACACGGAAAACCCTCCCGATATGCTGAGGTTGATGATGCGCGCCGGGTTGGGGTTTTCAGGAACGTCCTGCACGGGCAGGCCCGCCGACCAAGCGATTGCATCTAGCAGATCTTGACGTGAGATGGCGCAAGCGCCGAACAATCGCACGGGCACGATCTGTGCCTGCGGGTTCACGCCCAGCACGCCCTCTGCGCCGTTGCCTGCGATCAAACTAGCCACTTCGGTACCGTGTGTTCTATGAGAGGCGTGTGGGGCACGTTCGCCGCAGTGGGTGTCGCGCTCGTCAGGACTGAAATCTGACGACCTCGTTTTGCGCAAGTTCAAATTCGCGGAGACCATGTCATAGCCAGGCAATAAGCGCCCCTCAAGGCTTGGGTGGCTGGCAATAACGCCACTGTCGATCACCGCCACCACTACGCGGTTTGGCCCGGGTTGCCTACCAGCCGTGTTGATCGCCGAAGGCGAGGCTTGCGCGCCATCGACGCGGCCCAAATGCCACGGTATTTCCTGTGCCCAGGAAGCGCCCCAGCAAAGCATCAGGGCGCAAGTGGCTGCGGCGGCTTTTGCCCTGGGCACAGCCGGACCTTCGATGCATCGACGACCTAATGGCATTGCACTAGCGCGGTTCAAATTGGAAGCGTTGGCACCAGACATCGCAAAACTCCTTTACTTACCGACCCCAAACTTTTGTCAAGGTTGGCAATGGGTTGACCTATCGGTGAGGCGGAGGCTATGCGTTTTGATGTGTAAACTCAACGTTATGATGATTATTGTGAAAAGTGCACTTATATATTTCAAGTCATTGATATACAAAGACTTTTTCACATAAACGTAATTGCGTGTGTGCACGTTTCCTTACTCGGATGGGTCGCCCTCACAGGGTGGCGCTCTGTTGCCTTTGCTTAGACCGATAGACGCAGTAAGGAAAAATTACAAATCGACCGGCATCGATAGATGCCTAGCGTGCGGGCAAACCCGCAAAACGGCTCGAGGTGTCTACTACCGGAGGTGCTTGCGATGAACCCAGTCCATGTAAGTCAGCGGGTCATACGCTTGTTCTTTTTGCCGGCTTTGCTCGGTGCGCAGTGCGCAAGTTCGCTCGCGCAACCCTTGCCAATTGATGTACTGCATTGGTGGACATCGGCGGGCGAGCGACTCGCGGTGGAGCAGTTGCATACGCAATTGTTGCTCAATGGTGTACGCTGGAAGGACGTCGCGATACCAGGCGGCGGCGGCATGGCGGCAGTCAAGGTGCTCAAGAGTCGCGTCCTCATGGGCGACCCGCCTGATACTGCGCAACTCATTGGTGCCACCCTCAAGGACTGGGACGACGTGGGCTTGGTCATGCCTTTGACGGCGGTGGCCAGCCGCCAGCAATGGGCCCAGACGGTATTTCCCACTGTATTGAATTTGATCACTTACAAGGGCGTGGTGATCGCAGCGCCCTTGGGCATCCATCGCATCAACACGCTGCTCTACAACCGGCATGTATTCGTGCGCCTGGGCTTGCTGCCCCCTACCAACTGGGAAGAGTTTGCGGTGGTAGCACAAAAACTCAGTGGGCAAGGGATCAAGCCATTGGCCTGGAGCGACGAGGCATGGCAAATCGCGACCGTTTTTGAAGCGGTTTTATTAGGGGAAGTAGGGCCAAAACGCTATCGCGAACTGATCGTCAATCGCAAGAGTAGTGCTTGGTTGTCCCCTGATATCGACAAGGCGTTGGAGCGCCTGCGCTGGTTGCGCACTATCAGCGGCGAAGTGCCGCGAGAGCGCCCGTGGACCGAATCGGCCCGGGAAATCACCTCCGAAACGGCCGCCATGTTCATCATGGGCGATTGGGCCAAGGGCGAGCTGATGGCATGGGGTGCCAGCCCTGAGCGCGACTTTGGTTGTGTCGCCGTCCCCGGAACCCGGCAAATGCACCTGTACAGCGTGGATACGCTAGCGATGTTGCGCAATGCGCGCAAGCGCACAGCGACGCAAGAAAAATTGGCAGAAGTCGTCACGACTGCACAGTCCCAACTAGCCTACAACCGCATAAAAGGCTCGGTTCCCGCACGTAACGATATTGACCCGGCGAGCTTAGACCCTTGCGCGCGCGACTCCTGGACGGCGTTTGCCGCCCGCGATGCCGCGCTAGTGCCTAGCCTGGCGCACCGCATGGCGGCAGATGAAGCAACCAAAGACGCTGTCGCACAAGTTCTTTGGCGCTTCTTGATTAACCCTCAAATGCAGGTCAATGAAGCCAAACGTCGCCTCGCTTTAGCAGTGCGCTCCCCGTAGGTTTGCCCGGTCACAGAAAAGGATTCCCATGCTCCGCTCCATTCTCCTTGTCGATGACGATCAAAAAACCCGATTGCTGCTCAAGACCTATTTGGAAAAGCAACAGTACGAAGTGCATGCCGCGCATGACGGAGGCAGTTTTTTGTCCGCATTTGAAATATTGAAGGCCGAGCTCAGCCTGGTGATCTTGGACGTCATGCTGCCAGATACCGACGGCTTTACCCTGTGCAAAACGGTGCGCCAAAAATCCAAAGTTCCCATCATCATGTTGACCGCCAGCGCCGATGAAACCGACCGCATTGTGGGCCTGGAAATAGGCGCTGATGATTACATTGCCAAGCCCTATAACCCGCGCGAATTGTTGGCGCGCATCAAGGCGATTCATCGACGCGTTCCTTTAGGTGAGCATCCGGAGTCGGTGCGGTATTTGCGATTTGCCGGTTTTTCAATAGACCTGGTCGAGCGCCTACTCACAGACGCACACGGTGAGGCCGTCATCTTGACGAGTATGGACTTTAATTTACTACGTTTTTTTGCCGAGCATGCCGGTGAAACCTTGACACGCGAGCAGCTGATGGAGCAGACGAGAGGCCGCGACCTCGCGCCCTTTGACCGGTCCTTGGACGTACAAATCAGCCGCTTACGTCAGCGCCTGAACGACGATGGAAAAAACCCAAAGTTGATCAAAACTGTTCGGGGCAACGGTTATGTACTGTCAACCGAGGTCGCAAAGCATGGCGGCGCTTGAGCCCCGCGAGAAAGAGCGCAACGCCTTCTTTGACCGCCTGCTGTGGCGGATCGTGTTGGTAATGGCCCTGGGCGTGGTGTGTGCCCAAACACTGGGCACCTTTGTGTGGGCGCATCAGTTGCGCCAGGGTGCGCTTGCCGATGCCTTGGATGCTGGCAAAAATTTGGCGATGAATGCGGCCGGCACCATTCGCTTTTTTCGTGACTTACCGCCTGCCTACCGGCCTATTTTGATCGAACAGTTGCGCACCATGGGTGGTACCCGGTTTTTTGTGAATGTGAACACACAAAAAATCCCCGTTACTGCCATGCAGAACAATGCGCTGGTAGATTCCGTTACGCAAGCCGTGCGCGAGGACCTGGTGAGCTACTTACCACCCAGTGAAAAACCCGATATGGCCTTTGCCTGGCCTGAAACGCTGCAAGTCACTGCTGACGGGCGCACCGTCAAAGACATGCCGCAAGCATGGGTAGAGGGAACGCTATTACTAGGCCTTCGCCCGGCGCCCGTGATGGTTATTCAGGCTGAGTTTGAACCGGGGAGTTGGCTGTATTTGGCTGCGCCCATGCCCGATCCCTATTTTTTGGACAACAGCAACCCGTTGACGGTAGATCGTGTGGCGCTGCAACTGGTCACGCTGGTGACGGTGCTGCT
Source organism: Comamonas sp. lk (assembly GCA_945865675.1). Classification (GTDB taxonomy): domain Bacteria; phylum Pseudomonadota; class Gammaproteobacteria; order Burkholderiales; family Burkholderiaceae_C; genus Allorhodoferax. The sequence continues at coordinate 17,387 of CAMBFO010000038.1, forward strand.
CATTACGGTACTTTTGGTGCGCAAGTTGATTCAGCCCCTGAACCGCATTGCGAGAGCAGCAAACGCTTTTCGCAATGACGCCACCCCGGAAAAGTTGCCCGAAGAAGGGTCAATGGAGCTGCGCCGAACGGCCCGCGCCTTTAATGCGATGCAGACGCGCATTCAAGGGTACTTGCTGGATCGGGAGCGACTATTTGAGGATATCTCGCACGGCCTGAAGACGCCCATCATGCGGTTGAAATTACGCGCTGAACTACTCGAAGACGAAGTCTTGCGCGACGCTTTGCACGAAGACCTTGACGAGCTCGATGTGATGGTAAAAACCGCTTTGCAAAGCGTCAAAGACACCGCAATTTACGAAAATTTAGCGCCCGTGCGGCTGGACTTGCTGTTAGCGCGCCTGGCCAAGCACCCCATCGTTCCTAGTGCGAGCATCCAGCTCCATTGCGAACCCATAAGCGTTTGGGCCAAGCCTTTGGCCTTGGAGCGCGCTTTAAGCAATTTGATTGATAACGCGGTCTTGTATGGCGACCGGGTTGATATTGGCGCCAGCACCCAAGGCGCACTGGCAGTGGTGCTCATCCGCGATTTTGGCCCCGGGATTGCCCAATTAGATATGCCAAAGGTGTTTGATCCACGTGTTCGTTTGGAGCACGCTCAAATAAAAAATCCAGGCGGCTCTGGTTTGGGGCTAGGGCTTGCGCGGGACACCATTCATCAATTTAATGGTACCTTGCATTTGGCTAATCATCCACAAGGCGGCCTGGTAGTGACCATCACGCTGCACCTGCAAGAGGCGCCATGAAAAGCACCACCGTCATCTTTTTCTTCCAGTTTGCAGCTTTCCACCAGAATTACCCATGAGTGCGCTATGAACTGGCAAGGCGCATTGACCGCCCTGGCAATCGGCGTTCTCATGGGAATAGTTCGCGAGCGCCGTTTTCAGTCCGATGGGAGTAAAGCAGGCCTGCGCACGCATGCACTGGTGTCGCTCTTGGGCTATGTCGCGTGGAGTTTGGGTAACTGGCCCTTCTTTGGTGTCATCCTGGCTGTCGCTGCTTTGGTGTACAGCGGGTATCGCGTCACTGCTACCAAAGACCCTGGATTAACCGGTGAAATCGCCGTCTTGGTCACCCTGATGCTGTCGGCACTGGTGCACCGAGATGCCGCCATGGCGGTCGGTCTAGGCGTGTTGGGGGCAACCTTGCTGGAATTCAAGCAGATCAGCCACCGGTTCACCCGAGTATGGATTAGTCAGCAGGAGTTGCATGACGCCCTGGTCTTGGCTGTGGCTGCCTTGGTGGTCATGCCTTTGCTGCCTGAGCAGCCTTTGGACCCCTGGAACGCGCTACGTCCTGCCACCTTATGGCGTATCGTGGTGCTGGTAATGACCGTGGGCATGCTGGGCCACCTGGCGCAGCGATTATTGGGTGAGCGCTGGGGCTTGCAGGTGGCGGGTTTTTTTTCCGGCTTGGTGTCTTCTACGGCTGCAATTGCGCATTTGGGCCCCAAGGCGCGGCAAGACGCTACATTGACCAACAGCGCCAGCGCCGCCGCCCTGCTGTCCAATTTGGCATCCATGCTGTTAATGTTTGGCGTTATCGGGGCAGTCGCGCCAGGCTTACTCCAGGCGGTGGCTTGGCCTATGGTCGCCGCCTGCCTGGCTTTGCTCACAGTAGCGCTGTTGTTTTTAGGCAAAGGCTCGTCCGCCGCGGCATCGTCTATCAAACTGAGCGAAAGCGCCTTCAAACTCAGTCACGCTTTGATGTTGGCCCTATTGATGGGGGGCGTCTCTCTACTTTCGGCAGGCTTGCAGGCACTTTTTGGCGGTACCGGCGTAATGGTCACCGCCGTGGTGGTGGCCATTGTCGAAGTGCACGCTGCTGCTGCCAGTGTGGCCCAAATGAGTCTGTCTAGCGCTTTGCCGTCAAGCCTTGCGTCCTGGAGCCTGGTGGCTGTCTTGGCCTCGAGTGCGGCTGCCAAAACCTTGCTCGCCGGGTTCACCGGTGGGCTAGCTTTTGGATGGCGCGTGGGTTTGGGCTTGTGGTTGATGGTCTTAAGCGCCACGGTCACCCTCATGCTGCCAATGGCAGCCTTGGCCATGGAAGTCATGCCCCGCTAAGCATTCGGGGTATTTGCCGGCGAGCTTGAGCCAGTGTTGCAATATTTCCAAAAATGGCCGTTTTAGAGCGCCTGGGAAGCGCAGCATTGGACAAAAAATACTCTTTATTCCAAAATGTTAACAAAATTTTAACTTATTTAAATAATATGTTATATTGACGAGCATTAGGTTATAAAAAAATTGTCTGTGGTGATTTAGGCACGCTGCACCCGTATCTTCCATACAGACCTGTATGTGTTGTATCGTTGTTGCTTAGATTTGCTGAGAGCGGAGTAAGGATAAATCGTTTGCGGACGGGCCGCCTTATGGAGAAAGCCCCGGCATGATGGGGTCAATTAAATTCAGATATCGGTAGGGAGTGTCATGGAAATCAATGTAAAAACGAACGCGACCAGCGCTGGTGCATCAGCGCCTTCAAAGCTGTTCCCCGAGGTACGCGTTAGCGTCAAAGCAGTGGCCAATGAGCGCCATGAACTGCTTATCGATGGTCGCAAGTATTCCGGCGGGGAGTTGATCAATGGCAAGCGCATCAAACTCAAAAGAGAAGGCAACAATCTAGTCTTCGAAGTCGATGATGAGGCCTTTGCAGAGATCGAAAATTTCTATGACACCGAAGCGGCGTCCTTGGACGGCTTGGAGTGGCAGTTTGCGGATACCGAAGGTTTAAAGCTTACCGACCTCGGTGTTGTGGCCGACAGCACCATAGAGCCGGCAGCGGTTCCCTTGGCGCTGATTGGCGCCACCGGTCTGGGCGGTGCGGCGGCGGTGGCGGCGGGTGTGGCTGGACTGGCTGCGGTGGCCGGTGGCGGCGGCGGCACGACGTCTGGTTCGACTCCGCAAGCCAACGCCCTGGCCAAAATTCAGGCCTTTGCGACCGCCAACGGGGGGCCTGAGCCCACAGCGCAAGACTATATTGACGCCGGTGTGGTCGGCGTTACTGGCGGTACCAGTAACAATCTGGGCTTGATGAACAGCGTTTTGGCCGGCACCCCCGTAACGGGCGATCAGGTCAATTCTGCAGCCAATTTACAAGCAATTGCCAATTCCGTCGCGGCAGTCCTTACTGGCGCCGCCGGCGGTGCTGGCCCCACCCAGCAACAGCTGGTAAGCCTTGGCATTACGGGCCTGACCGAGAGCAATCTCCAAGCTGTGCTGGCTGCGATAAACGGCACTGCAGATGACGGCAGTGGTGTCAATACGCTTGAAGAGATACAAGCCTTAGTGAATAACGTGGTCAATACCACGCCGCCTGCACCCACTACCTATGTGGACAACGCCGGCTCCATCCAAAGTGGGTCCAGCACAGCGCCTAGCACCGACGATGACACGCCGGGCATCCGCATTGGCGCACTGCCGGCGGGCTCTACCGGTGCGGTACTTTATGTGGACGGTGCTCCCGTCGCTGCAACTTACGACCCGGTCGCTGGCACACTCACGCCCACTACGCCTTTGGGCGGCGGTTCGCGCAGCCTGACCTACACCATCCTCAATGCCGCTGGTGTGCAGAGTGCCCGTAGCCCTGCGCTGACCCTCACCGTAGACACTACAGCACCCGCAGCGCCAGCCACACCCACGCTCACAGACAACGAGGGCAGCGTAACCGGCCCCATCGGTAGCGGCGGCACCACCGATGACAGGACACCGACCTTCACCGGCACCGGCACGCCTGGCGACACCATCACGCTGACCGACGGCAGCAACCCCGGCACGGTGATCGGCACCACGACCGTGGGCCCCAACGGAACCTGGAGCGTCACACCGACCAACCCCCTGGGCGAAGGCCCACACAGCATCACCACCACAGCCACCGACCCAGCGGGCAACACCAGTTTGCCCAGCACGCCGGTCGTTATCACGGTGGACACGACCGTGCCTAATGTGCCGAGCACTCCGACGCTCACAGACAACGAGGGCAGCGTAACCGGCCCCATCGGTGGTGGTGGCTCTACCGACGACAGGACACCGACCTTCACCGGCACAGGCACGCCTGGCGACACCATCACGCTGACCGACGGAAGCAACCCCGGCACAGTGATCGGCACCACGACCGTGGGCCCCAACGGCACCTGGAGCGTTACACCGACCAACCCCCTGGGCGAAGGCCCACACAGCATCACCACCACAGCCACCGACCCAGCGGGCAACACCAGTTTGCCCAGCACGCCCGTGGTCATCACGGTAGACACCACAGGCCCGGCCACTACCGGCTTAGGCACGGTTGCGATCACCGACAACGTCGGCGCAGTGGTGGGAGCGATCACCAACACCACCAACAACACCACCGATGACAACACCCCCACGGTCTCGGGCACGGGCGCCAGCGCCGATGTGGCCAAGGTCAACGTGTACGACACGGTTGGTGGTGTTTCCACCCTGATCGGCACGGCCACCGTCACGGGTGGCAACTGGAGCTTCACGCCCAGCA
>CAMBFO010000039.1 GCA_945865675.1 Comamonas sp. lk
GCGCTGGCCCTGCGTTTGCGCGATGCCGGCCACGCCGCACCAGGCGCCATGGCGCTGCTATCGCCTTGGACCGATTTGACTTTGAGCCTGCCCACGCACCAAAGCAAAGCCGCCAAGGACCCGTTTTTCCCCGATTCAACTACCCTGTCTATGGCAGCCCAGCTTTATGCCGCCAGCAGCGATCTGACGCAGCCTTTGGTCTCGCCCCACTTCGCCGCGCTGCACGGTCTGCCGCCCACATTGATCCATGTAGGCGAACACGAAGCCCTGCTGGGCGACGCCCAAGCCCTGGCTGCAAAACTCCAAGCAGCGGGCACATCGGTGCAATTACAGGAGTTCCAAGGCATGTGGCACGTCTGGCAGATATTTGCCGGCCGCTTTGCCGAGGCCGATGCCTCCGTCAAGCAACTAGGGGCGTTTTTGTACGCGGCCTAAGCGCCAAGGCTTAAGCTGAGCGCAAACACCGCGCGCCACACCGCCAGACCCGCCTGGCGCTCGTACTGCGCCTCTTCCAAGGCCACATGGGTGGGCTCTTCATTAAGACGCGCTTGATGCTGAATACGGCGCAGCGCGCGGTAGGCCTGGGCCGCCTCATAGCCTAGCGGCGCGGGCAAGAGGCCGCAATCTTGCGCTACTTGCAGGAGCGCGATATTGCCGACATTGGCGCGCAAGCCAGGATGCGATTGCCCGTGCGCCAGCACTAAAAATTGCACCGCAAATTCAATGTCTACCATACCGCCGGGGCTGTGCTTGACGTCAAAACGCTCCGCTGGCACCGGATGGGCGGTGCGCACTTTGTCGCGCATGGCAGCTATTTCGGCGCGCAGCGCATAGTGGTTGCGCGGGCTGCAAATCACGGCCTCGCGGATGGCGTCAAAACGGCTGTGCAGGTCTGGGCTGCCGAGCACGCAGCGGGCGCGCGTCATGGCCTGGTGCTCCCAGGTCCAGGCGGTGTTGGAGCCGCGCTGTTGCTGGTAATCGGCATAGGCGGCAAACGTGGTGACCAGCAGCCCGGAATTGCCATTGGGGCGCAAAGCAGTGTCGATTTCGTAGAGGTCGCCCTCGCCGGTTTTAACCGTCAACCAGCTGATCAGTTTGCGCACCAGCGTGCCGTAGATTTCGCCAGCGCGCTCGTCCGGATCGTCGTACAAAAACACAATGTCCAGATCGCCGCCGTAGCCCAACTCTTTGCCGCCGAGCTTGCCGTAGGCAATGATGGCGATGCGCGGCACCTCGCCATGGCGCTGTCTCATGCGCTGCCAGCACCACCGGGCGGTGATGCGCAGTATCACTTCGGCCAGGGCACTTAAATCGTCGGCTACTTGCTCCACCGTGATCAGACCTTCGACATCGCGCGCCAGGGTGCGAAACACCTCGGCATGGTGCGCTCGGCGCAACAGATTGAGCAGGCTTTCCTCGTCCTCTTCGCCGCTGTTGCGCAAGGCTTTGCAGCGGCGCTCGATGTCGGCCTCGTAGGCGGCTGCGTCAAAACGCTCGCGCACCATGGTGCTGCCGGCCAGTTCGTCGATCACGCCGGGGTGCTTGAGCAAGTAGCGCGCGGGCCAACGGGCCGCGCCTAAAAGCCGCAACAAGCGTTGATGCACGCCTGGGCGCTCGACCAGCAAAGCCAGGTAGCTTTCGCGGCGCAATAGCGACTCCATCCAGTCCATCAGCCGCAGCGCGGCTTCCTCGCTTATCTCGCCCGATTGGGACCATTGGCCGGTACGCTGCACCAGGCGCAGCAAACGGCCCCGCGATTCCTCGCGCAAAGCCAGGACGCGCGGATGGTCACGCCACAGCGCCAGGCGCTCTTGCATGCTTTGAGGCAGTTGTGCGAGCACGCTGTCCAGATCGGTAAGCGGCGCTGCGCCGGGCCGCGCCAGGCCCGCATCTCCTGGTTTGCAGCCGCTGCAGGGTTTGTCACTGCCGCCCAGCAAAACATCAAATTCCTGCGCTACGTTTTCGCGATGGTGGTCCAACCGCGCTAAAAATTCGCTGGTGCTGGCGAACTCCAGGGTGTCGGCAATCCAGGCCAGATCGGCGTCATGCGTGGGCAAGACATGGGTTTGCTGGTCGTCCAGGTACTGGATGCGGTGCTCCACACGGCGCAGAAAAACATAGGCTTCTTCCAAGGCCTGGGCTTTGTCGGCAGGCATCAAGCCCGCTTGTACCAGGCGCTGCAAGGCGCTCATCGTAGGCCGGGTGCGTAACTCGGGGAACTGACCACCACGCACCACTTGCAAAAGCTGCACGGTAAATTCAATTTCGCGGATGCCGCCGCGCGAAAGCTTGACATCGTTGTGCCGCTCGGGGTGGCCGGCACTGCGCTTGCCCGCGTGTTCACGGATTTGGCGGTGCAGCACCCGCAGCGCGTCAAACACGTTGTAGTCCAGGTATTTGCGAAATACAAAAGGCGTTACCACTGCGCGCAATTGCAGGGCAAAAGCGCTGCCTACGCTGGACTGCGGCGCCAGCACACGGCTTTTCAGCCAGGCAAAGCGCTCCCACTCCCGGCCTTGGGTTTGGAAATATTCCTCTAAAGCGCCCAGCGATACCGCAGGCGGGCCGGAGTTGCCGTTGGGGCGTAGGGCCAGGTCCACCCGAAACACAAAACCGTGTTCGGTCGTATCGCCCAGCAAGGTATAGAGCGCGCGCACCAGCTTGCCGTAGTACTCCTGGTTGGAGATGCGAGCGCGCCCCTCGCTGTTGCCAAGCGTGTCACCATCGGCTTCGTACACATAAATCAAGTCGATGTCGCTAGAAACATTGAGCTCGCGCGCACCCAGTTTGCCCATGCCAATGATGCACAGCGCGCTGGCGCTACCATCGGATTTGCAGGGGGCGCCATGCACGGATTGCACATCGGCGCTGGCCTGGGCATAGGCTTTGCACAGCGCCAGTTCAGCCAGTGCGGTCATACACTGCGTAACCGCGCGCAAGTCCAGGCCCGCATCGCAGTCCAATACCAGCAGGCGTTCGAGCACATATTGGCGCGTGGTGCGCAAAGCCTCTCCAACCTCAAGCCCTTGGGCACGCAAATTCTGATAAAGCGCTGTCTGCGCAGATGCATCGGGCAGCCCCTCTGGCAACCTGGCCAGTGCTGCGCCATAACGCCTACGCACTCTTTGCGCAAATCGTGCGTACTCGGAGCGGGGAGCGGGGGTATTGCGGGTCATAATTCCATGCTTGACTGCTCGCGCCAATGACTGAAGTTCCAACCATCCCCTCGCGCACCTTGTCGACCGTCGCGTTGTTGGCCAAGTGGCTGCTGCGCTTGGTCGGTGCTGGGTGGCTGCTGTTTGTCTTGTTCTGGGCGGTGTTGCACTTTGCCATTGTGCCGCGAATCGACACTTTGCGCCCCTGGCTGCAAGAACAGGCCACGCAGCGATTAGGAATAGGGGTACGCATTGGCACTATCGAAGCGCTATCCAATGGTCTCATTCCCTCGCTGGCCCTGCAGGATGTGCAATTGGTGGACCAAGAAGGGCGGGTGGCGCTGACGCTGCCCACGGTACGAGCGGCCATATCCCCCCGCTCGCTGGCGGCAGGCAACTTAGAGCAGCTATACGTCGAAGGCGCTGCGCTGGACATCCGGCGCGCCGCCGATGGCTCGATCTGGATTGCCGGCTTGCAACTGAGCCCTATGGACGATGCGCCCGATGCGGCGAGCGACTGGCTCTTTAGCCAGCCCGAAATTGCGGTTCGCCACGGCCAGCTGCGCTGGACCGATGAAACGCGCAGTGCAGCGCCGCTGGACTTGTCCGATGTGGACCTGGTACTGCGCAACCGGCGTTTTGGCCACAGCTTTCGACTCGATGCCAGCCCCCCGAGCCAATGGGGTGATCGCTTTACGGTGCAAGGGCAATTTAGCCACCCGGTGCTGGCTTTGCATGTCGGCGAGGTCAAGACCTGGTCGGGCCAGATGTATGCCCTGTTTGGCGATGTGGACTGGGGCCAGCTGCGTAACTATGTGGATTTGGGCACGCACGTCAGCCAGGGGCGCGGCAGCGTACGTGTTTGGGCCGATGTACAGCGCGGCCAATTCACAGGCGCCACAGCCGATGTACTGGTCAAGGACGTGGAGTTGGGCCAGGGGGAACCAATGGCCTCCATCGTCATGCCCGCCGCATCCGGGCGCCTGGCTGCACGCAGCATAGCCGGTGGCATGGAGTACACCAGCGAGGGCTTGCAGTTTGTCACTGCCGATGGCGTACGCTGGCCCGGGGGTAATGCGCGTTTGTCCATATGGGATGCGCAAGAGGGCAAGGGGGCCAAGATCGACTCCTCGCCGGCACATGGCGAACTTATTGCCGAACGGCTGGACTTGGGCGCATTAAGCCAAGTTGCACAGCGCTTTCCTATGGAGGCCAAGTTGCGCGCGGCCTTGGAGTCCTACCAGCCAGAGGGCATCGTGCAAGGTTTCCAGGCGAGTTGGAAAGGCGCTGTCAGCGCGCCGCAAACCTTTGCCCTCAAAGGCCGCATTCAACAAGCCGGGATGGCGGCACAAGGCGAAGGAATGCCCGGCTTTCGTGGCCTGGACCTGGAGCTTGACCTGAACGAACGCGGCGGGCGCGCGCACTTGGTGATGAACAAAGGCGTCTTAGACCTCGGCCGGCACTTGTCAGAACCCCTGGTACCGGTCAATGAATTGAGCGCGGACTTGCAATGGAAAAATACACCCGCCGGCTGGACCGTCAGCGCCAGCAAAGTGCGCATTGGCAACGCTGATGTGCAAGGTGAATTAGACGGGCAATGGACGATGCAGCCAGGCGGCGCCGGTGCGGGCAGCGTCGATGTGCAAGGGCGTTTTGCGCGCCTGGAACTGGCGCGTGTACAGCGCTATTTGCCGCTGTCATTATCGAAAGACTTGCGCGACTATCTGCGCGATGCGGTGCGCGCCGGGTCCGCTTCGGACATCAAACTCAAACTCAAAGGCGACTTGCGCGCGTTTCCGTTTGCGCAAGCGCGTCAGGGCCAGTTCCGCGTTTCAGCCAATCTCAGCAATGCCACTTTCGCCTACGTGCCCGCCACGCAAATGCCCGCTGGCAAGCTGCCCTGGCCCGTGTTTACCCAGCTCCATGGTGAGTTGGTGATAGACCAAAGCGCGCTCTACCTCAACAGCATGCGCGGCCTGTGGGGAACGGTGCCTATGCTGCGCGGTGATGCAGTGATTAACAATTTGTACGGCAACGCCACGGTTTCCGTCAACGCGCAAGGACGCGGGCCGCTGGCCGACGCCTTAACGGTGGCCAATAATTCGCCCCTGGCCGAGATGACTGGGCAGGCATTGGCCAAGACGTCAGCCAACGGCCTGGCCGAGTACCGCGTCAAACTCGATTTCCCGCTGGCCGATACCGACCGCATGGCGGTCAATGGCAGTGTCAATCTGCAAGGCAATGATGTGCAAATTCTTCCTTCCACGCCGCGTGTGCTGCGCGCACGCGGACCGATCAACTTCACCGAGTTTGGCTATAACGTCAACGGCGTGACCGGGCGTTTATTCGGCGGTGAGGTGCGCATCGAAGGCAGTTTGGGAAACCTCGGCGCTGGGCCGCTTAACGCCGCCGCTGCTCCAAAAACGACGGACGCGGGCGCCAGCATCAAAGCCAGCCCGGCCACCTTGCGGCTGGACGGACGCGTGGCCGCCGAAGGTTTACGCGATGCCACCGAGCTCGGTGCGCTGGCCAACCTGGCGCACTATGCCACGGGCGCGACCAATTACCAGGCCACGATCCTGATGCGCTTGGGTGTGCCCGACATCACAGTCAACGCCAATTTGCAAGGAATAGCGCTAGCGCTGCCTGCGCCGCTGAACAAAAGCGCCGAAGCCACTTTGCCATTGCGCCTGCAAGTGTCGGCGCCCTTGCTTGCCAGTAGCGCTGCGGTGGCAAAGAGTCAGGAGCAGTGGCAGGTGAGCCTGGGTGCCATCGCCAGCATGCATTTGCTGCGGGATATCTCAGGCGCAGCACCGCGCGTGCTGCGTGGCACCATGACCCTGGGCGCCGGCGCAAACGAGGCCATGGCCATGCCGACGCAAGGTATTTCCGCCCGCCTCAGCATGGACGCGCTGGATGTGGATAGCTGGTCGGTACTATTTAGCGGCGTGAGCAATAGCGTGGGTACGCGCATAAAAATCAACACACCCCAGTTTGAACTGGGCACGGATTTTCTGCCCAATGCGCTGCAACTGCGGGCGCGCGAAATTAGCTGGGGCGGCCATGCGGTGCATGCAGTCAACCTCAAGGCTACGCGCACGGGAAATCTATGGCGTTCGCAGGTGGAGGCCACTGAGTTCAGTGGCCAATTGGAATACCGCCAGGCCGGCCTGGGCGGCGCAGCGGCCGACAGCGGCAACGCAGGCCGCTTGTATGCGCGCCTGAGCCGTCTGACACTCAATAGCAAAGCGGCGCAAGAAGTGGACAAATTGCTAGACGAGCAACCCTCCAGCATCCCGGCGCTGGATGTGGTGGCCGAGGAATTTGAGTTGCAAGGCCGCAAGCTGGGACGGCTGGAAGTGGAAGCCATCAACCAGGTGTCGCCCACCGCGCGCGATGGCCAGCGCGAGTGGTTGCTCAAGCGCTTTGTTGTCAACATGCCCGAGGCCGTGCTCAATGCCAGCGGGTCCTGGCGCTTGCAAGCCCCGCCGCCTGGCGCGGCGGCCAATGTGCCAGCCGAATCCATTCGCGACCGACGCCGTACGCAGCTCGACTTCCAACTGGACATCAAGGACTCGGGCGACTTGCTGGCGCGCTACGGTATGAAAAATGTGATCCGCAAAGGCAAGGGGAAAATCCAAGGGCAGGTAGGCTGGCTGGGCTCACCCATTACCGTGGACTACCCCAGCATGACGGGCAGTTTGAATGTGGCCATTGACGACGGGCAATTTCTCAAGACCGAGCCCAATATCGGTAAGCTGCTGGGCGTGCTGAGTTTGCAATCGCTGCCGCGGCGATTAATGTTAGATTTTCGGGATGTGTTTAGCGAAGGCTTCACCTTTGATTTTGTGCGCGGTGACGTCAACATTTCTAAAGGCCAGGCGCGCACCAATAATTTGCAAATGAAAGGGCCTAATGCGGTGGTCTTGATGGAAGGCAGCGCCGATATTGCCAAGGAAACCCAAGCGATTAAAGTGGTGGTGATTCCTGAGCTCAATGCCGCTGGCGCCGCCCTGGTCTATACCGCTGTGAACCCCGTGGTGGGCATTTATTCGCTGCTGGCACAGTGGCTCTTGCTGAAGCCACTGGTGCAGGCCAATACGCATGAGTTTTTTATTGACGGCACCTGGGTAGAGCCGCGCATCACCAAAGTGGAACGCGACAGCACCGCCAAGTAAGCCGCCCAGGCTTTGTTCTTCAACCCGTTTATCAGGAGTGCGCTATGCAAGTCGCAGCAATTCAAATGGTATCCACCGGTGTGGTGGCGGACAACTTGGTCCAGGCAGCCAAGCTCTTGGCGCAAGCGGCCCAGGCCGGCGCCGAGCTGGCCGTTTTGCCGGAATACTTTTGCCTGATAGGTCAACACGATGGCGAAAAACTGGCCATCCAAGAGCAGTTTGGCAGCGGCCCGATCCAAGACTTTTTGTCTGAAGAGGCGCGCCGCCTGGGCCTGTGGATTGTGGGCGGTACGCTACCTTTGTCCACCAGCAAGGCAGGCCCTAGTGACAAGGCGTTTAACACCAGCCTGGCGTTTGATCCGCAAGGCGTTTGCGCTGCGCGCTACGACAAAATCCATTTGTTCCGCTTTGACAATGGCACCGAGTCCTATGACGAATCGCGCGTGCTGCAAGCGGGGCACCAGCCGGTGCAATTTGCATTGCCCTCGCGCGATGGGCATGTGTGGACCGTGGGCCTGAGCGTCTGCTACGACTTGCGCTTTGCTGAGTTGTACCGCACGCATTCGGCGGCCGGGGCGGACTTGTTGCTGGTGCCCAGCGCATTTACCTACACCACCGGCCAGGCGCATTGGGAGTTGCTGCTGCGTACGCGCGCGGTGGAAAACCTCAGCTTTGTAGTGGCCGCCGCCCAAGGCGGTACGCACCCCAACGGGCGGCGCACCTGGGGCCAGTCGCTGGCGATTGACCCTTGGGGCGCGGTGCTGGCGCAGCAGGCGCAAGAGCCTGGCGTGGTACTGGCCGAGCTCGATGTTGCACAAGTAGCCCGTTGCCGCATGCAACTACCGGCCTTGCAGCACCGCTTGCTGTGAAAAAAGCTTACGGCCTGGGGGGCGTTTCTTCGTCCGAAGACTCGGGCGGCAATTCCCCGTTTTTGCGCCCGGAAAACATGGTCCACCACACGATGGCGATAAGTATCAGGCCAGCGCCAAGTGCTTCCAAAATAATCAGGGTCATGGGGTGGTTTGCTGGCGCAGTGATGTCGGCGCTGATTGTAGGAAGCCTGGGCGGCTGCGCCAGTAGCCCCAACAGCGCTCCGGTTGAAGACCGCACGCCGGCGGCATCCGCTGCGCCAGCACTTGTTATGGCGCCTAAAGTAGAAACCGGCCAAACCATCGTCCAAGCGCGCAGCCGCTGGGTGGGGGTAGGCTGGGACGCATTACCCGGCTTGCAGCAAGACGCCCTAGGGCAGGGCTGGCGCGCCTGGATTAAAAGCTGTGAACGCAGAGCCACCATGCCCCCGGCGCTGGCTACTTTATGCCCGCAAGCTTTGGCACTCGCTAACGCCGATGCAGCCAGCCAGCGCGCCTGGATGTTGCGTCACCTGCAGCCCTACCGGGTCGAGTCGCCGCAAGGCGACGCCCAGGGTTTGCTCACCGCCTATTACGAACCTATTTTTGAGGCCAGCCGCACGCCAAGCGCCAATTTCAATGCGCCACTCTACGCGCCACCGGCCGGTTTGGCCAGCCGCAAGCCTTGGTACACGCGTAAAGAAATGGACACCTTACCTGAAGCCAAGGCCGCGCTCAAGGGCAAAACGCTGGTGTATCTGAACGACCCGGTCGATGCTATGGTGCTGCAAATCCAAGGTTCGGGGCGTATCCGTGTGCAGCAGGCCGACGGTAGCTATCGCACCTCGCGCCTGGCCTTTGCCGGCACCAATGAGCAGCCCTATAAAAGCGTAGGTAAATGGTTGCTGGACCAGGGTCTGACCAAGGATGCCACCTGGCCAGGTATTAAAGCCTGGTTAGCGCGCAATCCGCAACGCCAGCAAGAGCTACTTTGGAGCAACCCGCGCATGGTGTTTTTCCGCGAAGAGGCCTTAAGTGACAGCGACACGGATGCCGGCCCGCGCGGCGCCCAAGGTGTGGCCCTGACAGCAGGCGGCTCCATCGCCGTCGATCCGGGCAGCATCCCCTATGGCACGCCGGTATGGATGAGCTCCAGCGGCGCCCAAACCCAGTTGCAACAACTGGTCATCGCCCAGGACACCGGCAGCGCCATTACCGGCGCAGTGCGCGCCGACTACTTTGCGGGCTCGGGCGCGCAAGCCGGGGAATTGGCCGGTCGGCTGAAGCAGCCTTTGCAGATGTGGGTTTTGTGGCCCAAGTGAGTCTGGGCAGCGCGCTGCGCTTGCAATCAATTTTTGCGTTCTTAAGGGCCCTGTGAGCGGGCGCCACCAAAGCTGTTTACACTGGCCTGCGAGGTCCTAGCCGCCCACAAGGTGGCCCCACCACTCCAGGAGCCCTTACCCATGAATGCCCCTCTGCAACCCGACCAGCTGCGCGCAGCGCCTGTAACGCTGGACGACAAATACACCCAATCGGCTGGCCAGGCTTTTATGAGCGGCGTCCACGCTCTGGTGCGCTTGCCCATGATGCAGAGGGTGCGGGATTTGGCAGCTGGCAAGAACACAGCGGGCTTGATCAGCGGCTACCGTGGCTCGCCTTTAGGCAGCTACGACCAGTCGCTGGCGAAAGAGAAAAAACGTTTGCTAGAGCACCATGTGCATTTCCAGCCTGGCGTCAATGAAGAACTGGCCGCCACCGCTTTGTGGGGCACGCAGCAACTGGGCTTTGCGCCACCGGGCAGCAATAAATACGACGGCGTGTTTGGCATCTGGTACGGCAAAGGCCCGGGCGTGGACCGTTGCTCGGATGTGTTCAAGCACGCCAATATGGCCGGCACCACACCCTGGGGCGGCGTGATCGCCGTGGCCGGTGATGACCATGTATCCAAAAGCTCGACGGCAGCGCACCAAAGCGATCATATTTTCAAGGCCTGCGGCACGCCGGTGTTTTTCCCGGCCAGCGTACAAGACATATTGGATTTGGGCGTGCACGCCTTTGCCATGAGCCGCTACGCGGGCATCTGGGCGGGCATGAAAACGATTCAGGAAATCGTCGAATCCAGCGCAGCAGTGGATGTGGACCCGCACCGTGTGCAGATCGTGATGCCAACTGATTTTGTGATGCCAGCAGGCGGCGTGCACATACGCTGGCCTGATGGCGCGCTGGACCAGGAGGCGCGGCTGTTTGATACCAAATGGTATGCCGCGCTGGCCTATGTGCGTGCCAACCGGCTCAACCACAATGTCATCAAAGGGCCCAACGACCGCTTGGGCCTAATGGCCAGCGGCAAGGCTTATAACGACACGCGCCAGGCTTTGCTCGACTTGGGCCTGGACGATGCTACTTGCCGCCGCGTAGGCATTCGCCTGCACAAGGTGGCGGTGGTCTGGCCGCTGGAGGCGCAACTGACGCGCGAATTTGCCAGCGGCTTGCAAGAGATTTTGGTGGTCGAGGAAAAGCGCCAGGTTATTGAATACCAACTCAAAGAAGAGCTGTACCACTGGCGCGCGGATGTTCGCCCACGTGTGGTGGGTAAGTTCACCGTGTCCGATGACGCGGCCAGCCCCTACGGCATTGGCGGCGAATGGTCGGGCCCGGAGCCGTCGGCCAACCGCTTGCTGCGCGCCAATGCGGATTTGTCGCCCGCCATGATTGCCCGCGCGATTGCGCAGCGCCTGAGCGCGCTGGGCGTAGATGCCGATGTGCGCGCCCGCATGGATGCGCAGTTGGCGATTTTGGACGCCAAAGAAAAGTCCATGCAAGCCTTGGCATTGGGCGCGCCGCTGGCCGAACGCCAGCCCTGGTTTTGCTCAGGTTGCCCGCACAACACCTCCACCCGGGTGCCCGAAGGCTCACGCGCCATGGCCGGTATTGGTTGTCACTTTATGACCTTGTGGATGGACCGCGCAACCACCGGCTTTACCCAAATGGGCGGCGAGGGCGTGCCCTGGGTCGGCCAGCAGCCTTTTGTGAACGACGCGCATATTTTTGCCAATTTGGGCGATGGCACTTACTTCCATAGCGGTCTGCTGGCGGTGCGCCAGTCGATTGCGGCGGGCGTGAACATCACCTACAAAATTTTGTACAACGACGCCGTCGCCATGACCGGCGGCCAGCAAGTGGGCGAGCGGGCTGAGGGACACAGCGTGATCCAGATCGCTCAAAGCATGCGCGCTGAAGGCGCACAGCGCATTGTGGTGGTGACCGACGAACCCCAAAAATACGATGGCGTCAAAGGCCTGCCCGAAGGCGTGGCGGTGGAACACCGCGACAGCCTGGACGCGGTGCAGCGCGTGATGCGCGAGATTCAAGGCACCACCGTCATCATTTACGACCAAACTTGTGCCACCGAAAAGCGCCGCCGCCGCAAGCGCGGCACCATGGTAGACCCGGCCACACGCGTCGTGATTAACGAATTGGTCTGCGAAGGCTGCGGCGACTGCGGCGTGCAAAGCAATTGCGTGAGCGTCGAACCGCTAGAAACTGAACTGGGCCGCAAACGGCGTATCAACCAAAGTACGTGCAACAAAGACCTATCTTGCGTCAAAGGTTTTTGCCCTAGCTTTGTCACCGTGGAAGGCGGCAAATTACGCAAAAAGAAAAGTTCTGCGCAGTCCGCTAGCAGCGGTCCGGCGGCGGGCCCGCCCGAACCTGCGGTATTCGATTTGCAGCAAGCGCATGACGGCGTTTGGGGCCTGGTGGTCGCGGGCGTGGGCGGCACGGGCGTGATCACCATCGGCCAGTTGCTGGGCGTGGCGGCGCATATCGAAGGCAAAGGGATCGTCACCCAAGACGCGGGCGGCCTGGCGCAAAAAGGCGGCGCCACCTGGAGCCATGTGCTGATCAGCGAAAGCCAAGACGCGATACGCACCACCCGCGTGGGCATGGCCTGCGCGGACCTGGTGATCGGCTGCGACCCTATCGTCACCGCAGGCAAAGAAACCAGTATGCGCCTGCGCGCCGGGCGCAGCCGCGTGGTGCTCAATAGCCACAGCCAACCCACTGCCGCCTTTGTGCAAAACGCCAACTGGAGCAACCCCGGCGAAGCCTGTATCGCCGCCATTGGCGCGACGCTGCAAGATCCGCATTCGCTGGGCTGCGTGGACGCCGAAGCCATCGCCACCGAGTTGCTGGGCGACAGCATTTTTACCAACCCGGTGCTGCTGGGCTACGCCTGGCAAAAGGGCTGGATACCGCTGGGGCAGGATGCGCTCTTGCAAGCCATGTCGCTCAATGCCGTGGCGGTAGAAAAAAACCAAGCCGCCTTCCACTGGGGCCGTCTGGCCGCGCACGACCCGGCGGCGGTGCAGCGGAGCTTGCTGCCCGCGCAAACCGTGCAACTGGTGCGCAAGCAAGCACCCACCTCGCTGGACGCGCTGATAGAGCACCGCGCTACTTTTTTGACCGGCTACCAAAACGCCGCCTACGCGCAAAGCTACCGCGACTTTGTAGCCAAGGTGCGCAGCGCCGAAAGCACGCTTGGGGCCCAAGCCGACGCCAAAGAGTTACCGCTAAGCGGCGCGGTGGCGCGCTACCTGTTCAAGCTAATGGCCTACAAAGACGAATACGAAGTAGCGCGGCTGCACAGCGACCCGGCGTTTCGCGAAAAAATCAGCACCATGTTTGAAGGCGACTACCAAGTCCACTACCACCTGGCGCCGCCACTCTTGGCGAAGAAGGATGAAAAAGGTCGCCTCATTAAGCAACGCTTTGGCCCCTGGATGGGTCTGGGCTTTCGCCTGCTGGCGCCGCTCAAGGTATTGCGCGGCACGGCGCTAGACATCTTTGGCTACAGCGAAGAGCGCCAAGGCGAGCGCGCCCTGGTGCAGAACTACAGGCATACATTGGAGCGCATGCTGACGCACTTGAGCCCCGCAACCTTGCCCGACGCCCTGCGCTTTGCCAAACTGCCCGAAGAAATTCGCGGCTTTGGGCATGTGAAGGCGCGGCATATTGCGGCGGTGAAACCTAGCTGGGAAGGGCTGGGTGGGAAGTTGCCTTAAGGTGACGCCCGCAGGCAGCTTGGGCGCTCTTGGGAGCGTAATTGGCACATGGATTTGTATATATAATCTATATTATTCATACAATAGTGCTACCCTGAAGGAACATAAACATGCAAACCGTGACATCGCGTGAGGTGCAAAGTCGGTACGGAGAATTCCTTGAATCCGTACAAGACGATCTTGTCTGCGTGACCCGCCATGGGCGCCCACTTTTTTGGGCTTTGTCAGATCGTCATGTTCGTGCGCCTGACCCCAGCCTCCTGATTGGACGAATGCTGCTGCTGCACGGTCAGCTCAACCGTGAGACGCAAGAGCGTGCAGGCGATGCGTTCGGGAAAGTCCTAGAGCAACTCGATGCTAGCCTTGACCCTCAAGATTTGACACAAGAAAAAGTAATGACTATCGTGCATGAGAACAGAGCCTAAGCCGCGCCTCATTCTTGACACCAACGTCATCATCAGTGGGGTCTTGTTCAAAGGGGAGGCCATTCGCAGCCTATTGCTTTATGCGCTTAATGAGTACCAGCTCGTCTTTAGTCAAACCACTTGGGATGAGCTGGCATCGGTTTTTCAGCGCGATGTGTTTGAAAAAATTATGCCTTTAGGCTCTCGCTTGCGCGTGCTGGCGGAATTGGCCAGTAAGGTAGAAGTTGTTCAAAGCACCAGCACCGTCTCGGATTGCCGTGACCCGAAGGACAACAAGTTTCTTTCCCTGGTCTTGGATGCGGATGTCATGGCGATTGTCACCGGCGACGACGACCTGAAGGTGCTGCACCCCTACAAAGGTATCGCCATTCAATCTCCGGCTGACTTTATGCGCCTGCAGATACCGCCACCACAATAGCCGCTACCTTACCTGCTACGCCATCGCAAGTCAGGTATGCCGCGTTTGCCGTCATTTGATCTTTGGCAGTGATTGGCTCACAAGGGCTGCAAGCTGACAACTCCAGCGCTCCAAAGCTGATTTCATCGCGGCCGCGCTTGCAGCACAAAGAAGCCGATATTTCCTAATTTAGTAATACGCTACCGCTGTGGCGGTAATCGGGCTACAGAGGCGATTGGGGGCCAGAGTAATTCTGTCGCTTCCCCTTAAATCAAACTCGCCAACTCTTGTGTCAACTGCGCCGCAGAAACCTCCTTGCACCCTGACGTATTCTGACCCGCCCATAGGGGTGAAAAATCCCCCTTACCCAACCCTTCCGATTTTTGTCGTAATTGAAATGATGCAGCAGTTGCCTTTGGAAACTCTGGAGCCATAGAACACATAGGGCCTAACTCGCGCACCATGCGATTGACAATTCCACGGGCAGGCCGCCCCGTAAAAACATTTGTCAGCGCGGTGAGCCGCGCTTCATCGGATTTCAAGGCAGTTCGATGCACCGAGCTTGTCGTCGCCTCGGGGCAGAGCATGAAAGCGGTACCGATTTGTACGGCCGATGCTCCAAGGTCCAAGGCCGCCTTGACACCACGAGCAGTGGCAATGCCGCCCGCAGCAATAACGGGCACCCTTACTGCTGCAACGACTTGTGGAAGTAGCGCGAACGTACCTAACTGTGAATTGATATCGGTGGTCAAAAACATGCCCCGATGACCGCCGGCTTCGAGTCCTTGTGCGATGACAGCGTCCACACCGTGGTCTTGGAGCCAGACGGCTTCCTCGACAGTAGTCGCGGAGGACACTACTTTTGCTCCACAACCTTTGACCATTCCCAACAGTTCGGGTGACGGTAAGCCAAAGTGAAAACTAACTACCTTGGGTCTAAATTCGCAAACCAACTCCGCCATTTCTCGATTGAAAGGCAAACGCGCCACTCCCGAGGGAACTGTCTCCAGGGCGATTCCAAATTCCGTGTAATACGAAGAAAAAAGTGCCTGCCAAGCTCTTTCCTTTTCCAAATTGGGTGCGGGTGGATTGTGGCAAAAGAAGTTGGCGTTGAATGGTTTTGAGGTTCGACTAAGAATGCTCTCGAAATCCCTTCTGATGGCATTAATTCCAAGCATTGCACACGGCAAC
The DNA here is from genome assembly GCA_945865675.1 of Comamonas sp. lk. Classification (GTDB taxonomy): domain Bacteria; phylum Pseudomonadota; class Gammaproteobacteria; order Burkholderiales; family Burkholderiaceae_C; genus Allorhodoferax. The sequence goes on from CAMBFO010000039.1 coordinate 15,258, forward strand.
GAGCCGAGTCCGCCTGCATCAGAGACAGCAATTGCGAGAGCGCTCCCCTGCACACCTGCCATTGGAGCCTGAATAATTGGTAGTTCTGTGCCTAGTAGGGAATTGATTGCCATGAGGTCCAAAACAAGTGAATTTAGGGATTTCAGGGAAATGTTAGCAAACGGGGGCAAATCAAATGTCAGCAATCGTGGGATACCTGACTTGCGATGGCGCAGCCTTAATGACCGCTTAGGGCCTACAGCGATCTTACTTTTTGCAGTTACAAAAAAGCCCGGAATCCCGGGCTTTTGGTTATTTGCAAAGTTAAGAAAATTTACATCAGTTCTGAGAACCTACTCACCTAAATATCAATATTCCCCGCCCGCAGCGCATTGGCTTCGATGAACTCGCGGCGCGGCTCCACTTCATCGCCCATCAGCATGGTGAACACGCGGTCGGCTTCGATGGCGTCGTCGATTTGCACTTTGAGCAAGCGGCGCACCGTTGGGTCCATGGTGGTTTCCCAGAGTTGCGCGGGGTTCATTTCGCCCAGGCCTTTGTAGCGCTGGCGCGCCGTGCCGTTTTCGGCCTGGGCAATCAGCCAGGCCATGGCTTGGCGGAAGTCGCTCACTTTTTCTTCCTTGGCGCGCTCGCCTTCGCCGCGCATGACACGGGCACCTTCGGAAAGCAGGTCTTTGAAGGTGCTCGCGGCTTCGGCCAGCGCACCGTAATCTGCGCCATGCACAAAGTCTTGCGTGAGCACGCTGCTTTTGACGTTGCCGTGGTGGCGGCGGCTGATGCGCAAAATGGGTTTGTCGCTGCGGACGTCAAACTCGCCAGCGACTTCGGCATCGGGCAGGCGCGCTTGCAGGGCGGCGGCAGAAAGCTCGGCGTCGGCCACGGTGTCTAAGTTCAGCGCCACGCCATCGGCTACGGCGCGCAGGGCTTCGGCGTCCATGAAGTTTTGCAGGCGCGCGATCACGCTTTGCGCCACCTGGTGCTTGCGCGCCAGCTCGGCCAGGGTGTCACCTTGTAAGGTGCTGCCGTTGGGGCCGCCGGTAAATACCGAGGCGTTGATGAGCGCAATGCGCATCAAAAAGCTGTCCAATGCCGAAGCGTCTTTCAGGTACAACTCTTCTTTACCGGCCTTGACTTTGTAGAGCGGTGGTTGCGCGATGTAGATATGGCCACGCTCCACCAACTCGGGCATTTGGCGGTAGAAGAAAGTGAGCAAGAGCGTACGAATATGCGCGCCGTCCACGTCGGCATCGGTCATGATGATGATGCGGTGGTAGCGCAGCTTGGCGACGTTGAAGTCGTCGTTGCCGGTGGTGCCACCGGCTTTGCCGATGCCGGTACCCAGGGCGGTGATCAGCGTCAAAATTTCATTGCTGGTCAGCAGCTTTTCGTAGCGTGCTTTTTCCACGTTCAGGATCTTGCCGCGCAAGGGCAGGATGGCTTGGAATTTGCGGTCACGGCCTTGCTTGGCGCTGCCACCGGCCGAGTCGCCCTCGACGATATAGATTTCGCACATGGCGGGGTCTTTTTCCTGGCAATCAGCTAGCTTGCCGGGCAAGCCCATGCCGTCGAGCACGCCTTTGCGCCGCGTCATGTCGCGCGCTTTGCGGGCTGCTTCGCGGGCGCGCGCGGCCTCGATAATTTTGCCGACGATGATCTTGGCATCATTGGGCCGCTCTTGCAGGTAGTCGGCCAGCAGTTTGCTGACGATGTCTTCCACCGGACCGCGCACTTCGCTGGAGACCAGCTTGTCTTTGGTTTGGCTGCTAAATTTGGGCTCGGGCACTTTCACCGATAGCACGCAGCACAGGCCTTCGCGCATGTCGTCGCCAGTTACCTCAACCTTGGCTTTTTTGGCCAGCTCGGATTCGTCGATGTATTTGTTGATGACCCGTGTCATGGCCGCGCGCAGGCCGGTCAGGTGGGTGCCGCCATCGCGCTGGGGAATGTTGTTGGTAAAGCAGAGCACTTGCTCGTTGTAGCCGCTGTTCCACTGCATGGCCACTTCCACGCCGATGTTGGTGTTTTGGTCGCTTTGGCGGTCGCCGGTGGCGTGGAAGATATTGGGGTTGAGAACGCTCTTGCCTTTGTTGATGAAATTCACAAAGCCCTTGACGCCCCCCGCGCCCGAAAAGTCGTCTTCTTTGCCGGTGCGCTCGTCCTTTAAGCGGATGCGCACGCCGTTGTTTAAAAAGCTCAGCTCGCGCAAACGCTTGCTCAAAATTTCATAGTGGAAAACATTGTTTTCTTTGAAGATGTCGGTGTCGGGCAAAAAGTGCACTTCGGTGCCACGCTTTTCGGTATCTCCCGCAATCTTCATGGGCGAAACTTCCACCCCGTCTTGCATTTCGGTAATGCGGTTTTGGACAAAGCCTTTGCTGAACTCCATCACATGCACTTTGCCGTCGCGCCGGATGGTGAGGCGCAGCATTTTGGACAGTGCGTTGACGCAACTCACGCCCACGCCGTGCAGGCCGCCCGAGACCTTGTAGCTGTTTTGGTTGAACTTGCCGCCCGCGTGCAGCTCGGTGAGCGCGATCTCGGCAGCGCTGCGCTTGGGCTCGTGCTTGTCGTCCATCTTCACGCCGGTGGGGATGCCGCGGCCGTTGTCGGTCACGCTGATGGAGTTATCGGAGTGGATGGTCACCACGATATCGTCGCAATGGCCGGCCAGCGATTCGTCGATGGAGTTGTCCACCACCTCAAACACCAGATGGTGCAAGCCCGTGCCGTCCGAGGTATCGCCAATGTACATGCCCGGACGCTTGCGCACCGCCTCCAGGCCTTCCAGAATCTGGATGGAGCCTTCGCCATAGGCATCGGTGGCGCCGGCCTGGTTGGTGTCTATGGTGGGCTGGAAGTTGGAGCTGTCTGCGCCGCTTTCGCCGGTGTTGACGCCTTCGCTGGAGTCATTGTGAGGGGCGTCGGGCTGCTTGTCTTGGGTCATGGAGAAGTCTTCTGGTTATCAATTCGGGCATCGCCAACCGCTAGGTTTTGCATTGCCGCTCAAAAAATCTGCTGTTCTTGAATGTCCAAACCCCCGGGCTGCGGGGGTTTGGCTTGGGGCACCGGATGGGGTGCAATCAAATTCGCATGGGCATCACCACGTATTTGAAGGTAGCGTTGTCGGGAATCGTCATCAGCGCGGAGCTGTTGCCGTCCGAGAATTCGAGCGTGACCATTTCCTGGTTCATATTGGACAAAGCGTCGATCAGGTAGGTGACGTTAAAGCCGATTTCGATGCTGTCGCCTTCGTAGTCGATATCGATTTCGTCCACCGCCTCTTCCTGCTCGGCGTTGTTGGCCGCCATACGCAAGGTGCCAGGGTCGATGTTAAGGCGCACGCCTTTGAATTTGTCGCTGGTCAGAATCGCGGTGCGCTGCAAAGTGGACAGCAAGGTGGCGCGGCCCAGCACGATGCGGTTTTTATGGTTTTTGGGGATGACGCGGTTGTAGTCGGGGAACTTGCCCTCGACCAGCTTGGTCACAAACTGCATGCCCTCAAAGCTAAAACGCGCCTGGTTGGTGGCAAATTGCATATCGATGGCGCCTTCGGCATCCGAGAGCAGGCGCTGCAACTCGATTACGGTTTTGCGCGGCAAGATGACTTCCTGCTTGGGCACTTCCACATCCAGCGTGGCCGAGGCAAAAGCCAAACGGTGGCCGTCGGTGGCGACCAGGCTCAGTTGCTTGCCTTCGGCGACGAACAAAATGCCGTTGAGGTAGTAGCGGATATCGTGCACAGCCATAGCGAACGAGACTTGGCTCAGCAGGTTTTTAAGGGTTTTTTGCGGCACGCTGAAAACCGGGCCAAAACTGGGCGACTCTTGCACCAACGGAAAGTCTTCCGCGGGCAGGGTTTGCAAAGTGAACTTACTTTTGCCACCTTTGAGGATGATTTTGCTTTGGCTAGCTTCCAGGGACACGGTCTGGTCGGCGGGCATGGTGCGCAAAATATCGATCAGCTTGCGCGCACCTATGGTGGTGCTGAAGTCAGCGGCATCGCCGCCAAGCTCCGCGCTGGTGCGGATCTGGATTTCCAGGTCGCTGGTGGTCAATTGCAGACTAGAGCCGGTTTTGCGCACCAGCACATTGGCAAGAATGGGTAAGGTGTGGCGACGTTCGACGATGCCGGCCACCGATTGCAACACGGACAACACTTGGTCTTGCGTGGCTTTCAAAACGATCATGTAGGACTCCAAATTTCTGTCTATTTACCGGCTGGCAAGCGCAAACGTGCAGCACCCGCTATTTTCGCTGCTTATTGGCCTGTTTTCCGTTGAGAAAGGCACTTTTATCTCAGCCTTTGAGGGTTTGCTCCAAAACGTGCAGTTGCTGGTTCAATTCCGTCGCCTGCTGGCGTTCGAGGCTGATTTTGCGCACTGCGTGCAGCACCGTGGTGTGGTCCCGCCCGCCAAATAGCTCACCAATCTCGGGCAGGCTTTTCTGCGTCAGCTCTTTGGCCAGGTACATGGCAATCTGGCGCGGCCGGGCAATGCTGGCCGGGCGCTTCTTGGAATACATGTCCGCGACCTTGATTTTGTAATAGTCGGCCACGGTTTTTTGAATGTTTTCCACAGATATCTGACGATTTTGGATAGACAGCAGATCTCTTAAGGCTTCGCGCGCCAGCGGGATGGAAATCTCCTTCTGGTTAAAGCGCGAATACGCCAGGCATTTGCGCAAAGCGCCCTCCAGCTCGCGAACATTGGAGCGCACATTTTTGGCGATGAAAAAAGCCACTTCCTCGGGCATTTCCGCGCCCTCGGCGCGCGCTTTGTTGATCAAAATCGCCACCCGCATCTCTAATTCGGGCGGCTCGATGGCTACCGTCAGGCCGGAATCAAAGCGCGAAACCAGGCGTTCGTGGATGTCGGTCAGGCCCTTGGGATAGGTGTCGCTCGTCATCACGATGTGGGATTTTTTCGCCAGCAAAGCCTCAAAAGCATTGAAAAACTCTTCCTGGGTGCGCTCTTTATTGGCAAAAAACTGCACGTCGTCTATGAGCAGCAAGTCCAGGGAATGGTATTTGTCCTTGAATTCGTCAAAAGTTTTACGCTGGTAGGCCTTGACCACATCAGACACAAATTGCTCGGCGTGGATGTACAAAACCTTGGCTCCTGGCTTGTCAGCGAGCAAGCGATTGCCTGCGGCGTGCATCAAATGTGTCTTGCCCAGGCCCACGCCGCCGTAGATAAACAATGGGTTGTATAGATGTCCGGGCGTGGTGGCGACATGCATGGCCGCGGCACGCGCCATGCGGTTGGCGCTGCCTTCGACCAGGTTATCAAAGTTGAGCATGCTGTTGAGGCGGTTTTTGGGCGCCTCGGGCGGGGCCACGCCAGCCGGACTGTCGCCGCCCTGGGCGCGCACCGCGGGGCTGCGCGCGGAAAGCTCCTGGCGGGGCGGCGCCTCCCGCTGGCTGATCATCAACTCCACCTGCACCGGCTGGCCACACAGGCGCTCGAGCACTGCGGCCATAGGGGCCAAGTACTGGGCGCGGACCCAGTCCAGCTTGAACCGGTTGGCCACGATGACCTGAACTTTGCTGAAGTCTTCGGATACATGGGCCGTCAAGGGCTTGAGCCAGGTATTGAACTGCTGCTCGGGCATGTCCATCGCCATTTTTTCCATGCACGCATGCCACAAGGCCTGACCCGCATCGCCCGTGGGCGCGGCATCGCCATAGGGCAAATAATCTTCAATCATGAACGCTGTCAGTCTGTGGATAAAAAGGGGAGTGTGAGGCTGGTTCGACCAATTATCAAACACTTATCCACAAAAGCGGATCGCCTTCCCAGCGCCCCTATGCTAACCGCAAGCAAGCGCCTTGGGTCGTGAATTTTGCGAAAATTGCAGTTAAAAACAATATCTTGTTCAGGCCCCCGCGCTCGCGCTCAAGGCAGGCATCAGGGGATGCACTTGGCTTGGCGCCGGAAATTTGCGATAATCCTAGGCTTTCCCTAAAAATCCCTTGGGGAATTTTGCCGGCGAGTCTGCTTTGGAGAGTTGGTCTCTTTGAAGTAAAGACGCAAGTGCCGGGTTCGCTCTGTCAGGAAATCCAAATGAAACGCACTTACCAGCCCTCCAAAATCCGCCGCGCCCGCACCCATGGCTTCTTGGTTCGCATGAAAACCCGTGGCGGCCGCGCCGTAATCAACGCCCGTCGCGCCAAAGGCCGTAAACGCCTGGCTGTCTAAGCGGTACGCGCCGCGGCGCCGGGCTGACAAGTGCAAGGACTGCGCACCCGCGCCCAATTCCAGGCGGCGATGGCCGGCACGGTGCAAGCCCGGAGCCATCACTTCGTGCTGCACTTTTGCAGCTTCGATGCGGCCCTGCTCCCCCAGAGACCAGCCCCTGGAAGCACCGTTTTTGACAAAGGCCTCGCGCTAGAGCGCCCCGCCGTCGGCGCGCTGGTACCCAAACGCTGGGCCAAACGCGCCGTCACCCGCAACACCATCAAGCGCCAGATTTACCACGTGAGCCTGCTTTTTGAAACGCAACTTGCCCCCGGCGCCCATGTGGTGCGGCTGCGCAG
>CAMBFO010000040.1 GCA_945865675.1 Comamonas sp. lk
TGGTCCAGGTGGAAAAAGAAGAGCGCGGCAACAAGGGCGCAGCCCTGACGACCTATGTCTCCCTGGCTGGCCGCTATGTGGTTTTAATGCCTAACAACCCCCGTGGCGGTGGCGTGAGCCGGCGCATCGAGGGTGAGGACCGTTCGGACTTGAAAGAGGCCCTGGACCAGCTCGAATACCCCAACGGCATGAGCATCATCGCCCGCACCGCCGGCATCGGCCGCAGTGCGCCCGAGTTGCAATGGGACTTGAACTACCTGCTCAAACTTTGGAACACCATCGACGGCGCAGCCAAAAGCGGCAAAGGCGCTTTCCTGATTTACCAGGAATCGAGCCTGGTCATCCGCGCCATCCGCGACTATTTCAACCACGACATCGGCGACATCCTGATCGATACCGACGATGTGTATGAACAAGCCCAGCAGTTCATGGCCCACGTCATGCCCGAGCATGCGGCCCGCGTGAAGCGCTACCGTGACGATGCACCCTTGTTCAGCCGTTTTCAAATCGAGCACCAGATCGAATCGGCCTATGCACGCACCGTGCAACTGCCCAGCGGCGGCGCTATCGTGATCGACCATACCGAAGCGCTGGTCAGCGTGGACGTGAACTCGGCACGCGCCATCAAAGGCGGCGACATCGAAGAAACCGCCACCCGCACCAACTTGGAAGCTGCTGACGAAGTAGCGCGCCAAATGCGATTGCGCGACTTAGGCGGCCTGATCGTGATCGACTTTATCGACATGGAAGAAAGCCGCAACCGCCGCGAAGTGGAAAGCCGCTTGCGCGACGCACTGCGCCAGGACCGCGCCCGCGTGCAATTTGGCACCATCAGCAAATTCGGCCTGATGGAAATGAGCCGCCAGCGCTTGCGCCCGGCCCTGTCCGAAGGCGCCTCCATCCCCTGCCCGCGCTGCGGAGGTTCGGGCCATATCCGGGATACCGAATCGAGCGCGCTGCAAATTTTGCGCATCATCCAAGAGGAGTCGCTCAAGGACAACACGGCTTCGGTGCTGTGCCAGGTGCCGGTGGAAGTGGCCTCCTTCCTGCTTAATGAAAAGCGCACCGAGATCGCCAAGATCGAACTCAAACAGCGCATCAACGTGCTGATGGTGCCCAACAAAACGCTGGAAACGCCCAACTACAAGCTCGAACGCTTAAAGCACGACGACCCGCGACTGGACCACATCGAGGCGAGCTACAAAATGGCGGACACCATCGAGGACCCCACCTCGGTAACCCGCCGCTCACAAGAGCCAACCAACAAGCAAACCCCGGTGATCAAAGGCGTCTTGCCCGATGCACCTGCTCCCCAAGCGGCGCCGCGCCCCCAAGCGCCGCCCAAAGCCGCAGCACCAACGCGCACCGCACCTGCTGCGCCAGCACCTGCGGCACCTGCAGCCCAACAAGGCTTTTTCTCCTGGGTCAAGAGTTTGTTCGCTGCCCCGGCGCCCGCCCCGGCAGACAGCAAGCCCGCCGCACCCAAAGCCGACGAGCGGCGTGAAGGCCGCCCCCCGCGCGAGGGTGGTCGCGACGGCCAAGGACGTGGCGCGCGCGGCGAAGGCCGTGGCGAGGCCCGAGCCGATGGACGCAGCGAGGGCCGTGGCGAAGGACGCAATAGCCGTGGCGGACGCGGCGGACGTGGTGGCGAACGCAGCAGTGAACGCGCCAGCCAGCGCGAGCGTTTTGATGCCGAAGGAAAGCCCCTGGCAGCGGGCGACAACGCCCAGGCTGTGAACCTAGACGCGAACGGCGCCGAAAGTGCGCGTCCCGCACGCGGCGGACGCGGCGGACGCAACAGTGAACGTGGTGAACGCAGCGAACGCGCTGAGGGCGGTGAACGCCAATCTGACCGGGCGGGCGACGCAGGCTTGCCAACTGACACCCCTGGCAATGACAACGCGGGGCGTGAAACCGGTGCGCGTGAAGTCCGTGAAGGTGGACGCAGCCGCGGCGGCCGGGGTCGTCGCAATGACCGTGGCCCCCGTTTAGACGAAGCAGGCAACCCGATTGCGGCAGCGCAAGGCCAGGATGAAGCCAACGGGCAAGCACCGTCTGAAGGCGCAGCACCTGAAAACGCGGAAGGCCGGGACAGCAATGGCCGCCGATCGCGTGACCGCTATGGCCGCGAGCGCGGCCCGCGTGGCGGCCGTGGTGCCGACGGGGATAAACAGGAAGAGCAAACGCCAAGCAACTTCGAGATGCGCCAGCCCGAGCGCGCAAGCGAAGACGACCAGGCGCCGGTGCGTTCCTATTTCACGCAAGCGACGCCAGCGCCCAGTGCGGCACCAGCCCCCGTGGCGGCGCATGCCGATGCGGCTACTCACACCACGGAGCAAGCGGACGCGATTGCACAGCCTAGCGCGCAGCCAGAGGCAGTTCCTCAAGCAGTAGCGCAGCGCCAGGCAACGCCGCAGGCTGCAGCGCCAGCCATGCGCGCTGCAGCACCGGCGGCTCCAGCCCCCGCAGCCCCTGCTGCACCGGTCATGCCAGCAGTGAGTGCCTTTGTGTTGCCGCTTGAAAGCTTGCAAACCGTGGCCCAAAGCTCAGGTTTGCAATGGGTGAACTCGGACCCACAAAAAATCGCTGCGGTGCAAGCCGCTATTGCCGCAGAAGCCGCTGCGGTGCATGTGCCGCGCGAGCGTCCTGCGCCAGTGGTGTTGGAAGATGCGCCGCTGGTATTGGTAGAGACCAAGCGCGACTTAGGCCAAATGCAACTGCCTATCGCCTAAAACGAGGCGAAAGCGCGACCCGTGGCCGCTTTCTCGCCGGCAAGGGACAAAGGGCACTTCGGTGCCCTTTATTTTTTGCGATTCCAGACGGCGCAAAAGCCGGCAGAAGGTATTGCGCCTAGCTAAGCTTTTCGTTGTTCCAGCGAAGCAAGAATGCGCTGGGCGTCGCCCTTGATCTCCGGATCGGGACTGGTCGCTATGCATTGGCGCAGCAAATGCTGTGCCTTGCCCCACAAACTCAAACGCACGCACATCACAGCGCCCAGGTATTGCAAGAGTGGATCGCGCGCCTGGCTTTGCTGGGCAGACTCGATGCGCGAGACCCACTTCACATCCGGGGCCTCGTGCTGGGTTAGCAGACCGGCTTCCAGACAGCGTACCAATCGCATACGCTGCAAGGAGCTTAGGGCCTTGGGGTCCTGCACCATGCGTTCCCAAACTGGTAGCAGCCATTGGCGCGATTGGGCAGCGTCCCCTCCCTTGGCCAACCAATGCTTGGCCATACCCAGGGCCACATCGGTCAAGGTACGCTCCCCGTCGTCCAGAAAATCCCAAGCGGTCAATATCTGACCGGTGTCCTGGCCTGCATGCAGAAGTTCAAGCGCCAGCGCCTGCGAGACGCTGGCGCCATTGCCGCTCGAGATCGCGCGGTGTTTGACCAGCAAGCGCAACGTTTCCAAAGCCACCGCGTTTTCGCCCTGCATACGGGCCACCCGAAAGCGCAATCGCAGCGCCAAGGTGCGCCGGGCAGCGCCCTGGGGCAGGCGCTCTAACCACTGCGCGGCAGCCGGTGCATCGTGATCGTCCAAGGCCCAACGCGCGGCACGCATATAAAAGCCTTCCTGCGTGGCACTGACTTCCGGAATATTCAACAAATCAGTCGCCTGCTGGAAATGTTGGTCACGCAGGCTATGGTCTTGCACGGCATGCGCGCTCTCTGCAGCTACCAAATGCAAAATGGCTTGAATACGCAGACTGCGGCCCTGCGATTCATCTTTCGCATCCTCGCGCGTGTGCATGGCAAGCGCATACTCAGCCGCTTTGCGGGCCCGCACAAAGCGACCCGCCACCAAATGCGCCAAGGCATCGACCAGCGAGCTTTGTACCCAACGCTCTTTTTGTTGCAAGCGCCAGCGCCGCGCCTGCCCCGGAATGCCGGCAAAAGTTTCCAAGGCGCCCAGCGCAAGGTGGACCACCACAAACAGCGCCAGCAAAACCAGCAGCACCAAGTTCAGCGACAAGTCCACCCGGTAAGGCGGCCAGAACAAAGTCACCGTGCCGGGGTTGCTCGCAGCAAACAATGCGCTGCCAACGGCCACGCCGAACAAAGCCAGCAGCCACAAAACAGCGCGTACCACCTCAGCGCCCCGCAGCCGCAGTAGACAGCGCCGCCAAGGTCTCGTCCACCCGGGGCACGTCCAAGGTACGCATCTTGGTTTGCACTTGCTGCAAGAGCGCTGCGGCCGTTTGCGTCTTGCGCGACTGCGGTGCAAAGTAGCGCGTCAGGCTTTCGTTGGCATTGGCCACATCGGCGCGTGCCGGTCCGATCTGGCGCGCCATCAAGCCCAAGCGCGCATTGAGAATGCGCAGCTTGAAATTTTCGCGCACAAAAAAGGATTGCTCAGGTGATAAGAGTGCAGCCTCGGGCTCGGTGATTTTGCTGACGCGTACCAGGCTTTTGACTTCTTCGCGCAGCACCGCCAACAGGCGTAACCACCAGTCGCCGACCGCTTCCTTGGGCTTGCGAGCCAGCGAGTCCGGCGGCGGCACCAGTCCCACGGCATTGGCCAGGGGCAAGTCATCGGCTAACAAGACCAGTTCGTCCAGTTGTAGCAGCAAAGCCGGCGTGTCCGACAGCGGCGTGTTTTGCACCCGCGCCATATCGCGGGCAATGGCGCGTTGCAGCGGGGCCAAGCGCGGTTGCGCAGCGCGCCCCAAGCGCACATCGGCCATCTTCAGCGCCGAGGCCAAGGGCTCGATGCTGCCGGTCAGTTGCGCCTGTTGTTGCGCCAGGCGCAGCGCAGCTTCAATATCGACCACCAGGTTTTCATCGCGCGAGCGCGAGAGGCTTTGAATCAGTTCTTCCACCTGCGCGCGTTGCAGCGCCACTTCAGTCAGTTTGGCGTCAGTAACGGCCAGCTTGGCGGCGGTCTCCATCGCCAAATCACGCGCTTGGTGCGCCGTGGATTTCGCATCGGTGCTTTGGCCCACCGCATCGGCACTTTGGCGCGCCAGGTTTTCCTGCATGGCTTGTACTTTTTGCCATAAGAGTACACAGGCGACCAGCGCAACAAAGGCCATCAATGCACTGAGATACAGCCACCATACGGGCTGATCCGAAGGTGGCAATGGCGAGGGTACAGGCGCTACCGGTTCAGGTGGAGGTACTTCGTCGGCGGCGCGGTTCATGCCAATGATTCTATCGACGCGCACAGGGCGGCCAGGCCCGGCCTGGCCAGCGCCACCTTGCCAAAACCAGCCAGGCGCGCCGCTTGGGCAATGCGCGCATGCGTGGCCACCGCCTTGGCCCCGGCCCAGGTCTGACCCGGAAAGGCCGCCAGCAAATTGCCCAGCGCCTCAGCGCTGCTCCAGACCCATACGTCCTTGCCTAGCAGCGATTGCGCCACGATGGCACGCTGCGCCGCCGTCCACTGGGGCGGTCTGCGCGCATAGGCCACCACGTAGTCCACTTGCGCGCCGCGGGCTTGCAACTGCACAGCCAGCCAGTCGCGCCCTTGCCCCTTGGCGCCGCTAGCGGCAAGGCCATCGGCCGATTCGCTGGCCTTGTCGCCCCGCACGATGAGGATGCGGGTACCCGCCTGTATTTGCGACTCCACTTGCAACCACAAGGCTTCGGAGTCCAGACTTTGGGCGGTAGGCGCAGGCATATCAATGCGCGTTGCCTGCACCCCTTGCGCCAGCAATGCCGCACGGCTGCCGGGTCCGGTGACCCAAGCGCGCGGTGCCTTGGCTCCCAAGGCCCACAAACTGACGATATCGGCTGGCCGCGCCGCAAAAAAATGGCTGGCTGCATTGCTACTAACAAACATCAAGGCGTCGTACTTGGCCAAATCCTTCCAACTTTGTATCAGCAGTGTGCGATCGGGCACAGCCACGATCTCGATCATTGGCAAGGCCAGCGCGCTGATCCCGTGGTGCTCTATTTGGCCAACCCAGGCATCGGCTTCTTGGCCGGGGCGGGTAATGATGGCGCGCAGCGCAGGTGCGGCCATCAATTTGCGTTCTTGGCTACGCCGGCCTGCAGCGCCTGCGCCACCTGGGTGCCCAGTGCTTCGGCCTGGGCCGTGGTGTGGACGGTGGCCTGGCCATTGACCTGCACCAGCGGCTGCACGCCCTCGGGGTCACCCCAGGCGGCATGTAGATTTAGGCGATCGCCAGAAAAAGTGGCATGCGCTGCCAAAGGCATGGAGCAACTGCCGCCCATTAAGCGGCTAACCATGCGCTCGGCCGATACCGCCAAAAAAGTGGGTGGGTGCAGCAAATGCGCCAGTGCCTGCGCCACATCGTCCCGGCCAAGAGGGATTTCAATGCCCAAAGCACCCTGCCCGGCAGCAGGCAACATCTGCGCCGGTTCAAACACCTGGGCAATGCGCGATGCCAGCCCCAAGCGCTTGAGCCCGGCGGCGGCCAGGATGATGCCGTCGTACAGACCTTCGTCCAGCTTGCGCAAACGCGTATCCAAATTGCCGCGCAGGGCCTCAATTTTCAGGTCCGGGCGGATGGCGCGCAGCAGGGCCACGCGCCGCAAGCTAGAGGTACCGACCACTGCGCCGTGCGGCAAAGCGTCAATCGTGGGAAAGGTGTTGGATACCCAGGCATCGCGCGGGTCTTCGCGCTCCATCACACAAGCCAACACAAAACCGGGCGGCAACTCCATCGGCACGTCTTTGAGCGAATGCACTGCCAAATCGGCGCGCCCTTCTTCTAGTGCGGTTTCCAGTTCTTTGACAAACAAACCTTTGCCGCCCACTTTGCTCAAAGACCGATCCAAAATTTGATCACCCTTGGTCGTCATGCCCAAGAGGCTGACCTGGTGGCCTTGCGCCTGTAAAAGCGCTTGTACATGCTCAGCCTGCCACAGGGCTAAACGGCTCTCGCGGGTGGCAATAGTGAAGTGGTGCAAAGTCGTAACCTATAGGTAAACAATGGAGGGCTTAAACGCCACTTGGGATGCTAGCATGCGCAGGGAACAGCCTCCCCACCCCTACGCTACACCGCAGACCCGCCCGTATGCCCACCCAACCCGCCACCACTAGCCAGCGCAAAAACAGCGAACGCCCGCTGCTTGAAGATATCCGTCTGCTCGGGCGCATTTTGGGCGACGTGATTCGCGAGCACGACGGCGTGCAGGCCTTCGAATTGGTAGAGCAGGTGCGCCGCTTGTCGGTGGCCTTCAGGCGCGACGCGGACCATGCAGCCGACAAGGCACTGAAAAAACTGCTCAAAGGTCTGGGCGCAGCGCAGACGGTCAGCGTCATCCGCGCCTTCACCTACTTCAGCCATCTGGCCAATTTGGCCGAGGACCGGCACCACATCCGGCGCCGCGCCATCCATGAGCGCGCGGGCGATGTCCAGGAAGGCAGCCTGGAAGTAGCGCTGGCCCGACTGCGCGAAGGCGGCATAGGCGCCAAAGCGGTGGCGCAGAGCCTGGCGCAGAGCTTTATCTCGCCGGTGCTCACCGCACACCCGACCGAGGTGCAGCGTAAAAGTATTTTGGACGCCGAGCGCGCCATCGCCCAATTGCTGGCCGCGCGCGACGATATCAAGCGCTTGGGCACCGATGCCAGCGGGCGCACCGACGCGCTGGCCACGCGTGAGTTGGCCGCCAACGAAGCCCAGATGCGAGCCCGCGTCATGCAACTATGGCAAACCCGCCTGCTGCGTCACAGCAAGCTCAGCGTGGCCGATGAAATCGAAAACGCGTTAAGCTATTACGAAACCACTTTCCTGCGCGAAATCCCCAAGCTCTACGCCAGCATGGAGCAGATGCTAGGCCAGCGCGTGCCGCACACTTTCTTGCGCATGGGCCAATGGATCGGCGGCGACCGCGACGGTAACCCCAATGTCAGCGCACAGACCCTGGACTACGCGCTGCGGCGCCAAAGCGAAGTCGCGCTGCGCCATTACCTGACCGAAGTGCATTACCTGGGTGGCGAGTTATCACTCTCGGCCATCCTGACGCAATGCAGCCCCGACATGCAAGCCCTGGCCGAACGCAGCCCCGACCAGAGCCCGCACCGCCGTGACGAGCCCTACCGCCGCGCGCTGATAGGCATGTATGCGCGCCTGGCCGCCACCTTGCAGCACCTGACGGGCACCGAGGCCACACGCCACGCCGTCGCTGCGCAAGACCCCTACACCCGACCCCAAGAGTTTGTGCAGGACTTGCGCACCATCGAAGCCTCGCTGCTGGCTAAGCATGCCGGCGCCTTGAGCGCACAGCGCTTGCACCCGCTGATCCGCGCTGCCGAAGTTTTCGGCTTTCACTTAGCGACTGTGGACTTGCGCCAAAGCTCGGACAAACACGAAGAAGTGGTGGCCGAACTGCTGCGCGTGGCGCGTGTGCACCAGAATTACAGCGCCTTGTCTGAGGCCGAAAAACGCAAGCTGCTGCTAGGGCTTTTGCAAGATGCGCGTTCGCTCCAGGTGCACGGCGCCCACTACTGCGCGCACACCAAGGACGAACAAGCCATTTTTGCCATGGCCCGCGTCATGCGCGAGCGCTTTGGCCAAGAGGCCATCCGCCACTACATCATCAGCCACACCGAAAGCGTCAGCGATTTGCTCGAAGTATTGCTGCTGCAAAAAGAGGCTGGCCTATTGCGCGGCACTTTGGACGTGGACGCAGTATGCGACCTGATCGTGGTGCCCTTGTTTGAAACCATCGAAGACTTGCGCAATGCCGCGCCCATCATGCGCGACTTTTACGCCCTGCCGGGCGTGGCCGCGCTGATCCAGCGCAGCGGCGGCGAGCAAGACATCATGCTGGGCTACTCGGACAGCAACAAAGACGGCGGCATCTTCACCAGCAATTGGGAGCTGTACCGGGCGGAAATCGCACTGGTCGAAGTGTTTGACGAACTGGGCGCCAGCGGCCACCCTACGCGCCTGCGCATGTTCCACGGGCGCGGCGGCACCGTGGGGCGCGGCGGCGGCCCCAGCTACCAAGCCATCCTGGCGCAACCGCCGGGCACGGTACGCGGGCAAATTCGCCTGACCGAGCAAGGCGAAGTCATAGGCTCCAAATACGCCAACCCCGAAATCGGCCGGCGCAACCTGGAAACCCTGGTCGCCGCCACACTGGAAGCCACGCTGCTGCAAGCGACCAAGCCGGCGAGCAAAACTTTTTTGGCTGCCGCGCACGAATTGTCCGCCCACAGCATGGCGGCCTACCGGGCCCTGGTTTATGAAACACCAGGCTTTGCCGACTATTTTTTCAGCGCCACGCCGCTGCGCGAAATCACCGAACTCAATATCGGCTCACGTCCGGCCTCCCGCAAATCTACGCAAGCAATTGAAGATCTGCGCGCCATTCCCTGGGGCTTTAGCTGGGGCCAGTGTCGCCTGACGCTGCCGGGCTGGTTTGGCTTTGGCTCAGCGGTGCATGCCTTTATTCATGGCGCAGCCGGTGAGCACAGTGCGGCGCAAGCCAAAGAGCGGACCGCCCTGTTACAAAAAATGCAGCGCCAATGGCCGTTTTTCCAGACCCTGCTCTCCAATATGGACATGGTGATAGCCAAGAGCGATATGGCCCTGGCCGCGCGCTACAGCGAACTGGTGGCCGATACGCGCCTACGCCGCAAAATTTTTAGCGCCATCGAACAGGAATGGCACCACACCGCCGATGCCCTGAGCCTGATCACCGGCCATAAGCAACGCCTGGCCACCAACCCCAGCCTGCAACGCTCCATCCACCACCGCTTCCCCTATATCGACCCCTTGCACCACCTCCAAGTCGAACTGGTACGCCGCTACCGCGCCGGGCAGAGTGACGAAAGGGTGCAGCGCGGTATCCACATCTCGATTAACGGGATCGCGGCAGGTTTGCGCAATACCGGTTAGGTTTGCGCTAGCCAAAAGCGCAAATCTGGCGAGCGGCAGCCCCCCGATAAAATCCCCGCATGACAAACCAACTCGATAAAAAAGCCCAAGCCTGGTCGGCGCTGTTTTCTGAACCGATGAGCGAGTTGGTAAAGCGCTATACCTCGAGCGTCTTCTTTGACAAGCGGCTGTGGCAGGCCGACATCCGGGGCAGCCTGGCGCATGCGGACATGCTGGCGGCACAGGGCATCATCAGCGCGCAGGACCTGGCCGACATCCAGCGCGGCATGGCGCAGATCGGGGCCGACATTCAGGCCGGTAGCTTTGAGTGGAAGCTGGACCTGGAGGACGTGCACTTGAACATCGAGGCGCGCCTGACGCAATTGGTGGGCGATGCCGGCAAGCGCCTGCACACCGGGCGCAGCCGCAATGACCAGGTGGCCACCGACGTGCGCCTGTGGTTGCGTGACGAGTTGGACTTGATAGCCGAGTTGTTGGCCGCCCTGCAAAAAGCCCTGCTAGACGTCGCGGCGCGGCACACGCAAACCATCTTGCCCGGATTTACGCATTTGCAAGTAGCCCAGCCAGTAAGCTTCGCGCACCATTTGCTGGCCTATGTGGAAATGTTTGCCCGCGACGCCGAGCGCATGCGCGAAGTGCGCGCCCGCACCAACCGCCTGCCCCTGGGTAGCGCGGCGCTGGCGGGCACCAGCTACCCGCTGGACCGCGAGCGCGTGGCGCGCAGCCTGGGCATGGTGGACGCGCAAGGTGTGCCCCAGCTCTGCCGCAACAGCCTGGACGCCGTCAGCGACCGCGACTTTGCGATCGAATTTACCGCAGCCGCCAGTATTTGCATGGTCCACATCAGCCGCCTGAGCGAAGAGCTGGTGCTGTGGATGAGCCAAAACTTTGGCTTTATCCGCCTGGCCGACCGCTTTACTACCGGCAGCTCCATCATGCCGCAGAAAAAAAATCCGGACGTGCCCGAGCTGGCGCGCGGCAAAACCGGCCGGGTGCTTGGCCACCTGATGGGCTTGCTCGCCCTGATGAAAGGCCAGCCCTTGGCCTATAACAAAGACAACCAGGAAGACAAAGAGCCGCTGTTTGACACGGTGGACACGCTGACCGACACGCTGCGCATCTTTGCCGAAATGATTGGCGGCCAGCCCGACCCGCAGACTGGCCAGTTGACCGGCGGGCTGACGGTAAACCCCGAAGCCATGCGCAGCGCCGCCGCACGCGGCTACGCCACCGCCACCGACCTGGCCGACTACCTAGTGAAAAAAGGCCTGGCCTTCAGGGACGCGCACGAAGTGGTGGCCCACGCCGTCAAAAGCGCGCAGGCGGCGGGCAAAGACTTGTCCGAACTGCCGCTGGCCACGCTGCAAAGTTTCCATCCAGCGATAGAAGCTGATGTGTTTGACTGCCTGAGCCTGCAAGGCTCACTGAACGCACGCAACACGATTGGCGGCACGGCGCCCGAACGGGTCTTGCAAGAGATTGCGCTGCACCGCCAGCGCCTGGCCTGAGCCCGCGCAAACGGGCACCATGCCAGCTTCCACCGAGCCACCAAGGAACGCCCGATGACGACACAACAACTTGTCCTGAGCCTGGTGCTAGCCACCATGGTTTTTTCAGTCGCTTTGGAATTACAGCTGGACGATTTTTTGCGCGTGGCGCGTAGCCCCAAGGCGGTGATCGTCGGTTTAATTCCCCAGTTCATATTGCTGCCGGTAGCCACCTGGGCCGCCACGCTGGTCCTGGATTTGCCCCCCAATGTGGAAGCGGCAATGATTTTGGTGGCCGCCTGCCCAGGCGGCAGCCTGAGCAATGTGGTGACGCATTTCGGGCGCGGCAACACGGCGCTATCGGTCAGTATCTCGGCAGTGGCTAGCCTGACTGCGCTGTTCGCCACGCCATTCAACTTTAGCTGGATGGTGGCCACCAACCCGGCCACCGCCGGGTGGCTGCAGACCCTGAACATCGACCCCTCGGATATTTGGATCAGCCTGTTTGCCTTGCTGGCCCTACCCCTGGCGCTGGGCTTGACGCTGACACGGCGCCTGCCCGCCCTGAGCGCTCGTATCCGCAAACCGCTGGGCAATTTTTCGCTGGTAGCGCTGTTGGCTTTTATCGTGCTGGGCCTGATCAAAGAGCGGCAACTGCTGACGCTGGGGCTATTGCCCACGCTGGGCCTGGTGGTGGCCCACAACGCCTGCGGCCTGCTCATGGGCTGGCTGAGCAGCGGCGCCATGGGCCTGGCCACGGCAGACCGGCGCGCCGTCACCATCGAAGGCGGCATGCAAAACGCCGGTTTAGCGCTGGGCATTATTGCGGTGCAGTTCAACGCCGATTTGGGCATGGTCATCATCGCCAGCCTGTGGGGCATCTGGCATATTGTGAGCGGCATGTCACTGGCTCTGTTTTGGCGGCGCGCAGATCGCATGGCAATTCAAGGAAACGAACATGCTTGACCTAATGATCCGTGGCGCCACCGTGGTCGATGGCAGCGGCGGTGAGCCCTTTGTCGCCGATGTGGGCATCAAGGACGGGCGCATCGCGCAGGTGGGCAGCATCAGCAGCGCGGCGCACGAAACCCTGGACGCAGCAGGCGCCTGGCTGACGCCGGGCTTTATAGACATACACACCCATTATGACGGCCAGGCCACCTGGGACGAGACCTTTAGCCCCAGCATCCACCATGGCGTGACCACGCTGCTCATGGGTAACTGCGGCGTCGGCTTTGCGCCGCTGCGGCCGGGCAGCGAGGACCGGTTGATCAAGCTCATGGAAGGTGTGGAAGACATCCCGGGCGTGGCGCTGCGCGAAGGCGTGCGCTTTTCCTGGGAGAGTTTTAGCCAGTACATGGACGCGCTGGACGCGATGCCGCACAGCCTGGACTTTTTGACCATGGTGCCGCACGACCCGCTGCGCATGTTGGTGATGGGCGCGCGCGCCGAAGCACGCGAAGCGGCTACCGATGCCGATGTTGCCGCTATGCGCGCGCATTTGCGCAGCGCTTTGCAAGCTGGGGCGGCAGGCTTTTCCACCGGTCGCTCGGACAACCACCGCACCGCCGAGGGCCATGACACACCGGCTTCCATCGCCAGCAGCGCAGAGTTACGCGGTCTGGGCCAAGCCTTCGAAGGCCTGGGCCATGGCGTGGTGCAAGTGGTCAGCGACTTTGACCTGATGCAAGGCCCGCAAGGCTTTGACGCCGAGTTTGATTTGGTGGAGCTACTGGCCCAGGCCAGCGGACGCCCCCTGTCCATGACCTGGCTGCAACGCGACCCGGGCGGCGAGCAATACCTGCAGATTCAAAAGCGGGTAGAAGCGGCCGTAGCGCAAGGCCTGCCGCTGTACCTGCAAGCGGCTGCGCGTGGTATCGGCGTGATCAACGGGCTGGACGCGAGCTTCCATCCGTTTATGGGTTTCCCCGGCTACAAAGAAGTAGCCGCCCTGCCCTTGGCGGAGCGCGCCAAAGCCTTACGCGAACCAGCCCGCAAAGCGCGCATCCTGTCCGAAAAATCCGAACGTCTGGCCGGCGACGGAACGCCCATACCGCCGCTGGTGGATTTGCTGCTCGCGCGCATTGAGCTGATCGCCGGGCGCATGTTTGCGTTGGATGCACGCTTGGACTATGAGCCCGATGTGATGCAAAGCTTTTTGGTGCGCGCCAAGCAGCGAGGCAGCACGGCGCTGGAGGCCATGTACGATTATTTGTGCGAAGGTGATGGTGGGCAGCTGATTTACTTCCCCATCTTCAATTACAACCAGGGTTCCTTAGACACGGTGCACGCCATGCTGCAACACCCGCGCGCCCTGTTCGGACTGGGCGACGCCGGTGCGCATGTGGGCACGATTTGCGACGCCAGTTTTTCCACCTTCATGCTCAGCCACTGGGTGCTGGGCCGCGCCAAAGAACGCCTGCCCCTGGAACGCATCGTGGAGATGATGACCAGTCGCAACGCCCGCTACCTGGGCCTAAATGACCGGGGCCTGATACAGCCCGGCCTGCGCGCCGACTTCAACCTGATTGATCCGGCCCGCCTAAGCGTAGGCATGCCCCAACTGGTGCGCGACCTGCCGGCAGGCGGAAAACGCTTTTTACAAAAGGCGGTGGGTTACATCGGGACTTGGGTGGCAGGACAGGCGGTGATTCAGGCAGGGGAGATTAGCGGAGCTAGGCCGGGGCGTTTGGTACGGATGGGGCAGCGCTAAGGGGTGAGCGACCGCTAATTGGAGCCTGCGAGACCAAAAAAAACCGCTCCGAAGAGCGGTTTTTTTGCACTTTGCTATTACTTAAGGATTAATTACGCAGTACCTTATTGGCTGTGTACGCAAAAAGCCTGACGTTACTGTCGGTATAGGTACGCGTTCCCAACTCCCGGTACAAATACGCTTTGGTCGTGGTGGACCCCGTCGCGGCAATACAGGCGCTATTGAGTTGGTCGCTTCCGTAGTACGGACTTTCAATCGCGCTGCCAGGCAAACTGATGGTGGACCGGCCCACATTCACACCCGTGGTACTGATTAAAGAACTGCCAGAACAGGTCGTAGTCCCCGTCGGCTTGGCAAAGCCAGAATTCCACCAATAAAAATTGGTTCCAGGAATTGCATTGAGTTCAGTGGCAGTGGTATTGTCCGAGGTCCACAGACTACTGACCTTTGAGCCGGTAACGTTGGCAATACCCGTACCCGTCTCTGCCCTTAGCACTTCTGAATACACCATGATGCGGTCGGCGCCCCAGGCATCTGCCGACGTGGTCCAATTGGCAGTCATCGTGCTTTGAGTTGCAGTCACGGTTGATGTGGCATCCGCGAAACTAAGGTAACGCTTGAGCGTTGCCGAATCGAACTTGGATACACGCTTTGCGTCAAAGTACACCTTGGCCATTTCGGCTGGCGGTAGTTCACCGAGGTAGCGACTTTCCACTACTGCGCGCAATTTCCCTTCCGTATCAAACACCTCAAAGGTGATGTTGGGGTTATTGTCAAAAGTCTTGGCCAGGTCCGCTGAGGGCGGTGACTGCCGTGCATAGCGCGGCCCAGTATTCCAAGCAATATTTCGTCCGGCAATAGACGCATCATTCGTCAAGCCCGTCAGAACGTTGTTTCTAGCGCCCAAAGCCTGCAAGTCCACCACATAGGTATTACTACTTTGTGTAGTTTCCCAGACGGTAGGGTTCACCGTATCGGTCAGGTTCGTGCTGGTTCCCGCCCGGTTACCAAAGTTATAGGTGCAGATATTGCTTACCGTGGTACCGCCATAGCTAAAGGAAACCGTCTGTCCGGCTAAAAAGTTACCAGCTGCTGCAGTCGTAGCGGTGTTGATAGCCGTGCGTGCCGCGTCCTTCACGACGGAGTCAATGGCCAAATAGTCTTGCATGGACGAGGCATCGGCTCTCTTCATCAAAATTCCGTTGGGGTGAAACCCCTGCCATTGCTGCCCCACCAAGGCGCCTGGGCCTTTGACAATCACACAACCCACTGCTTTGCTTCCGGTAGGAACACTGGCGGCCAGAGTGATGAATTTACCTGCGGTGCTCTCCTTAAAGCCTGTCGGGGAGGTCATATCTAAGGCCGCATAGGTGACGCCACCGGTGCTACTGATGTAGGCCCTCGGATCCACACTGAGCCGTAAACCAGAATCTACGCGACTGGTATTCGTGTTGTTGAACGCCAGGGTTGACACATCGTCAAAATAGGTTAAAGCCGATTCAGAAAAGAAATTGAAGGTGCGCTGGTTGCCGACCAACAACCAGCTACCGTCGGTTTGCTTTTCAATGACTTCGGGGCGCGTATAGCCAGTGCCGGAGGAGTCTTTGAAGTTGAAGTTCACCGCAATCTTTTCGCGTACACCGCTACCGCCTTGCTTTACGCGCAGGCGCACGACCGGGCCCGAAAACGTTGCGTTATCCATGGTAGTGGAATTGAGCGCATTGGCCCAACGGTTCAAAAACGGCATGCCGTTGTGCAAATAGTCGCCCGCCGCAATGCCGGTGCAGTCAGCATGCAGTGTTGCACTCGATGCAGTCTCATTTGTCAGACGATCTGCTGCTGCAACCTTAAAACATTTTTGAAACTTAGCCGCCAGCGCATCAAATCCGACGGTGCTGGTGTTATCGGCCGGAAGTTGACCAGAAGCGGTCCCGGTTTTGGGCACGCTCACGCTGCTGGTTGCAGCGGCGTTTTCTGTCGTTACAGCCATCTTGTTGCTTACGCTTACCCCAGTGGTCCGTACAGTGACCCCAATATGGTCGAGTAACAGGTCCGCCCCGGTGCGGTTAGCTACGAACGTGCTGTCGGTCGCTGGATCGAAGGTGCTCGGGATGTTGAGCGCGCTAGAAAGGGGCTGAATGACCGCCTTGACCTTGGCGGTAGCGCTGGTGACTTCGGAAGGCAAAATCGCAGCAAGTTGCTCCTTCGTCATGGCCGAGGGAATAGTCGTGGGCGATGCCAAGGCCGCAACCGCGGTGGTCAAGGGCGTCACGTTAGCCCAGCCGCCCTCGGATTTGGAGGTCACTATGGTGTAGTGACTTATTTGAGAGTCGCCCAGATTGACAGAAGCGGTTATCAAAAACGGGGGCGTCGCCGCAGCAATGTCTGCCTTTGGAAAAGTATATTTTCCGTCTGCGTCTGCAGTGGTCGTAAAACTCAGTCCCTTGGAGTCCACCAGGGTAACGGTTGCACCGCTTAGCGGCGCACCAATCGCAGTTACACCGGATAAGGTGGGATCCGGTATGGAGCCAACACCGCCGCCACCGCCGCCACTCCCTCCTGTCTGCGGCGTGCTAGTGCCCCCACCACAAGCCACGATACCTACCGCAACTGCCACCGCCGCCAGAGACGGGAGAATCCATTTTTTTGCCATGTGTCGCTCCAAGTCGTTCAAAAGTGTGTATCTATCGGATCTGCGACGCCCATAAGCACGTCCAGCCACTAGGGGCTTTGCCCCGCAATAAACACCTGAAATATTAAAAATTGTTGACCGACAAAAAGTCTATCTCATTCACTTCACAGAAAAATGACTTGAATGCCGGGGGTTTACCCTTGAGTAATCCTATTAATATGGGATTATTTCGCATATCGCCCTGGCGGCATTTTTTTGCTGCAAATCGCCCTCTCTCTTCGTTTAACCATTTGTCACAATTGAGCGACATCACGGGATTGGGGCGGTGATAGGGTCACCAAACTTTTTTGCCTCGGGTGTGGGGCTACTGTCGCCCTGTCCGCGCTCTGAAAACCACTTCTATCCCCTCGTTTCCATGACCACTTTGCACGACTGCCGCCAGCTCGACGCGGCCGACCCCTTGCGCCCTTTGCGTGCGCATTTCAGTATTCCGCCCGACACGATTTATCTGGACGGCAATTCGCTCGGGGTGCTTCCAGTGGCCGCAGCCGCCCGGGCGGCGCAAGTGGTGCAGCAGGAGTGGGGCCAGGGCTTGATTCGGTCTTGGAACGCGGCGGGTTGGTTTGATTTGCCGCAGCGCCTGGGTACGCGCATCGCCAACTTGATAGGCGCCGGGGCTGACGAGGTGGTGGCAGCGGACACCACTTCAGTGAATTTATTCAAAGTGCTGGCGGCAGCCATCCGCATCGCGCAGCATGCGGACCCGACGCGGCGCGTCATCGTCAGCGAGGGCAGCAACTTCCCTACCGATTTGTATATCGCCCAGAGCCTGTGCCAAAGCCACGGTTGCAGCTTGCAACTGGTGGAGGCCGATGGCGTGCAGCAAGCGCTTGGCCCGCAGGTGGCGGTGCTGATGCTCACGCATGTGAACTACCGCAGCGGCGCCATGCACGATATGACCGCCGTCACGGCTGCCGCGCATGCCGCGGGCGCGCTGGTGGTGTGGGACTTGGCGCACAGTGCGGGCGCAGTACCGGTGGACTTGCGCGGCGCGGACGCGGACTTTGCCGTGGGCTGCGGCTACAAATACCTCAACGGTGGCCCCGGCGCGCCAGCGTTTTTATGGGTGCATCCGCGCCATAGTGCGCGCACCGATCTGCCGTTTATGCAACCCCTGTCCGGCTGGTGGGGCCATGCCGCGCCTTTTGCGTTTGACAGCAGCTACCGCAGCGCGCCGGGCATTAACCAGTTTTTGTGCGGCACGCAGCCCATTGTCAGCCTGTCTTTGCTCGAATGCGGCTTGGACGTTTTTACCGCCGCCGAGCCGATGGGAGGCATGGATGCCCTACGCCGCAAGTCCTTAGCGTTGACCGATCTGTTTATCGCCTTGGTAGAAACACGCTGTGCAGGATTCGGTCTGGGCCTGGCCACACCGCGTGCGCATGCACAGCGCGGCTCGCAACTGAGTTGGACGCTGGACAGCGAGGCCGGCCAATCTGCCGCCTACGCCGTGGTTCAAGCCCTCATTGCACGCGGCGTGGTTGGTGACTTTCGGGCCGGTGACGGCAACAGCCAGGCAGACATCATGCGCTTTGGCTTTACGCCCTTGTACATCGGCTTTGAAGACGTGTGGCATGCGGTAGAGCATCTGCGTGATGTGCTGCGCACCGGAGCCTGGCAAGCGCCGCAATTTAAGCAAAAAAATACCGTGACCTGAGTCTTGAAGGCCGGGCGGCGCGCCCAAAAAGTTCACACCCCCCGATACAACCAAGGCATATCCAAGAGGCGCGCACCCATCCAGCGCATAGCCGTATCCCGACCCCAGGCCGTCAAGCCCGTGGCGTGGAAAATTTCGCCATTACGCTCTGCCCTGGCCTGCACCCGTGCATTGCGCTTCCAACGCAGCGCAGCGTACTGCAGCAAGGCTTTGGCATCGTCCGCCGGGCCTTGGCGCAAGCAGCGCGCCAGCACAGCGGCGTCCTCAATCGCCATGCCCGCGCCCTGGGCCAGATAGGGCAGCATGGGGTGGGCAGCGTCGCCCAGCAAAGCGATGCGGCCAAAAGCCATATCTTGGGGGCCGCGCAGATGCGGCAAACCATTCAAAGGCCAAAGGCGCCATGGGGCCATAGCACCTACCAAGTCTTGCAAACCGCCGCAGGTCTGGGACAGGCGCGCGGCCAGGTCACTGCGTAGCGCGGTTTGCTCCCAGGCCTGCGGTTCATTAGGCGACGGACCTTCGACGATGACCACCAAATTAAGCCACTCGCCGCTGTGCACCGGATATTGCACCGCATGCATGGCCGGACCCAGCCACACGGTAATGCAGTCGCTGCGCAAGGCCTGCGGCAAATCGGCCTGCTTGGCCATGGCGCGGTAGGCCAGATGGCCGCTGAAAACGGGCTGCACGTCTTGGCGCAAAAAGTCGCGTACATGGCTCCACAGGCCATCGGCGGCAATCAGCACATTGGCGCGACGTTTGCGCTCGTCATCGGTCGTCAGCTCCACCGCGCTGGCGTCCTGGCTGACGCGTTGCGCTGCGCGCCCCAGGTGTATCTCGGACAGGCCCTGGGCCAGCACGGCGCGGTGCAGCAAAGTGTGCAGGTCGATGCGCGCAATCGTGGCGTAACGCGCGCCATAGCGCTGCAGGGCGCGCGCGCCCAAAGGCAGAGCCCCCAGCAATGCGCCGCTTTGCGCGCTGCGCACCTCCAGCCGCTGCGGGAAACAAGCCACTGCATCGAGCGCTGCGCGCAGGCCCCAGCCTTCGAGCAAACGCACCGCATTAGGCCCCAGTTGCACACCGGCTCCGACTTCGCAGAGCACCCGCTTTTGTTCAAATAGCTGCGTCGCCATGCCCCGATGGCCGCAGGCCAAAGCCGTGGCCAAGCCGCCTATGCCGCCGCCCGCGAGCAGTATTTTTCGTTCCATGGCGGGATTGTCGCGCACTGCGCGCAAAGCACTTGTAGAGTTACAAAGTGAAATGAAAGGCGTCAATCAAGGCGCCAGGTACGCGCACTCCGCCAGGTGAACGTTTTGAATAGGTGCCGACCTCAGGAGAAATCTCGGCCTGATTTCCTAGTGCCAGCAATTGCGAGCCCAAGGCGTTGTAAAGGCTTTCATCCCAGCGCAGGTTGTTGATTGGCCCGACGATCTCACCGCCTTCTACCCAAAAGCAGGCATAGCGGGTCATGCCGGTAACACGCGCCGATACCGAATCGCTCCAGTTCAAATAATGCAAATTCGAAAGGTACAGGCCACTGCCCAAGGCGCCCAAAACATCCTGGTCGGCCAGCGTCCCCACGGCCACATCCAGGGCGCGCGGTGATTCGTGGCCTGAGGCACCGTTAGTTTGCAATCCGTATTCCTTGGCACTGCGCGAACTCACCAGCAAATTGCTCAAAGTGCCGGCCTCGATCAAGCCCAAACACTGGGGCGCAACTTCACCCAAATCATTAAAGCGCGGCGTCAAGCCCATGCCGAAGTTTTCAGACACCGAAAGCAGGGGCGAGAGCTGCAGTTCTTTTTCTATCAGCTTTTTGAAAGGGCTGCGGCCCTGCTTCCAGGCCGCTGCAGACAAAGCACCCCAGGACATCATGCCCAGCAAATCGGCGAAGGCCGCCGGCGCAAAATAGCTGCGGTAAGCGCCCGGCTGGATGGCTTGCACAGGCCGCTTGAGCAAGGCCAGCGATGCCTTGCTACGCTCCAAATTGGCCGCCCAGTCTTGGGCATTCCAGGTGGACGCGGCATAAACGCCTTTGACGGCCTGTGGTCCGTTGTAAAGAGAATAATCAAAGAAAAAATTTTCGGTTTCAAACCAATGGTTTTGCCCCTTTGAATTGCGGTTGGCACTAATGACCACGCCTCCAGCATAAAACCCCACTAGATCACAGCCACCAGCCGGCTCCACGATGGCCGGTATGAGTGCTTGGGGCGCCAGCAGCTGCCCCCTAAACACCTCACGGCTGCTGCCATGGTTTTGCACTGGCACCTGGAAAGGGTCCTGCGGCAATACCGCGGCGTCGAGGCGGCAGCGTTCGAGGACGGCGTCGATGCTGCGGCAATCCGAATCGACCTGGCCGCTCAAATTCATGCCGTGGTCAATGGTACGACCGCCGCCTTGGTACCTTATCTGCAATACGCGTTGCGTCACGTCGGTGTTTTGCCGGACCCGATTGTTGTTCAAGCGCAGGTACAGGGTTTCCTCTGCTTCCAAACTGGCGGTGACATCTTCGCCCGGGCGCAAGTTGGCAAAAAGCCGTTCACATATTGCATCCAATAGCAGGCTGGTTTGCTTGTAAAAATCCAGGGGGTTCATGCCTGACCTCCAAACACTTCCACGCCGCGGAACAAGCACGGGGGCGAGGCGTGTCCCACCCGTATCACCTGGCTGGGTTCACCCTTGCCGCAATACGGCGTGCCGTGGACCTCATCATGGCGGCCTACCCCTGCCAGGCGGTTCCAAAAATCGATGCTGACGCCACGGTAATTGGGGTTGCGCACCACCGCGCCTAAGCGCCCATGCGCGATCAATTGGCCAAATTCGCATCCAAACTGAAATTTATTGCGGTAATCATCAATCGACCAAGACCGGTTGGTATGCATCAATATGCCGTGCTGCACTTGGCCGATTAACTCCTCCAAAGTGCTATCGCCTGGCTCCAGATTGATATTGGCCATGCGGTCAATGGGGGCACGGTTCCACGAGGCTGATCGGGAATTCGCTACGCCCTCAATACCCGAGCGCTGTTGCGACTCCAGCGAGCCCAGGCCGCGCTTCAATATCCCGCCTTCAATCAACATTTGTTTGCTTGCCGGGTTACCGCTGTCGTCAAACGCGTAGCTGGCAAATTCATGGGCGCGGGTCGGGTCAAAGGAGATATTCATCAGTTCCGATCCATAACGCAAACGCCCGAAATCCTCGGCTTTCACAAAGCTCCAACCGGCGTAATTACGCTCGTCGCCCAAAATACGATCCAACTCCAGGGGGTGCCCGATGGATTCATGGATTTGCAGCATCATCTGATCGGGCATCAACACCAGGTCCATGACGCCGCTGGGGCAGTTAGGCGCTTCAAGCAATTGCAATGCTTCGCTTGCTATGCGTCTGGCTTGCGATGCCAAGGCTTCGGTTTCAAAAACCTC
>CAMBFO010000041.1 GCA_945865675.1 Comamonas sp. lk
GCCACATGCAGGGGAATGGTCTGGGTGGATGCCTTGTAGTCCTCGTACGATTGGACGACCGCCACGGGGCGGCCTCTGCGGGTGACCGCGACCGGCTGACGTTGGGATGCGTCAATGAGCGTGCCAAATTGGTTTTGGGCAGCAAGAGAGGTCATAGTGAGCATGATCATCACCTCAGTTATTAAGTGTTACAGCCATAATAGCTGTTTCAGCCATTATGTCAAATCGGTGATTCAGTGAAATGATCTTGGCAAGACAGCCGGAGCCAAAGCCAGACCTAATGGAAACCCACGATGGGTTGACTGGAAATTAGGCACCGTGCTGCGTACAACTACCGCCATACCTATGCCAGCCGCCGGCGTGGCTCCTGGGTATATCTCGACCCAGATGGGGCATGTCAACACCAAAATGCTCCGTGGGGTCTATTCCCGCTGGATTATGGGCGCCGACAATGGTGTTCAAAGGGCCGCGATGGAAGCAGCAATGAGGGGTGCGGGAA
Organism: Comamonas sp. lk; assembly: GCA_945865675.1. Taxonomy (GTDB): domain Bacteria; phylum Pseudomonadota; class Gammaproteobacteria; order Burkholderiales; family Burkholderiaceae_C; genus Allorhodoferax. The sequence continues at coordinate 500 of CAMBFO010000041.1, forward strand.
ACGACCCGGGAAAACCATTTCCACCCAAAATCGTAAGTCGTTGATTTACAGAGGAAAAGTGGTAGGCGCAATTGGACTCGAACCAACGACCCCCACCATGTCAAGGTGGTGCTCTAACCAGCTGAGCTATGCGCCTGAAATTCAGCCGCGAAGTATAGCAGTAGCGATCGGCTCCTCTGAAAGACAATGCGGCAGGTGTTGGCAGGCCTGTATGCTCGACCCCCTAAGGCTACCCATTGCCCACTTGCCGGATAATTCCACGCTGTTTGCGCCACCTGGAGCAGGCCAACGTAGATGGCCTGCCTGCAACCGCGCAGCCTGGCCCACGGGCCAACCCTTTTTTCACACCATCACGGAGTTATTCATGGACATCGCAGGAAAAGTGTTTATCGTCACTGGCGGCGCGTCGGGTTTGGGTGAGGGCACTGCCCGCATGCTGGCAGCCAACGGCGGCAAAGTGCTTATCGCCGATATGCAGGCGGACAAAGGCGAGGCGATTGCCCAAGAAATCGGCGGCGCATTCGTCCGTTGCGATGTCAGCAGCGAAGCCGATGGCCAGGCCGTGGTGGCCAAGGCGCTTTCCATGGGCAAACTCATGGGTTTGGTCAACTGCGCTGGTATCGCTCCTGCAGAAAAAACCGTGGGTAAAAACGGCGCCCACAGCCTGGGCAGTTTTAGCAAATGCATCACGGTCAACCTGATCGGCAGCTTCAACATGATCCGCCTGGCCGCCGACGCCATGTGCAAAAACGAGCCCGAAGCCACTGGCGAGCGTGGCGTGATGATTTCTACCGCCTCCGTCGCAGCTTATGACGGCCAAATCGGCCAGGCCGCTTACAGCGCATCCAAAGGCGGCATCGTCGGCATGACGCTGCCCATCGCCCGCGACCTTTCGCGCAACGGTATCCGCAATATGACGATTGCCCCGGGTATTTTCGGTACACCCATGCTATTTGGCATGCCACAAGACGTGCAGGATGCACTGGCCGCCAGCGTGCCCTTTCCTTCCCGTCTGGGCACGCCGCAGGACTATGCCAAGTTGGCCAAGCACATCATCGAAAACGACATGCTCAACGGTGAAGTCATCCGACTGGACGGCGCCATCCGTCTGGCGCCGCGATAAAAACGCGTTTTGCGCCTCCCAGGCAAGGGCGTATCGGGCGCCCTTGCCTTATGCCCTCAGAATGTGCAGTGTTTGCCTCGCCTTGCGGCTCGGGCGGGCCGGCGCACAAGGCATAAAATCCAGCGGTTTTGCTTGACGCCCTGATCGCACTCTTGCGGCCTACCGGCAGGCGGCCTGACATCCAAACCCTATCCAGCGAGATTTCCATGAGCCCTCAAGACATCCTGGCCCAATTTGGCCCGCGCGAATCTATGGAGTACGACGTGGTCGTCGTCGGCGGCGGCCCGGGCGGCTTGTCCACCGCCATCCGCATCAAGCAAATGGCGGCCGCGCAGGGCAAAGAGGTCTCGGTGGTGGTGCTAGAAAAAGGCTCGGAGCCAGGCGCGCATATTTTGTCGGGCGCCATCATGGATCCCAAGGCGCTGACGGAGTTGTTCCCGGATTGGAAAGCGCGCGGCGCGCCGCTGAACCAGCCCGTCACCGACGACGCCATCATGTTCTTCGGCGAGAAAAGTGCGTTTCGCATGCCCAATTTTCTGCTGCCACCTTTTGCCGACAACCATGGCAATTACATCGTTAGCTTGGGCAATGTGACGCGCTGGCTGGCCGAGCAGGCAGAAAGCCTGGGCGTGGAGATATTCCCTGGCTTTACCGCGGCCGAAGTCTTGTACACCGAGCAAGGCGCAGTCAAAGGCGTGGCCACGGGCAATATGGGTATTGGAAAAGAAGGCGAACCCGGCGACAACTTTCAGCTGGGCATGGAGCTGCTGGGCAAATACACGGTGTTTGCCGAAGGCGCACGCGGCCACCTGGGCAAGCAGCTCATCGCCAAATACAAGCTGGACGCAGGCAAAGACCCGCAAAGCTTTGGCATCGGCATCAAAGAAGTCTGGGAAATCGACCCCCAGCGCCACCAACCCGGTTTTGTGATGCACACCGCCGGCTGGCCCATGGACGAGATGACCTACGGCGGCGCATTCTTGTACCACCTAGAGGGCAACAAAGTCGCCATGGGCTTTATCACCGGCCTGGGCTATGCCAACCCTTACCTGAGCCCGTTTGAAGAATTTCAGCGCTGGAAATCGCACCCTAATGTGCGTTGGTACCTGGAAGGCGACGCGTCCAAAGGCATTACCCACGGCAAACGTATTTCCTATGGCGCGCGGGCGATCAACGCCAGCGGCTTGTCCTCCCTGCCTAAAACCGTGTTCCCCGGCGGCGCCCTGATCGGCTGCAATGCGGGCTACCTGAACGTGAGCCGCATCAAAGGCAGCCACGCCGCCATCAAGACCGGCATGCTGGCCGGTGAGGCCGCATTTGATGCAGTGGTGGCAGGGCGCCAGCACGATGAGTTGAGCGCCTACCCTGAGGCCTTTGAACGCAGCTGGCTGCATGCCGAATTGCACAAAGACCGCAACTTCAAAAACTGGTTCAAAAAAGGCCTGACGGTTGCCACTGTCATGAACGGCGTGGAGCAGTTTGTTTTGCGCGGCCACATTCCCTGGACGCTGCACCGCGACAAGCCGGACCATGCGCACCTTTTGCCGGCTTCGCAATGCAAGCCCATTGTGTACCCCAAGCCCGACGGGAAAATTACCTTTGACCGCCTCAGCAGCGTGTTCATCAGCAACACCAACCACGAAGAAAACCAACCGGCGCACCTGACATTGAAAGATGCTTCAGTGCCGGTGAATATCAATTTACAAAAATACGCCGGCCCGGAGGCGCGCTACTGCCCAGCCGGTGTGTACGAGTATGTGAAAAACGACGACAACACTGACCGCTTACAAATCAATGCGCAAAACTGCGTGCACTGCAAAACCTGCGACATCAAAGACCCGACGCAAAACATTGTCTGGGTCACGCCCGAGGGTGGCGGCGGGCCTAACTACGCGGGCATGTAAGGCTTTATGCCCACCTCGCCTTTAGCAGCAGTGCCCCTCGCGGGCACTTCTTGTTTGCGCGTGCTGAGCATCATCCCGCCGATGACGCAGCTCAACACGCCCTACCCGTCGACCGCCTACCTGACCGGTTTTTTGCGCGCTCGCGGTGTAGATGCGGTGCAAGAGGATTTGGCGCTGGGCTTGGTGTTGGCGCTGCTTACGCCGCATGGCTTGGAGCAGGTACACCAAGTCGCTAAAACGCTGCACCCCCAAAAAAACAGCCCCAGCGTGCAGCAGTTTCTGCACGCCTTTACGGATTACCAGAGCACGATTGCCCCGGTCATTGCGTTTTTGCAGGGTCGTGATTCCACACTGAGTCACCGCATCGCAGGGCGCGGATTTTTGCCCGAAGGTCCCCGCTTTGCCGCGCTCGATGTCTATGGAGACGGCGACGCGCCCGACCCCCTGGCCTGGGCTTTCGGAACCTTGGGGCAAAACGACAAAGCGCGCCATTTGGCTACGCTCTACCTCAATGACCTGGCCGATGTGCTGCGCGACGCTATCGACCCACGCTTTGAGTTTGTGCGCTACGGCGAATCATTGGCGGCCAGCCAGCCCAGCTTTGAGCCCCTGGCCCAGGCTCTAGTGCAAACGCCTAATTTGATGGATACGGTCTTGCATGCATTGACGCTGGCTGCTTTGCAAAAGCACCAACCCGCTTTGGTCGTCCTTTCGGTGCCCTTCCCGGGTGCCATGTACGGCGCGCTGCGCATCGCACAGAGCATCAGGGCGCACAGCCCGCAAGTGCGCATTGCCTTAGGCGGTGGTTATGTGAACACCGAATTGCGCCAGCTGGCCGAGCCGCGCATGTTCGACTATGTGGACTTTGTTTGCCTGGACGCCGGTGAGCGCCCCTTGCTAGCGCTGCTGGAACACTTGCAAGGCAAGCGTTCAACAGAGCGTCTGGTGCGCACCTTTGTCCGCGAGGCAAGCACCGGCATGGTGCGATTCATGCAATGGCAAGAGCCTGATATTGCGTTTGAGGACGTGGGGGCGCCAACCTGGGACGGCCTGCCCTTAGACAAGTATTTATCCCTGCTGGACATGCTAAACCCCATGCACCGCTTGTGGAGCGACGGGCGCTGGAATAAGTTGACGATTGCCCAGGGCTGCTACTGGAAAAAATGCAGTTTTTGCGATGTCAGTCTGGACTACATAGGCCGCTACGAAACCGCCACCGCGCAGACCTTGGTAGACCGCATCGAAGTCATCGTGGCCGAGACCGGGCAGACCGGCTTTCATTTTGTCGACGAGGCAGCGCCGCCCAAAATGCTCAAAGCCTTAGCCCAGGAACTGCTGCGCCGCAAACTGCCTATTTCCTGGTGGGGCAATATCCGCTTTGAAAAAAGCTTCACCCCGCAACTGGCCGAGTTGTTAGCCCAAAGCGGCTGTATTGCGCTGTCCGGCGGGCTGGAAGTGGCCTCAGACCGGCTGCTGGCGCTCATGAAAAAAGGCGTGACGGTAGAGCAAGTGGCGCGCGTGACCAAGGGTTTTTCAGAAGCCGGGATTTTGGTCCACGCCTACCTGATGTACGGCTTTCCCACGCAGACAGTGCAAGAGACGGTGGATGCGCTGGAGTACGTGCGCCAACTATTTGAAACCGGCTGCATCCAAAGCGGGTTTTTCCATCGCTTTACTTGCACCGTGCATTCGCCGGTGGGCTTGGACCCAAAGGCTTATGGTGTGACGCTACAGGAAAGCCCATTCGCCGGTTTTGCCCGCAACGATATCGGCTTTAGCGACCCGACTGGCGTGGACCACGCGCGCTTGGGTCTGGGGCTGAAGAAAGCGATTTACAACTTCATGCACGGTTTGGGCCTGGAAGAGGATGTACGTACCTGGTTTGAGCTGGATACGCCCTGCCCCAAAACCCGCGTCAAGCGCAACACCATAGCGCGGGCTTTGGCGCCAAGTCCAAAGGGGAAGTGATCAGCAATGCAACCGCAGCATCAGGCATTGCATGCCGCGCTTTTGGCCTACAGCGTTGCCACCGCGATTTCGCGCAAAGCGCGCTCAAACACGTCAGTCGGCTGGCCGCCCGAGATCAGATGCCGATCATTGATGATGACGGCTGGCACCGCGTGGATGCCGGCGCGCCGGTAAAACTCTTCGAGCGCCCGAACTTCGGTTTCGTATTCCTTGCTCTGCAATATGGCGCGCGCTTGTCCGACAGGCAAGCCCACTTTGGCTACGGCCGCCAGCAATACCTCAGGCGATTCAATATTCTCAGCGCGCCCCTGGTAGGCCTCGAGCAGCGCCTTCTTGAGCGCGTATTGCGAACCGGGACGGCCGGTGTATTTGGCCCAGTGCAGCAAACGGTGGGAGTCCAGCGTGTTGTAAATCCGACCCCGGCCTTCGGCGCTGAAGGAAAAGCCGACCTCCTCGCCCCGGCGCCGGATGGTGTCGCGTATTTCCACGCGCTGCTCAGGGGTGGAGCCGTATTTCTCGGTCAAATGCTCGTCCAAATCCTGCCCGCCCGGCGGCATATCGGGATTGAGCTCAAAGGGTTGAAACTGCAACTCCACATTGACCTCATCGCCCAAGCGCGCTATGGCTTGTTCTAAGGCGCCCAGCCCGACGGCACACCAAGGGCAGGCTACATCGGAGACAAAGTCGATTTTCATTTTGACGGACATAGGAACTCGCTTTTAAGTGGGTTTCGCAGAGGGTATAAGAAATTAAACTATATCAATCAGACACTTAAGAAAACTACTTAAGGTTTTACTGAAGATAAAAACTATCCATCGCCAGCATGCCATACAGCACCTCGCGGCTTAAATAATGCGCCTTGCTCCCCACGCCGCCCGCCCCCAGGGCAAAAAACAGCGGCATGAAATGGTCTTCGCTGGGGTGGGCGCGCAGCGCGTGCGGGGCCCGCTGGCGATAGTCCCACAGGGCTTCTAGGTCAGCTTGGGCAATCCGGTCCTCCACCCAGCGGCTAAATTCCAGCACATAGGGCGCGGTGGGCACACCCGGCCCGGCAAACTCACCCAGGTTATGCGTCATGCCACCGGAGCCGACCAGCAAAACACCCTGCTCGCGCAGCGACTGCAAAGCCGCACCGATGGCATACACCTCGCGCGGACCGGCGCGCTGGGGCAAGGCTACTTGCAGCACTGGCACTTGGGCGTCGGCGAACATATGCATCAAAGGCACCCAAGCACCATGGTCCAAAGGCCGCTGGGCATCCCCCTGCGCTGAAATACCCGCCAGTGCTAACAGTTCAATCACTTGCGCAGCCAGCGCTGGAGCGCCGGGGGCTGGGTATTGCAATTGGTACAAAGGCTCGGGAAAACCCCCAAAGTCATGCAAAGTGGCCGGTTGTGCGCCGGTCATTACCGCAGGGCTGCGTGGCATCCAATGCGGCGACATGATGACCACTGCCTTAGGGCGCGCCTCCAAACTTTGGGCAAAGGTTTGCAAGGCAGCGCCGGAAACACCAGGGTCTAAGGCAAACAGCGGCGCACCATGCGAGACATACAAAACAGGTGTCATCGGGGCCAAAAAAATGATTTCTTAGGGTAGGGACGCAACAAGCGTCACTGCATCCCGGCCAGCCCGGCGACAGCCAGGGCGTAGCCATTCACACCAAAACCGCACATCACCGCTTTGGCTACCGGCGAAATATACGAATGGTGGCGGAACTCCTCGCGGGCATGCACATTGCTGATATGCAGCTCGATCAAGGTCACGCCCGTGCCTTTGATGGCGTCGTGCAGCGCCACGCTGGTGTGCGTGTAGGCGCCGGCATTGAGCACCACGCCGGCCAAGCTTCCTGCCGCGTGCATGCGCCCGGCCTCGTGCAGGGCATCGACCAACTCGCCTTCGTGGTTGCTTTGGCGGAAATCAAGCGCAAAGCCATTGGCCGCGCAGGCGCGCTCACACAGCGCTTGCACGTCGGCCAGGGTCTGGCTGCCATACACCTGCGGCTCGCGAGTGCCCAGCAGGTTCAGGTTGGGGCCGTTCAAAATCATCACGGTTTTCATAGGCGCTCCGGGGTTGCTTCGGGGAACTCAGGGTTAAGGGTAAGAGGTCGGGCCAAGTGAGGCAATTGCAAGCGGTTCTCAAGGCATTAGGTGTAAGGCACTGGCTAACTCGCCACACTGCGCTCGGTGCTGCAACACATGCTCCATCAAGACCAATGCCAGCATGGCCTCGGCTATGGGCGTGGCGCGTATGCCAACACAAGGGTCGTGGCGGCCCTTGGTCACCACCTGGGTAGCGTTGCCTTGCACATCCACGGTGTCGCGCGGCGTCAGGATGGAGCTGGTGGGCTTGATGGCGATGCTCACCTCCAAATCCTGCCCAGTGCTGATGCCACCCAATACGCCACCGGCGTTATTGCTGGCGAATCCGGTGGGCGTGAGCGAATCGCCATGCATGCTGCCGCGCTGCGCCACGCTGGCAAAGCCTGCGCCGATCTCCACGCCCTTGACCGCATTGATGCCCATCATGGCGTAGGCAATATCGGCATCCAACTTGTCGTACAAAGGCTGGCCCAGACCCACCGGCATATGGCTGGCAGTTACACGGATACGCGCACCACAGGAGTCGCCGGACTTGCGCAGCGCATCCATATAGTCTTCCAGCGCCTGCACATCGGCTATCGGCGCAAAAAACGGGTTGTGCGGCACATGGTCCCAGCTTTCGAAGGCGATAGGCATATCGCCCAGCTGCGTCATACAGCCGTGAAACTGGGTACCGCAGTAGGCAAACAACCACTTTTTGGCCACCGCCCCGGCGGCCACCATGGGCGCGGTCATGCGCGCCGAAGACCGCCCGCCGCCCCGCGGGTCGCGCAGGCCGTATTTACGCAAATAGGTGAAATCGGCATGCCCGGGGCGGAAGGTGTCCAGGATATTGCCGTAGTCTTTGCTGCGTTGATCGGTGTTTTGGATGAGCAGGGCAATCGGTGTGCCGGTGGTCTTGCCTTCGTAGACGCCACTCAAAATTTGCACCTGATCGGGCTCTTGCCGCTGGGTTACGTGGCGGCTGGTGCCAGGGCGGCGGCGGTCCAGGTCATGCTGGATATCGGCCTCAGTTAAAGCCATGCCCGGCGGGCAGCCGTCAATCACGCAACCGATCGCCGGGCCATGGGATTCACCAAAGTTGGTGACTGCGAAGAGGTTTCCAAAGGTGTTTCCGCTCATGGGGTGATTATCCCTGAGCGGCAGGGCGCTTTAGTTGGCGGGCGTTGCGCCCTCTTCCTGCCCTGGCCAATCGCGGATATAGGCCTTGAGCATTTTGTTTTCGAAGTTCTGGCTGTCTACCACGGCCTTGGCCACATCGTAAAAGCTGATCACGCCCATGAGCATGCGTTTGTCCATCACCGGCATATAGCGGGCATGGCGGTCCAGCATCATGCGGCGCACCTCGTCCATCTCGGTTTCCATGGTGCAGGTCAGGGGCGCGTCGTCCATGGCGCTGCGCACCAGCGTGCTGCCCAGGCCCTGGTTTTTCACAATGCTTTGGATCACTTCGCGAAAGGTCAGCATGCCCACCAGGTCGCCATGCTCCATCACCACCAGCGAGCCAATGTCACGCTCCGACATCATCTGCACCGCATGCGCAAGCGGCTCGTCCGGCGTGGCAGTAAACAGGGTTCCGCCTTTGACGCGCAGGATATCGCTGACTTTCATGGTGCTTCCTTTCGTTCGGCCGTCCGTGCGCTGGGCGCAGCGGTGCGGCACGCGTCGAATATAGCCCACAATCACGGCTTTGAACGCGGCACAGCCGGGCCTGCTGGCAGCCCTGCCTGCCCCCAAAGTAGCAGCACCATGGAGAACCTCTTATGAGCGGATATGCCGACCCCGGCTTTGACACCTTGTCCTTGCACGCCGGTGCCGTACCCGATGCCACCGGCTCGCGCGCAGTGCCCATTCACCTGACCACGTCGTTTGTGTTCGAGTCCAGCGACCAGGCCGCCGCCCTGTTTAACCTTGAGCGCGCCGGCCACGTCTATAGCCGCATCAGCAACCCGACCAACGCGGTATTTGAGCAGCGCATTTCCGCGCTGGAAGGCGGCATCGGCGCGATTGCCACCGCCAGCGGGCAGGCGGCGCTGCACCTGGCGATATGCACGCTGATGGGCGCGGGCTCCCACATCGTGGCCTCCACCGCGCTCTACGGTGGCTCGCACAACTTGCTGCACTACACGCTGCGCCGCTTTGGCATAGAAACCACTTTTGTGAACCCCAATGACATGGATGCTTGGCGCGCCGCGGTGCGCCCCAACACCAAGCTGTTCTTTGGCGAGACTGTGGGTAACCCGGGCATGGACGTGCTGGATATTGAAGCGGTGAGCGCCGTCGCCCACGCCAACGGGGTTGCGCTGCTGGTGGACTCCACCCTCACCTCGCCTTGGCTGATCAAGCCCTTTGACCATGGTGCAGACATCGTTTACCACTCGGCTACCAAGTTTTTGTCCGGCCATGGCACGGTGGTAGGCGGCGTGGTGGTGGACAGCGGGCGTTTTGACTGGGACGCCTCGGGCAAGTTTTCCGAACTCAGCGCGATTTATGCCGGCTTTCACAATATGGTGTTTACCGAGGAAAGCACGGTCGGCGCATTTTTGCTGCGTGCACGGCGCGAAGGCTTGCGCGACTTTGGCGCCTGCATGAGCCCGCACACGGCCTGGTTGATTTTGCAAGGCATGGAGACGCTGCCACTGCGTATGGCGCGCCATGCCAGCAACACCGAAAAAGTGGTGCAATTTCTGGCCGGTCACCCCATGGTCGCACGCGTGGGCCACCCGATGCTGGAGAGCCACGTCAGCCATGCCTTGGCCAAAAAACTGTTGCCGCGCGGAGCAGGCTCGGTGTTTAGCTTTGACATCAAAGGCTCGCGCCTGCAAGGCCAGAAATTCATTGAAACCCTGAAAATTTTTAGCCACCTGGCCAATGTGGGTGATTGCCGCAGCCTGGTGATCCACCCGGCCAGCACCACGCACTTTCGCATGGATGATGCCGCCTTGCAAGCCGCCGGTATCGGGCCGGGCACCATCCGTTTGTCGATCGGCCTGGAAGACCCGGGCGATTTGCTCGACGATCTGAAAAAAGCCTTGAAGGCGGCGGAGAAAGCGGCCTAAGGCGCCAGGCTTTGACCTAGTCTTTCAGCAGCGCGGACACCAGTTCTGCCAAGGCCAGCGCGCTGGTCAGGCCCGGGGACTCAATTCCAAATAAATTGACCAAACCCGGCACGCCGTGGGTTTGCGGGCCTTGCACACAAAAGTCCGCAGCCTGCTGGCCCGGCCCGCTGATTTTGGGGCGAATACCGGCATAGGCTGGCTGCAATGTGCCCTCGGGCAAAGCCGGCCAGTATTTACGTACTTCCGTATAAAACGCTGCGCCACGCGAAGGATCGACGCTGTAGTCGGTCGCGTCATCCACCCATTGCACATCCGGGCCGAACTTGGCCTGACCGGCCAAGTCCAGCGTCAGGTGCACGCCTAGTCCGCCGGGTTCGGGCAGCGGGTACACCAGTCTTTGGAAAGGCGCTTTTCCCGTAAGCGAAAAATAGTTTCCTTTGGCAAAAAATTCGCGCGGCACATGGTGTGCCGCCAAGCCCTCCAAGCGTCGCGCCAGCGCCGGCGCGCTCAAACCGGCGGCATTGACCACTGACCGGGCAGCCAGGGAAGTACCGTCCTGTGTCCAGACCTGGTGCCTGCCTGTGTGGGAAAGCGCTGCCCTGTCCACAGCGGTGTGCAGCACAACTTGCGAACCTGCGTTTTCCAGGTCGGCTTGCAGGGCCAACATCAAGCCATGGCTGTCCACAATGCCAGTGCTAGGCGAAAGCAAAGCGCCATGGCAATGCAGCGCGGGCTCCAGCGCAAGGGCCTGTGCAGCGCTCAGTAATTGCAGGTCGTCCACCCCATTGGCCCGCGCGCTAGCCTGTACCCGGGTCAAGTCTGCAAGTTGGGCGGGACTGGTGGCAACCAGCAACTTGCCACAGCGCCGGTGGGCCACCTTGCGCGCTTCGCAATAGGCGTAGAGCATTTGGCGGCCCTGCAGGCACAGGCGGGCTTTGAGGGAGCCTTGCGGGTAGTAAATGCCGGCGTGAATGACTTCGCTATTGCGCGCGCTGATACCGCTACCAATGCTGTCCTGCGCTTCCAGCACCCACACCTCGCGTCCTTCCAAGGCCAGGGCGCGCGCTACCGCCAGGCCAACAACGCCCGCGCCGATGACCACGACATCGACGGGTTCGGCTTGCAGGGGTAGGCTCATGCATCTATTGTGCCGTGACGCCCTGGGCCACAACTTGGCGATTGGGCACAATGGGCCCAACCGCGCATTTATTTTCAAGGACCGTACCGTGCTGATTACTGTCAATAACGCCCCGCTTTACGCCTACACCGCAGGCAAGCCCTTGAGGCCCGAATTGCCCAGCGTCGTGCTCATCCACGGCGCACTGCATGACCACAGCGTGTGGGGCCTGCAAAGCCGCTACCTGGCCAACCACCAGTTCAATGTGCTCGCTATCGATCTGCCCGGCCACTGCAAAAGCGGCGGCAATGCACCCGAATCGGTAGAGGAAGCGGCGCAAAGCATCATGGGCCTCTTGGACGCCTTAGAAATCAAACAAGCCGCCCTGGTGGGCCACAGCATGGGATCTTTGATTGCCCTGGAAGTGGCCGCGCAAAACCCGGACCGCGTCAGCCACCTGGCCATGGTGGGCACCGCCTACCCCATGCGCGTCTCCCCTGCTTTGCTGGATGCGGCGCAAAACGCGCAGTCCCGGGGCATCGACATGGTGAATACTTTTTCACTGTCCATGATGGCGCCCCCCCCCTCGCTGATGGGGCCGGGCACCTGGCTGCACGGCACCAACAAAGCCCTGATGCACCGCGTCTTGGGCAGCAACCGTGAGGCCAATGTGTTTTACCGCAGCTTCAAAGCCTGCGACAGTTATGCCGGTGGTGACGAGGCGATGGCGCAAGTGCAATGCCCTACGCTGTTTTTATTAGGCGCCAGTGACCAGATGACGCCGCCAGAGGGCGCCAAATCGCTGATCGCGCAGGCCCGCCACGGTAAAGTAGTCACACTCAAAGCCGGACACTCCCTTTTGCAGGAAGCGCCAGACCAGGCACTCGATGCCTTGCATAATTTTTTGAAAACGCCGGTCGCAGCCTAAAGTGCCCGGTAATGCACTAGGCCCTCGCGTCCATCAAGGCGCCAAACGCCATTGCGCCGCGTTACAGCGAGGGTGCAGCTTAGATTAAGCGTGCCACCTGGAGCAGGACGCGCTAGGCGGCCTCCAGGGTGAGGTCGTGCAAGTGCAGCAAGCGCTGGATGAAGTGTTCTATGCCGCCATCAACAAATTTTTGCAAAGCCAAGTGGCTGGTCTTGGTGGCAATTTGGCGGAAATCACGCGCGCCCCGGCTGGTGGGCGCATACTCGGTAACAGAAAAGTTGCGTACTCCCGCTTCAACAATCAATTCATCCTGGGACACGCTGCCCAGGTAATGCAGCGCACGGGTCAAGAAGCGCTGGCTGATTTTGTCCAGCACATCAAACATTTTTTTGCCTTCGGCCTCCGAGCTCACGCCGTTGACGATGATGTGTATTTCGTCCAGTTTGAAGTCGCTGCACAGCACCTTGATCATGGCATAGGCATCGGTCACGCCGGCCTGGTCATTGCGCACCACAATAATGCGGCGACTGGTACTGGCCATGAAGGACAGCACCGATTGCTCGGTGCCGGGAGGCATATCGACGATCAGGAAGTCGAGCTCGCTTTCCATGGCCCCAAACTGCTTGAGCACCCGTGAGGCCTTGGACGGATTGAGCGTGGTCATAGACTCAATGGTGGATGCGCCGGCGATCAAATTGATGCCGTAGCGGCGCTTCAAAATCACCTCGCGCAAGGACTTTTCGCCGTTCAAGAAGTGGCCTAGATGGAAAGGGCAGATGGTGCCCAGTGCGGTTTGCGCATTGTTGTGACTGGAGTTGGCATCCAGAATCATCACGGCGTAACCCATGTCGTGCAGGGCAACCGCCAGATTTACCGAAACCGTGGTTTTTCCAACGCCGGGTTGGCCGCTAGTGATGCCTAAAACTTGGCAATGCGTGGGTTTTTCCATGATCTTAGAAGCCTTTGTACACAAGGTTCTTTCATACTATCATTTTTCTCGTTATTCACAATTAGGGACATAGCGTAACAACCGTCTCCCCGACGCGTGATAACAACATCAAGCTAGCCCTCAAGCTGGGCCTTGTCCTTTTATGCTGGGAAAAGACACTTTTGCACCCTGCTTTCCTGAGCGCCCGGCCAGAGGTCACCATTTCGTACCATAATAGTTTTTCTTAATTTTCGCGATTTTCGTGATTTACCCATAATTGGAGAACTTATGCAGCTAGGAATGATTGGTTTAGGACGCATGGGCGGCAACATCGTGCGCAGACTCATGCGCAATGGCCACACCTGCGTGGTGTACGACACCAACGCCGCCAGCGTGGCCCAACTCGCTTCCGAGGGCGCCACGCCCAGCCAAGACATGACCTCCTTCATCAACCAGTTGCAAAAACCGCGCGCCGTCTGGGTGATGCTGCCCGCAGGCGCCATTACCGAGGCAACCGTCAACACCCTGTCCGGCCTGCTGGAAGCCGGTGACACCATCATCGACGGTGGCAACTCCAACTACCAAGACGACGTGCGCCGCGCCAAGGCGCTGGCCGAAAAAGGCATACGCTACATCGACGTGGGCACCAGCGGCGGCGTTTGGGGCCTGGACCGGGGTTACTGCATGATGATAGGCGGCGACAAAGCCGCTTTTGACCACCTGGACCCGATCTTCAAAACCCTGGCGCCTGGCGTTGGCACCATCGAGAAAACTCCCGGTCGCGAAGGCCGCAAATCGACCGCGGAAGACGGCTATCTGTACACCGGTCCCGCCGGGTCGGGTCACTTTGTCAAGATGGTGCACAACGGTATCGAATATGGACTGATGCAGGCCTACGGCGAGGGCTTGGACATTCTCAAAGGCGTTAACCAGGAAAGCATTCCCGCCGAGCGGCGCTACGACCTGAACTTAGCTGACATTACCGAACTCTGGCGCCGGGGCAGCGTGGTTTCGTCGTGGTTGTTGGATCTGACGGCTATTTCCCTGGCCGAGGACCCGGAGCTCGCTTCTTACTCCGGCTACGTGGAAGACTCGGGTGAAGGCCGCTGGACTATCCAGGCCGCTATCGAAGAGGCGGTGCCCGCCGACGTGTTAACCGCCGCCCTGTACACCCGCTTTCGCTCGCGCCAGGATCACACTTTTGCAGAAAAAGTGCTCTCGGCCATGCGCAAGCAGTTTGGCGGCCACAAAGAGCCCGGCAAAGCTTAAGGACACCCTGTGGCACAAGACATCGAACACGAAAAAACGCCGCACGGCGAACGCGCCCCCTCTTGTACCGTCGTCATTTTTGGCGCCGGTGGCGACCTGACCAAGCGCTTGCTCATGCCAGCGCTCTACAACTTGGCACGCACCAACTTGCTGCCAAGCAACTTCGCCCTGATCGGCGTGGACCGGCTGGAAATGAGCGGCGAGGCCTTTCGCAGCCATGTGGAAGAGTCGGTACGCGCATTCGCCGCCGACAAGCACTACGCCCAAACCCTGGACGAGGCCAATCTCAAGCGCCTGCTCTCCAGCATGACCTATTTGTCCGCCGATTTCGGGGCCGCTGCGTCCTACGTGGAGCTGGGCAAGCGCCTGGAAGCGGTCAAAACCAGCCACCATGTCAATGACAACGTGATGTTTTACCTGGCCGTCGGTGCGCGCTTTTTCGGCGGCATCGTCGATCAACTCGGCGCCGCCGGTCTGGTCAACGAGACCAATAACCAGTGGCGCCGCGTGGTGGTGGAAAAACCATTTGGTAGCGACCTGGCCTCGGCGCAAGCGCTCAACACCCAGTTGCGCCACAACTTGGCTGAGTCGCAGATTTACCGCATGGACCACTTCCTGGGCAAGGAAACCGTGCAAAACATCATGCTCATGCGCTTTGCGAATGGCATCTTTGAGCCGCTATGGAACCGCGACCATATCGACCATGTGCAAATCACCGTAGCCGAAACCGTCGGCGTGGAAAAGCGCGCTGCGTTTTACGAAACCACCGGCGCTATGCGCGACATGGTGCCCAACCATGTATTCCAACTGCTGGCGCTCACCGCCATGGAGCCACCCGCATCGTTTGACTCCGACGCGGTGCGCAATGAAAAAACCAAAGTGCTGCAGTCGGTGCACCGTGTCGACGCCGTCACCGACAGCGTGCGCGGCCAATACAGCGCGGGCAGCCGCGACGGGCAAGCGTTAGCAGGCTACTTGCAAGAAGAAGGTGTCCACCCCGGCAGCAAAACCGAGACCTATGTCGCCCTCAAACTGGGCATAGACAACTGGCGCTGGGCCGGCGTGCCCTTTTTCCTGCGTACCGGTAAGGCCATGGCCAAGCGGCAAAGCGAGATCGTCATCCAGTTCAAACGCCCGCCGTTTTCGCTTTTTCGCGACACCGCCACCGAAGCCCTGACGCCCAATGCACTGGTCATCAAGTTGCAACCGGACGAAGGCGCGATGCTGACCTTCGGCGCCAAAATCCCCGGCCCGAAGATCGAAATTGGCCAGGTGCACATGGACTTTCACTACAAGGACTACTTCCAAAACGCGCCCAGCACCGGCTATGAAACCCTGATTTACGACTGCATGATCGGCGATGCCACCCTGTTCCAGCGCTCCGATAGCGTCATGGCCGGATGGGACATCGTACGGCCCCTGCAGGAGTACTGGGCCGACCCCAAAGCTCCGCTGGCCCACTACGCTGCCGGCTCCGAAGGTCCGGCTGCGGCAGACGAACTTCTGGGGGCCAGCCACCGGGCCTGGCGGACACTGACATAGGACAGTCGGGGCTGACAACCCGGCTCAGCCCCGCCATTTCGCCCATTTCGCGCCTACCAGACTGCAGTAAATCCTGCGCGATGATGCGCGGCCAATTTATCATGGTTTACTTAATTAATTTAATATATACTATTATTATTATTAAAAATGGCTTGCGCGGAGTGCTGGACTCCAGCCGCAACATGGCCTTGGGCTATACAGACCGGACGATGCCATGCAGACCTGGGTTTCATACTGCTAGTGTGTTTTTTAGCGCGCACACCTTCGGTTTACCATGCGAACAGCATGTTGTCAGGAAAGAAGCAATCCATGCAGGGCAATCATTCATCGACCAACTTCAGCAAAACATCCAATAAGCCATTGTCAGCACGCACGCGCAGGCCTGCAGGCTTGTTTTACTACATGGGCGTGGCCGTCTTGGCCCTGCTCGGCGCCTGCGGCGGCGGTGGCGGTGGTAGTAGCAACCTGGTCAGCAACAACCTTTCCATCACCAACTTGGCCGACAGCAGCGTTGCAGAAAACGTCGCCTACATCTCGTCCGCGCCCAGCGTGAGTGGCGCCATTGGCCCGCTCACCTACACCTTGGGCGGCACAGACAGTGCCTTGTTCACGGTCAACGCCAGCACCGGCGTGGTGAGCATGGTGGCGCGCAACTTCGAGAGCCCTGCCGATGCTGGGTTGAACAACATCTACGACTACACGCTGATCGCCACCGATGCGAACAGTAACATCACCAGCAAAGCGGTTGCGGTGACGGTGACCGACGCAGTTGAAGGGCCCGCCCTTGCGCCGGCAGCTCAACTAGCCAATACCTGCGTCAGCCCGACTCAAAATACAGCTGAAAAACTAGGCACCGCTACCGATGAAAAGGCTTGGGTTCGCTCCTTTGTCGATGAGCGCTACCTTTGGTACCAAGATGTTCCGAGCGTGGATGCAAGCCAATATGCCAGCGCTGCAGCCTACTTCGACGTATTGAAAACTCCCGCAAAAAACAGCGCCGGTGGCGATTTAGACCGATTCCATTGGTCCTTAACAAAAGAAGAATATGACCAATATACCAACGGTATATCCATCGATTACGGTATATCCTGGTCGCGGCTAGCCAATTCGCGGCCACGCAGTTATGTGGTGTACGACGTGGAGCCGCAAAGCCCCGCTGGCAAAGCCGGTATCCGGCGCGGCGATAGGCTGATGAAGGTAGACGGTATCGACTTCATCAATGGCACTGATGTGACCGGGATCAATAACGGCGTATTCCCTCAAGACCAAGTCCAGCACACACTCGAATTACAACGTGGCACATCCACCCTTGCATTTACGCTGCAGGCTGGCCAATATGCCACTTCACCCGTTAGAGACGCCAAGGTGATTAACGACAACGGAACCAAGGTCGCCTATCTGTATTTCGACAGCTTTATCGCTAAATCCGAGGATGCGCTAATCACTGCCTTCAATGACTTCAAAACACAGGGCGCCGAGGAACTGATCATTGACATGCGCTACAACGGCGGCGGCCTGCTGTTCATCTCCAGCCAACTGGCCTACATGATTGCCGGGCCTGGCGCGAGCAGCGGCAAGATTTTTAACAAACAGGTATTTAACGACAAACGAAGCAGCGAGAACTACAGCTACGACTTTTTACCCTACGCCCTTACCGCTTCCTATTACTACGATTACACCCGCCCCTTACCCAGCCTCGATCTCAAACGCGTGACGCTGCTGGTGGGTCAAGGCACTGCATCTGCCAGCGAGGCGGTGATTAACAGCTTGAAGGGTATTGACATAGGCGTTGATTTGATCGGCTCTACCACCTACGGCAAGCCCTATGGATTTACCCCACAAGGCAATTGCGGGCGCTACTATTACGCGGTCGAGTTCAAAGGCGAAAATCACAAAGGATTTTCGGCTTTTGACACTGGTTTTGTACCCAGCTGCTCCGTCAAGGACGATTTGAATTTTCAGCTGGGAGACGTCTCAGAGCCCCGACTGGCGGAGGCATTGCAATACATCAAAAGCCGCCAATGCACGACTGCCCCAGTGGCAAGTATCAAAGCCATGGGTTCACCTGAGCAGCTGCCTGATGTAGTAGATCCCAAGCGCGCGCGCGCCATGATGATCCCCACCAAGGTGTATCGGTGAGTAAGGCGCGCGAGCCTCTTAGCGTACTGCTGATCGCGGCAGTACTTCTTGCGGCTTGCCAATCAAGCGCCTTGCCGCAGGGCCAGGTGGCCCGCTTGCGAACCACCAATGACGCAGTTCAGCAAGAAATTACGCGAGCGCTCAAGGAGTTGACCGGGGCCTCGCAGCTATGGATAGATGCGCGGCAGCTCACCGAATCATCTATCTTGACGCTAGAACGTGTGCCCAGCAAAGACCCCAACGGGGTCGTCATGCAGGGCGCAGATCGCGCGTTGCCAGAAAAATTTCAGTTACGCTGGGCAAACGGTCAATGCATGCTCGTGCAGCTCAGCACGGGAAAAAGCCGGGTTCTCCAGCAGGCAGATTGCCAAGTTGCTCCTTAAACTTGTTGCCGGCGGTTTGCCATCCGCGCAATACTGCTGCCCAAAGGGACAATAGGTGGTATCAGCAACCCGAATCCCCAGCAACTTTGATCACGCTCAATGCCCTTCCCTTAGCCCACCGTCTGCTGCGCAGGCCCGACGCGCACAAAGGCGATAGCGGCAAAGTCTTGCTGATTGGCGGCGCGCCGACGATGGCCGGGGCACTGGTGCTGACCGGGCGGGCCTCGCTCTATGCGGGCGCCGGTTACACCGTTTTGCTGATGTTGGACGCGGCCAGTGCACGGGTCATACTTGAACAGCCTGAACTCATGGTGCATGCGCCTAAGGACCACGAAGATCCCACGCGGATACTGGCGGCTATCGGGCCCGATGTCCTCGCCATCGGACCCGGCCTGGGCCTGGACAGCGTGGCGCAAAGTTGGCTTCAAGCCGCCCTGTCCTGGGCAGGGCCGTTGGTCATCGACGCAGACGCGCTCACCCTGCTGGCCACGCATACGCCCCTCTTGCAAGCCTTGCGCCAGCGCCCACACCCTAGCTGCCTCACGCCGCATCCCGGCGAAGCCGCGCGTCTGCTGGGCTGTAGCAACCACGATATCCAGGCTGACCGCGCTGCCGCCCTGCAGGCCCTGGTAGCGCATACCCAGTCCATCGTCGTACTCAAAGGCCAACACAGCCTGGTTGGCGCGCCCGGCCAAGCGCTGCAGCAATGCATGGACGGTAACCCCGGCATGGCCGTAGGCGGCATGGGCGACGTGCTCACTGGCTGTCTTGCTGCACTAGCCGCCCAAGGGCTGCGGCATCACTTAAGCCTGCATGAAGCCACTTGCCTGGCCGTGCAGGTGCATGCGCTGGCCGCCGACCTCCTGGTGGCGCGGGGTGTAGGGCCCGTGGGGCTGACGCCTATGGAAGTAGCGATGGGACTGCGCCAGGTAATCAACGCTTTTGGGTCATTGCCACCCAAAGCCTAGACGGTCATCGCGAGGCCGCGGACCGCGGCAACCCTTAGCTGTTGCAACGCAGGGCGGGTTACAAATGCAGGCTTACTTCACCGGTGCGACCTTGCGCGTCAAAGCTGCGCTCAACAAAGAGCGTGGTACTGCGGCGCAGCATGATCAGGCTGCTAGCGCGGGTGCCGTAGTCACTGCTGCGTATAAAGGCAGCCGAAAGCACCCGCTCGCGCTCCAAAGAGATGCCCGTATCGGGCAGTTGCGCATCGGGCGCAGTTTGGTCGTTGGCCAGCATGTCAAACAAGGCCTCGCTTGACAACGTTTGCGATACAGCCTGCTGCACGACCCAGTGCTGAAGACTACTTTTCAGAGCAACTAGCTTGGGCCAGGGGGTATCGAAACCGGCGTTGGAAACGGCGGCAATGCCGGGCTGCATGTTGAGCATGCGTGCGCCCCGGCTTTCGAAACCAAGCAAGGTCCGACCGTCGTAAACCAAAAGGTTAAAAGCGTTGTATTGCGCTGCGCTAGGGGCGATGCTATCCAGGTAGTGTTGCGCGCTTGCCTGGCTACCCAAAAAATTGCTGACCAATGCGCCGCGCGAGGGTGCGTCTGCGCGTTGCTGGCGCAGGTCGCGCACATTGGTCAGCGCAGCCATGCGGCCACCGGGCGCAAGGCCCAGCCAGGTGCCACCGGCTTGCAGGTCTTTGCCGGCGCGAATCGGTGAAGCCTCCCAAAGGTGCAGGGGCCACGTAGGCCGAGCGTAGTACTCGTCGCGGTTGGCGATGAGTAAAAGCGGCTGCTCCGTATTGGGCTGCCAGTTCCAAGCGATGAGGCACATGGTGTTTGCGCGATGCGCAGCTTGCTGTTGCTGTTGCGGTTGCTGCGCAGTCTAAGCGCTTGCTGTTGGCTGCTGATTTGCATCGGCTACATCCATTTTTTAAGGGCCAACGCGAGCGCATAGGAAACCGTCAGGCGCAGTGCAACCAATGCATGCCACCAAGGTACACGTCTGCTGATTTGCGCATGCGATGGGCGCGCCGCCGCGGGCCATCGCAGAGCGTTTTTTGCAAATGCAGCATCGGATTGCGAGGGCTTTTTTGCACGTGAAATAGTTTGAAAAAAAAATCAAAAATGCGTTACAAAAGTGTGTAAGTCGTGTAAAAATCGCGCATACTATTAGCACCTAGAAAATTAGGTCACCAAAAACAGGTATGTTGGAAACAGAGTTGCAGGCCTTGCCCGATTGCACATCTTCAGACATTGCGATGTACCGCAAAGGATCTGTACCCTCCAAATTTCGCCGCAACTGCGGCCTTGCATCTTCCGGACACACCAGTGCTGTTTGACCATTGCGCACAGTGCAGGCAATGCTGCCACATAGACCCCGGCTTTCCACCCTTGGACATTACCCTCACCGCTACCGAAAAAAAGGCGATGGGCAGCGTATGCATTGAGACACAGTGCACCCATTTAGGCGACCAGGGTTGTACCCTGGGAGACGACAAGCCGCTGAGCTGCAAGCTCTATCCACTGGCTTACCATCCCAGGCAAAAAAAGTTTTATTACGACAGCGATTGCCCCTTGATGCCGGAATACCAGCGTCAGCTGTCCAACCCCCACAGCGAGGCCTCCGCGCATTTGGCCTCGATGCACAGTGCTATCAAGGCACTGCACGCCAGTGATGCGGCGTTTTTGCGCGAAAACCACCGCATCGACTCTGACTACTTTGATCTGCAACCCTTGCAAGCCAAGGCCTAGCC
>CAMBFO010000042.1 GCA_945865675.1 Comamonas sp. lk
GACTGGAGTTCATACTCCAGCTCAAACGAGCGGTCAAAGTGGTCTTCGATGCTGCGCTTGCTGCGCCCGGTCACAAATATGAGTTCGGTAAATCCGGCCTCTATGGCTTCTTCCACGGCGTACTGAATCAGCGGCTTATCCACCACGCACAGCATCTCTTTAGGGCTGGCCTTGGTGGCTGGTAGGAATCGGGTGCCTAGGCCGGCGACGGGGAATACAGCTTTCACGGTGGAATTACCTTTTTAGTCAGACGGACGCAATGTGTCATTGAGTTTACGTACAAAAGACCGACCTCCCCCAGGGTAGAGCCAGGCATCATCAAATCTTCATTTTTTTGACATCGACTTGCCATATCGGCTTCCTAGCATTCGCGCCAGCTAAGGGGAATCTATGAAGATATCGGTTTTCGGCACAGGGTATGTCGGTTTGGTACAGGGCGCAGTCCTGGCCGACGCGGGTCACCAGGTCACTTGTGTAGATCTGGATGAAAAAAAACTACAGGATTTGCGCGAAGGCGTGATCCCTATTTTTGAGCCCGGCCTGGACTCGATTGTCAAAAACGCCTATGCCGACGGACGCTTGGTGTTTACTTCGGACGCCGCCCTGGCAGTGCAGCACGCCGACATCCACTTCATCGCTGTGGGTACGCCGCCCGGCGAAGACGGTAGCGCCGATCTGCGCCATGTACTGGCGGTCGCCAAAACCATCGCCAGCTATCTGACGGGCTACGCGGTCATCGTGGACAAATCCACTGTGCCGGTAGGCACCGCAGACCGGGTCAGCGAGGCGATCGCCCAAACGCTCAAGGAGCGCGGCCAGGAAATTGAGTTTGACGTGGTATCCAACCCCGAGTTCTTGAAAGAAGGCGCCGCCGTGGCGGATTGCCAGCGGCCGGACCGCATCGTGATCGGCACCCATAGCGCGCGTGCTGAAAAATTGATGCGTGAGCTCTACGAGCCCTTTAACCGCAACCACGACAAAATCATCGTCATGAGCCCGCGCAGTGCGGAGATGACCAAATACGCCGCCAACTGCATGCTGGCCACCCGTATCAGCCTGATGAACGAAATGGCGATCGTCGCTGAAGGGCTAGGTGCTGACATCGAGTCGGTGCGCCAGGGCATTGGCAGCGACCAGCGCATAGGCTACCACTTTATTTATGCAGGCGCAGGCTACGGCGGAAGCTGTTTTCCCAAAGACATCAGCGCCCTGGTCAAGTCGGCCCAGCAAATCGGCATGGACCCCTTTATCCTGAACGCGGTCGAGGCGCGCAACCAGGCGCAAAAGCGGGTGATCTTTGACAAACTCAAGGCGCACTTTCAAGGTGACTTGTCCAATAAGGTGATCGGGCTCTGGGGCCTGGCCTTCAAACCCAATACCGACGATATGCGCGAGGCGCCCAGCCGCGTGCTGATGGAAGCCCTGTGGCAGGCCGGGGCGCGGGTGCAAGCCTACGACCCAGCGGCCATGGACGAGACGCACCATATTTACGGCCCACGCCCTGATCTTTTGCTCTGCGGTACCAAAGAGGCCGCGATGCAAGATGCCGACGCGCTGGTCATCATGACCGAATGGCGCCAGTTCAAGGCGCCAGACTTTGAGGCTATCAAGATTGCCTTGAAGCAGCCTTTGATTTTTGACGGACGCAACTTGTTCGACCCTGCCCGCATGCGCGAGCGCGGCTTTACTTACCAGGGTATTGGCCGATGAGCGCGGTGCTGGCTTTGGTGGCTGAGCTTCCCTGGCGCGCGCGCTTTGCCAGCCTGGTGGCCTGGCTGTTCAACAGCCTGTGCCTGCTCTTGCTGCCGGTCATGCCCGTCGTCATGAGTATCTTGCTGCGTGACCTGCGCTTTGTCCGCAACTACCGCGTATACCTGCGCAAGTTCGTGGTGCACTTCCAGGCCTTGCGCGAAGGCCCGGTGCAGCACTACCTGGCCGACGTGTTTTTGCGCGAAAAACAAGTGCCGGCGCATATTGAGGGTGAATGCATCCAATGCGGCAACTGCTGCCTGGACAAACGCTGCGCTTTTTTAGAGCCGGTGGGCGAAGGCAAATTGGGCTGCGGTATTTACGGCACCTACTTGCGCCGCTATTCCAATTGCGGCTCCTTCCCTTTGCATGCGCACGACATTGCGCGCTACCAGTGCCCTAGCTATTTTGTGGTTGCCGCGCCGAAAACCATCTGGATCGGCAAAACGCAAGATTAGGCTTTACAGGGCCTAAGGTGCCGCCAGGCCGGCCGAGCCTAAAGAGGGCACGCCGGCCATTTCTTCCTGCCATACCACCGCGCGCATGATGGCCTCGGTGGCCTCCACGATGCTAGGCCATCCCATGCCGGCCGCCGTTGCCGCAGCGCGCAGTCCTATCGCCCGCAGGTTCTCTGGAGCGTTGAGCAGGCTTTGTGCTGCCATCACAAAGCTGGGTTCCGATTCGGGGTCGGCCAACATGCCATTGACACCATTACGGATGATGTCGCCCGCAGCAGCGTGGTCAAAGGCCACCACCGCCAGACCCGAGGCCATGGCCTCCAGCGTCACATTGCCAAAAGTTTCGGTCTTACTGGCAAATACAAACACATCCGCGCTGGCGTAATGGCGTGCCAGGTCCTCGCCGGTACGAAAGCCCGCAAAAATGATGCCTTTGTCTTGTGCCTGCTCCAGCTCAGCGCGCATCGGTCCGTCACCCACCATCACCAGGCGCAAACCTGGCTGCAACTGCTTGGCCGCCTGGTAGGTTTTGATGACCAACTGCAAATTCTTTTCTACGGCAATGCGCCCGACATACAGCATCACCGGGCTGTCGTCCTGCACGCCCCATTGCGCGCGCAATGCGGCGTCGCGCTTAGCAGGGGAGAACAACTGCGTCTCCACCCCCCGTGGCACCACATGCAGCCCCTTAAAGCCTTTGCGGCCCAACTCGTGCGCCAAATTGGCCGTGGGAACCATGGTGGCGTGCGCGCTGTTGTGGAACTTTTTCATGTACGCCAGGATCGCGCCGCTCAGCCAGGCCAAACCATAGTGCTGGCTATAGGCGTGAAAGTTGGTACGAAAGTCGGTACTCACCGGTAGTTTGAGTTTGCGTGCCGCTTGCAGCGCCGACCAACCCAGCGGGCCTTCGGTGGCAATGTGCACCACGTCCGGCCGCTGGCGCGTCCAGAGTTTGAGCAATTCGCGTTTGGCCGGCAGACCCATGCGCAACTGTTTATA
The DNA here is from genome assembly GCA_945865675.1 of Comamonas sp. lk. GTDB lineage: Bacteria > Pseudomonadota > Gammaproteobacteria > Burkholderiales > Burkholderiaceae_C > Allorhodoferax. The sequence continues at coordinate 3,207 of CAMBFO010000042.1, forward strand.
AAACGGGATAGGAATGCCGCGCACCAGCACTTCTTCAAAATTGGTGGTGTGATCGGCGGTTTGCCCTGCTTGCTGACGCGGCCGCACCAGCCACACCAGATGTCCGCGCTCGCGCAGACCGAGCACAATTTTGGACAAGGTATGCGCCACCCCGTTGATATCAGGCGGGTAGGTCTCGGTGACCACGGCGATTTTGAGCGCGGTGTGCGTAGGCGCAATGCGCTCAACCAAGATAGTAGAGGGTGTGCTCATGCTTGCGAATGTCGCAAAGCAATGCAGCAGTTTCATGAAGATTGCGTGACGTTTCAATGAAATGCCAATGGCGGGCGTGGTAGCTGGGTTTTGTCATCAAGTTTTCATGTAAAACCGAGACATTGCGGTGGCTAGGGCGCTTCGTGCCTAGTCTTTATGTCCATCAGGAGCCAATATGCATCCCTTTTTCGAAACTGTCGCCACCCAGCGCTGGGACGATCACCGTTACTACCACCATAGCCGGATCAACCAGTTTTTGCATTTGATCAGCGCCATGTCCTTCTTGGTGGCCTACGCGTTTTTGTTTATCGACCCAGTGGTTTCCGCTCTGGTCGCTTGGCTGGTGTCTATGACTACGCGCCAGATCGGTCATTTTTTCTTTGAGCCTAAAGACTATGACCATGTAAACCAAGCTACGCATGAATACAAAGAAGAGATCAAGGTTGGCTACAACCTGCACCGCAAAATTGTGCTGCTGAGCATCTGCGCCGCCATTCCAGTCATCGCCTATTGGATGCCCGACGCGCTGCAATGGGCGGTCCCTGAGGCTTACGAAGACACCCCCATGCGCATGACCGCCATGGCTTGGTTGTTTCTAGGCTTTGGCGGCTTGGTGTTCCGCGTTCTGCAACTGTGGAAGCAAGAAAACCTGACCGCCGGTTTGGCCTGGGCTTACAAAATCATCACCGACCCGGTGCATGACATCAAGATGTACCACAAGGCCCCTGTCTATTTGCTGCGCGGCCAGTTGATCGATCCCATGGAGCATGTCAGCGCCCCAGGCCACTAAGCCTTAGCGCGGCCGGGGCAAGCAGCTTCAGCGCACCAGGCCACTGAGCAGTGGCCAGCGCTGCTGCAGCATTTCTTTGAGGACCTGGCGGCGGATAGAGCGGTGTGACTGCGTCGCATCGCGCCACCACCAGGCGTCCGATTGCATGGCCAATGCAGCCGCTACAAAACGCTCGCAGAATAAATCAAAGGTCTGGTCATCAAAATTGAAGCTGAAAATCATGCGGCCCGAGCCTACCCAACTCAGGGCAACGCCATGTTCGCGCAGATAGTATTGCAGCAGCCAGTGGTAACGCCCCGGCTGCTCAAACACCACGGCCCACACGCTTTCCATGCCACGCACCCGCACCGGCACGCCGGCCTCCTGAAGGCGCTGGTTCAGCTTGGCTTGGCGGCCGTTCCACAGCGCAGAAGCATTGGCATACACCGCTTGAACTTCGGGCGTCTCGATGTAGTGCAAAAATACATTCATGGCACACATCACATAGGGGTGTGCGTTAAAGGTGCCGCGCGCAAAGCAAACGTTGCCCGGGCTGTCATCGCCAAAGCGCTTCATCCAGCGGCTTTGTCCGCAGACCACGCCCACCGGCAAACCGCCACCCAAAGTCTTACCGTAGGTCACCATATCGGCGCGCACCCCAAAATATTCCTGGGCGCCACCATAAGCCAGGCGAAAGCCCAAAAATACCTCATCCAAGATCAGCGCAATGCCTTTTTGGGTACATACCTCGCGCAGGGTATGCAGCCATTGGCGGTAAGCCTCTTTGTCGTAACCCACGCTACGCCCGCCGTCGATCAAGGCGGCATCTGTCGGCGCAGCGCGGTTGGGGTGCAGCGCCTGCAAGGGGTTGATCAGCACGCAGGCGATGTCATTGCGGTTGCGCAAAACGCGCAAGGTATTGGCGTGCATTTCGTTGAGGGTCAGCGTGTCACCAGAGGGCGGCATCGGGTTGCCAGGGCCGGGCTGCACATCGTCCCACCAGCCATGGTAGGAACCGGTGAAGCGCACGATTTTGCGCTTGCCGCTGTGGTAGCGCGCCATGCGCACCGCTTGCATCACCGCCTCAGTGCCCGACATATGGAAAGAGACTTCCTGCTGCCCGGAAATGCGGCACAGACGCTCTACGTTATCGCGTACCACCGGGTGGTAGGCGCCCAGCGTGGGCCCCAGGGTTTCGGCCATGGCCGAACCCTTGCGGATGCAGTCTTTGTAAAAGTCCAGGCCAAACAGGTTGACCCCATAGGAGCCGGTCACATCGATATGGCGCTTGCCGTCCATATCCGTCAGCCATACGCCTTCGCTGGACTGCCAAAAGTTGCCAGTTTTAACGTAGCGGTACAGTACCTCGCGGAACTGGTAAGGCACCCGGATCTGGCTGATCAGTTGCATGTCCGACACCATGGATCGGGTGGCATCGGTGTGGGCAATTGTCAGTGGGCTGCTTTCGCGCAGTTGCGTACCCAGGCGCGCCAGGGCGGTTTTGCGCTGCGCAGCGACCGGCGGCGGCGCACCATCGGCGGCAAACCAGGCAGCTTCGTCGTAGCTATACGCCGGAATCCAATGCGCCATGCGTTTGGCCATGCGCAAATGCCCGCCCAAAGAAGGGTGCTTGGCCAGCGACAACTCCAGCCGCTGCTTAGCCCGCCCCGCCACCACCAAGGCCGCGCCCGCGCCAGCGGCCCATGTCAGCCATTGAACCATTTCGCCAGAAGTTTGCATAAGACTTCGCTTTCCTTAAAACCCACTTTGTATGACCTCACGGTTAAAGAATGATGACTATTTCCGAACGCATCCAAAAAATCTTTGCCCAGGAAGACCTTAACTTCCTTTTGACCAACCGTATTCCGCGCTTGACGGCCACGCATTTTGTAGGTTGGTTCAGCCAGATCAAGAGCCCGCTGCTGGCGCGCATGTCGATTACGGTGTGGCGCTGGTTTTCTGGCTTGGACCTGAGCGAGTCGCGCCAACAACGCTTTGAAAGCTTGCATGCATGCTTTATTCGCGAACTGAAAGCCGGCGCCCGCCCGGTGGACCCGGATCCGCAGACCATGGTCAGCCCCTGCGATGGCATCGTCGGCGCCTGCGGTCAGGTAGTGGACGGGCAGGTGTTTCAGGCCAAAGGCTTTCCCTATTCTTTAGAAGATTTGCTGGGCAAGGAGGGGCGGGACACGCCCTGGGCCGACGGCGTCTTTTTGACCATACGCATCACCTCAGCCATGTACCACCGCTTTCACGCGCCCTACGACTTGCGCATGCACCGGATGCACTATTTTTCGGGTGACACCTGGAACGTTAACCCGATCGCGCTCAAGCGCGTGGAAAAATTATTTTGTAAAAACGAACGTGCCTTACTGCGCGTGGAAGTGGGTGAGCAAAAACACCCTGTCGCCCTGGTGCCGGTGGCGGCCATTTTGGTGGCCAGCATTCGGCTGCATGCCATCGACACCGTGCTGCATACCCGCTACCAGGGGCCGGTGGACTTAGCCTGCGACGCGCACTACCGCAAGGGCGAGGAGATGGGCTGGTTTCAGCATGGCTCGACCATCATCGTGTTCGCTCCCAAGGGCTTTGCCTTGGCCCCAGGCATCGGCGATGGGTCGCCCGTGCGCATGGGGCAGGCCTTGCTGCGTCTGCCCTAAGTCACAGGGCGGTACGGGCAGCGCTGGGAACGGGCAGCGCCTCCAGGGGCGGCGTGCTCGCCTGGGCCTTGGGCTTGGCCGGCGACACGGGTGGCACAAAGTCCAGCTGCTGGTCCCAGTAAATCAGTTCCAAGGTGCCATCCATGTGCTCCACGAGCGCCGAGCGGCTCTCCACCCAGTCGCCATCATTGCAATACAAGATACCGTCAATCATGCGGATTTCTGCGCGGTGGATGTGGCCGCAAACCACGCCGTCGAAACCCCGTTTACGCGCTTCGTGGGCGACTGCGTTTTCAAAGTCGGCGACGAAATTCACCGCTGTTTTCACCTTGTTTTTTAGGTAGGCTGACAGCGACCAATAGGGCAGCTTCAGGCGCCGGCGCACATTGTTCAGGTGACGGTTCAGGCGCAGCGCCATCTCATACAAGTTGTCGCCCAGATAGGCCAACCATTTGGCGTACTTCACGACGGCATCGAAATAGTCGCCATGGATGAGCCAGAGCTTGCGACCGTCAGCCAGGGTGTGGACCGACTCATGGCAGACCTCTACGCCACCGAAATGGTGGTCTATAAAACCGCGGGCAAATTCGTCATGGTTGCCGGGGATAAACACCACATGGCAGCCTTTGCGCGCTTTGCGCAGCAGCTTTTGCACCACGTCGTTGTGCGCTTGCGGCCAATACCATTTGCGCTTGAGCTGCCAGCCATCAATGATGTCGCCGATGAGATACAGGTGGTTGCTGGTATGCGATTTAAGGAATTCAATCAGAGCCTCTGCCTGACAGCCCGGTGTTCCCAGATGCAAGTCTGAGATGAATACAGCGCGGTAGTGCATCCAGTCCCCATATAAGTAAGTGATCGAAGGTGCGATGTGCACGCATGCCATTGCGCCTGCCGCGCCGAAGTATCAATAAGCTGTATGACGGATTGATGAAACCTGGCAGTCCGTCTGGCGCTTCGCCTTAAACATAAAAAAGCATCACCCATCGTTGCAAATTACAAAATTTAACAAAACCGAAATATTTCGGCATTAAATTCGGTGGAACTGTGATTTGTAAATGGAGTTAAAAATGTTCTCAAACGATACCAAGTATCTAAGTCTTCTGGGGCTGGCGACCATGCTGGCCGTTGCGCCAGCTGCGGCGCAAAACACCAGCTCTGCCATCAGTGGCCGCGTTACCGGAGCCGATGGCAAGGCCATTGCCGGCGCCAAGGTGGAAGCCACCCATGCAGAGTCTGGCTCTACCAACGCCGTGACCACGGACGAGCAGGGCCGTTATGTGTTGCGCGGTCTGCGCGTGGGCGTGCCTTACACGGTCGTCGTTTCTAAAGACGGCAAGTCCGAGAAGCGCGAAGACGTTTACTTGCTGTTGGCGCAAACTTCCACCGTCGATCTGCGCCTGGCTGCCGCGCAGGCCAGCTTGGCTGCGGTGACCGTTACCGGGGCTTCGGCCAGCGCCTTCGATAACATGGCCATGGGTTCGGGAAGCCGTTTTAACCGCCAGGAACTGGACGCGTTCCCGTCCGTCAAGCGCAGCTTGCAAGATTACGCCCGGCTAGACCCTCGCTTTGCACAAACCGATAAAGAGCGTGGCGAAATTTCGGCCGGCGGACAAAACACCCGGTACAACACTGTCACGGTGGACGGCGTCAAGATCAACGACACCTTTGGCCTGGAGGCCAACGGCTTGCCCACCATCAAACAGCCAATTTCCATCGACGCGATTCAGGCAGTGCAGGTCAATTTGTCGAACTACGATGTGACGCAAAAAGACTACACCGGCGCCAACATCAACGCCGTGAGCAAGTCCGGCACCAACGAACTCAAAGGCAGCGTTTACTACGTGTACCGCGATGACAAGTTTGTGGGCGACCGCTTTAGCCCAACCACAGGTGCAAGCCGCTACCCCGCGTTCAGTGAAAACACCAAAGGCTTTACTTTGGGCGGCCCGATCATGGAAGACAAGCTCTTCTTTTTTACCAGCTATGAGCAATTTACCAGCACCCGGGCGCAGCCTGAGTTTGGTCAGATAGGCGGCAGTTTCCCGCAAACCGTATCGATTTCCCAGTCGCAAATCGATCAAATCGCAGCGGCAGCAAAACTCAAGGGTTACAACATCGGTAGCGTGGGCACCACCGCACCCGTGGAAGTGCAAGACTTGCTGGTGAAGTTGGACTGGAACATCAACGCCCAGCACCGCGCCAATGTGCGCTTTGCCAGCACCCGCCAAAGTGAAACTTTGACTGGGTCGATTAACGCGACGGCCCTGACGCTGGACTCCGCATGGTGGAAACAGAAGAAGGATTTAGATTCCGTCGTTGGCCAATGGTTTGCTGACTGGACGCCCACGTTTTCTACCGAATTGAAGGCTTCGCAGCGCAACTATGACAGTAACCCGCAGAACAACTCCAACACGCCCTCCGTCAGTTTTGCATTCGTAGGCTTGGCACCCGCCGGTGCGCCTGCAGGCGCCTTGACGTCCACTCGCTTTCTCAATACCGGTACGGACTTTAGCCGTCAGTTCAATACCTTGAGCCAAAAAACCCGGGACTTTTACCTGGGCGCCAACTGGATGATTGACGACCATGAGGTGAAGTTTGGCGCAGACTACGCGGCCACCAAAACTTTCAACGGATTTTTCCAGGGCGTCAACGGCTCCTATACCTTTGGCTGCGTTAACAGCAGCAGTACCTTCACCTATACGACGATTACGGGCGCCGTTACCTGCAACACGTCAACACCCGAGGCAACAGCGCTGGCCGCCATTTTGGAAAACTTTAACCGTGGCCGTCCTAGCTCCTATTCGGTGCAGGCAGCAACGCCTGGCACTACGCTAACCGAGGGTGCGGCGAATTTGACGACCGTCAATACCGGCTTGTTCCTGCAAGATACCTGGACGGTGAATGATCAGCTCACGCTGATTGCCGGTGCACGTGTAGATGTGACCGGTTTGCCGGATAAGCCCAAGGCCAATGCAGCGGCCGGTGCCGCCACGGTGGCCGGTTCCATCGCATCGGGTGCTACCACCGGCGTTCGCAACAGTGGCGGCTTTGGTATGGACAATACGGTGACGCCTGATGGGCAAACCCTGTTCCAACCGCGCTTTGGCTTTAACTACGCCCTGGATGCAGCTGCCAAAGAAAAATCGCAAATCCGTGGCGGCTTTGGCTTGTTCCAAGGTGCAGCCGCTTCCGTCTGGCTGGCAAACCCCTATTCCAACACGGGCTTGGCGACCCGCACTTATGGCTGTGGCACTTCGGTGTTTTCTTCCTGCGGCACTTTGACAGGGCTCTTCAGCGCGGATCCTGCCAACCAACCCACCAACATCTCTAGCAACCAACCTGCTGCCAACGTTGACTTCTTGGACCCGGCGCTGACGCAGCCTGCGGTGTGGAAAATGAACCTCGCCTATGAAACACAGCTGCCTTTTGGCGGCCTGGTGGCGGGCGCTGAAGTCATGGCCACGAAAACCAAGGCTGCGGTGTATTACAAGCAACTTAACCTAGGCGCACCGACCGCCAAAGGTGCTGCTGACGGACGCGAACTGTATTACACCCCGAAGGGCCTTGACCCTGCTTGCTGGAACGCCAGCAGCGGCAGCTTGAATACCAGTGCGGCGGGTTGCAGTGGAGACTGGGGTGCACGCGTAAAAGCCTTGAGCAACCCGGCTTTTGCCAATGTGACGCAAGCGACCCAAACCAACGTGGGTGGCGGTAACACGGTAACGCTGTCGCTGACCAAGCCGGCCAATGACGGTTTTGGCTGGCAGGTCGCTTACAGCCGCCAGTCGGCAACCGACGCATCTCCTCTGTCCTCTTCAGTGGCCAACTCGAACTTCAATTCGCGCGCTACCTTCAATCCCAATGAGGAAGTGGAAGCCAATTCGGCCTACCTGGTCAAAGAACGCATGACAGGTTCGATCAACTGGTCTAAGGCTTTCTTCGGTAACCGCAAAACCACCGTGGGTCTGTTCTACGAAGGTCGTATCGGCAAGCCCTACAGCTGGGTCTATAAAAATGACATGAACGGTGACGGCGTCGGCGGTAATGACCTGATGTACATCCCCAAAGCGCCAGGCTCTGGCGAAGTGCTCTTCTTCGGCGCGAATGCCGCCGCTAAAGCGGCAACGGAAGCTGCATTCTGGGCTGTTGTTGATGCCAACAAGGTGCTGGGCGATGCCAAGGGTGGTGTCGTGAGCCGCAACAGTGCGTTCAGCGATACGGTGCACAGCTTTGATGTGCGCCTGAGCCAAGAGTTGGATGGCTTGAGCCCCAAACACAAGTCCACCTTTATCCTGGACATCTTTAACGTGGGTAACTTGCTCAACAAAGATTGGGGCCGCACCACCGAGGCGCTGTTTCAGTCCGGCGGTGGCAACCGTCGCGGCTTCGTAAACTTCGCGGGTATCGATCCTGCCACCGGCAAGTACGTCTATGCGGTGAGTACCATGGAAGAAATGGCCATCAAACAAAACGCGCTGGAGTCGCAGTGGGCATTGCAGGCGACTTGGAAATACGAGTTCTAAGTTCAAGATGAAAGTTCTCTGAGCGCTTGACAAGTAACTGGCGCTTTAGCAGAAGTCAAGAATCCGCAGGGCTGCATAAGATGCGCCCTGCGGTTTTGCTTTAAGGGATGGGTAAACATGTTTTTGCGTTCAGGCTTTTCGCCACTGCGATTGTTCTATCTGCTATTACTGGTTTTTATAGGCCAGCCAGCACTTTGCGCCACTGCGCCAGAGCCCAGCAAGCAGGTTCATATTTCCTTGCTCGCTATCAACGACTTCCACGGCAACATCGCACCGCCCGGCATCGCCGTGCCGGTGCCGGACGCAACAGACCCGGCGGGCGTGCGGGTCTCGGCCGGTGGTGCGGCTTACTTGTCCACGCTGGTGCGCCAGCAAAAGGCGCGCAACCCGGGCAATACCTTGGTGGTCGGCGCGGGCGATTTGATGGGCGCCACGCCCTTGGTGTCGGGCTTGTTCCATGATGAGCCCACGGTGGAAGTGCTCAACCAAATTGGCCTGGACATCAGCAGCGTGGGCAACCACGAGTTTGACAAAGGCGCTGCCGAATTACTGCGCCTGCAAAACGGCGGCTGCTACCCCCGCAGCGCCGACGGCAGCAGCGGCGTGGTGGGCGGTGACACCTGTATGAACCAAGGCCGCTTTGAAGGCGCGCGCTACCAATACCTGGCTGCCAATGTCATCGTCAAGGCGAGCGGCAAGCCGGTGTTGCCGGCCTATGCCATCCGCGATATCGAGGGCATTCGCATCGGCTTTATCGGCCTGACGCTGCGCGGCACGCCGGCGATGGTGATTCCTTCGGGCATAGCCGGCCTGGAGTTTAGGGACGAGGTGCGCACCATCAATGCGCTGGTGCCCGAGCTCAAGGCGCAAGGTGTGAGCGTGTTTGTGGTGCTTATCCACCAAGGCGGTCAAACCACGGCGCGCACTGCGCTAGACAAAAGCTGTCCCGGCTTTAAAGGCGACATTGTGGACATCGCCGACCGACTGGATCCGGCGGTGCAAGTGGTGATCAGCGGTCACACGCACCAGGAATATGTCTGCAGCCGCCCCGACGGACGCTTGATCACCCAGTCCGGCTTTTACGGGCGCTTGCTCACGCGCATCGACCTCAAGGTGGACCGTGCCAGCGGCGCTGTGCTGTCCAAAGACGCCAACAACCTGGTGGTGGTGAACGACCAGCCGATCAAAGTGGCCGTGGGCAGCAGCCCGCCCTTGCCCGCAGGCTATAGCGCCTTGGCGCCAGACCCGCAAATTGCCGCCATCGTGCGCCGCTACGGCGACCTGACGGCCACCGTGGCCGACCTGCCCATAGGTCGCATCGCCGGGCCGCTGGACAGGCAACAAACGTCGGGCGGCGAGAGCACGCTGGGCGCGCTGATCAGTGACGCATTTTTAGCCGGAGCCTCGCGCACGGTGGACGGCGCGGCGCCAGCACAAATCGCCTTTACCAACCCCGGCGGCGTGCGTGCGGACCTGAGCAGCAGCTTGTCCGTCAGCTACGGCCAGTTGTTCAGCGTCATGCCCTTTAACAATGCCTTGGTCAGCATGGACCTCACCGGCGCGCAATTGCTACAGTTGCTGGAGCAGCAATGGCAAGGCCGCGCCACGCGCAGTTTGGTTTTGCATGTGTCCCAAGGTTTTAGCTATAGCTGGGACGCGGCACGCCCCCAGGGCCAGCGCGTGCTGCCCGGCTCGGCGATGCTCAATGGAGAGCCCATCCGGACTGATGCGGTGTACCGCGTCGCCACCAATAGCTTTTTGGCGGAAGGTGGCGATGGTTTTAGCGCCTTCAAGCAAGGCAGCAATGTACAAACCGGCGAGTTGGACTCGGTCGTGCTCAAGCTCTACTTCCGCGCCAAAGGCGTGGTCCAAGTGCCCACGCTGGGGCGCATCACCCGGCTGAACTGAACGCGCGCGGCCTGGCCCTGCCCAGGCCTTATGCTGTGGGCGTAAGCACCACTGCCGCAGGGACGCCCCATGACCATCCACATCCAAGACAGCGCCGTAGAAGTGGCGGGCAATGGCGAGGAACTCATCCTCATGCTGCACGGCTGGCCCGATACGCTGACGCTGTGGGACGGCACGGTGGACGCCCTGCAAGCCCACTACCGCTGCGCCCGCCTGACGCTGCCTGGCTTTGAAAGCGGGCCGCACGCGGTGTCGCTTGACGCTATGTGCAGCTTGCTGCTGCAAGTGGCCGATCGCTTAAGTCCCGGCAAAGCCATTAGCTTGTTGTTGCACGATTGGGGTTGTGCATTCGGCTATGAATTTGCCATGCGCTACCCCCAGCGCGTGGCCCGCGTGATAGCGCTGGATGTGGGTGACCACAATTCGTCCGCGCTGCGCAAGCAGTGGGGTTTGCGTGAAAAACTGGCGGTGGCGGTCTACCAAGTTTGGCTGGCGCTGGCCTGGAAAATCGGCGGCGCTGTGGGTACCCGTATGACCCGCGTCATGGCACGCGCGCTGCGTGCGCCGGCCCCGGCTGTGCGTATCACCCACCGCATGAACTACCCCTACGCCATGCAGTGGTTTGGCAGCGCCGGTGGCTTTTCGTCAGCAGCGCAAGTGCATCTGCCCATGCCGCTGTTGTACGTCTATGGACAGCGCAAGCCCTTTATGTTTCATTCGCAAGCCTGGCTGGATAAGGTGGCGCAAAAATCCGGTAACGCGGTGCTGGCTTTGCCCTGTGGGCATTGGCTGATGCTGGACCAAGCAGTTACTTTTCATGCCGCCGCGCTGCAATGGCTGGCGCAAAGCACCACACCATGAACCCCGAGGACCTGCTAAAACTGGTCTCCATGCCCATGCCCTACGGTAAGTACAAAGGCCGCGTGCTGGCCGACCTGCCGGGCAACTACCTGACCTGGTTTGCACGCGAAGGTTTTCCTAAAGGAGAGCTAGGCCGCTTGCTGCAACTCATGCACGAGATTGACCACAACGGCCTGTCTGATTTGCTGCGTCCGCTGCGCTAAGCTTGCGTGCATTGCCCCATTCACTACATGCTGTCACCATGTCCGTTTTGCATATCCAAACCCCGTTGATCGAGTCACGCGCCCTGAGTGCATTACTTGGCCGCCCCGTATGGCTCAAGCTAGAAAACACCCAGCCCAGCGGCTCCTTCAAACTGCGCGGCATTGGCCATGCCTGCCAATGGCATGTGCGCCAGGGCGCGACGGGTTTTGTGTCTTCGTCCGGCGGCAATGCCGGATTGGCGGTAGCCTACGCGGGTCGCAAACTAGGTGTCCCTGTCACGGTCGTGGTGCCAGAGACGGCCACCGAGCGCGCAAAGGAACTGATACGCATGGAAGAGGCCAGCGTCATCGTGCACGGCGCCGCCTGGGACCAGGCGCATAGCTACGCGCAAACGCTTGCCAACGCCAGCACGCCGTTGATACACCCCTTTGACGACCCGCTGCTGTGGGAAGGCCACGCCTCGCTAATTGACGAAGTGGCCCAAGCCGGCCTGCGCCCGGACCTGCTGGTGTGTTCGGTGGGCGGCGGCGGTCTGCTGCAAGGCATGCTCACCGGCCTAGACCGCCAAGGATGGCAAGACACCGCCGTGCTGGCCGTAGAAACCGAAGGCGCCGCGTCCTTTGGCGCGGCCCTGCAAGCGGGCCATGCCATCACCTTACCGGCGATGAAAACTATCGCCAACTCACTCGCCTCGGCCCGCGTGTGTGAGGCCGTGGTACGCAGTGCACTGAGCCACACCGTACGCAGCGCCTTGGTCAGCGACGCCCAGGCTTTAAGCGCTTGCCAACGCTTCGCCCACGACCACCGCATTTTGGTCGAACTGGCTTGCGGCGCGGCACTTGCCGCCTTGTATGAAACATCGGAGGCGGTGGGGGATGCGCGGACAGTGTTGGTGGTGGTTTGTGGCGGGGTAGGGGTGGTTAAGGGGTAATTTTTTGTGCGGGCTCTGATACGCCTAGGCTTGAACGCTTGCCGTATCATTATTTGATGAACACCCATTTCATTGCTCTGGTATTCAATTTTCCAAAAGCTAAAGCTTTTTTTACGGCACTTGCTTTGCTGGTAGTAGCCACCTCTTCGCGCAGTGAAGTGATAACCAGCAAAGTTGAAATACCTGTCATTGGCGCAAAATGCAATGAACGGGTCAAAGACATTAGTAGCGTTTCTGGGGTACTCCGCTTGCCATCCCAGGCTACAGGACGCGTGCCAGCCGTCGTTTTGCTTCACAGCAACGCGGGCATCGTAGGCGTTGGCGATTTCTATGCGCAGGCTCTCAATGCTGCTGGTATTGCTACCCTGGAGGTCGATTCATTTACGCCCCGCGGAATACGCAATGGCAGCGATCGAAATGCCCCCGTTTTATGCGACCGACTTCAAGACGCCTGGGGAGGGCTTGTTTTTCTTACCCAAGATGCAAGGATCAACCCAAACCAGATTGGTGTTGCAGGTTTCTCCAGTGGTGGTGCTGTCGCAATTATGGCGGGCATGGGTGTGCGACCTGCACGTCTGGCACGTGACAATTTAATATTGCCTAGAGACTTAGTTTTTGCCGCGCACTTTGCGCTTTATCCCGGCTGTGCCAACATCCTGGACGATCAGCAGCGAATCCGCTCTTGGATTAATCCTGGGAGACCCCAAAACTGGGGCGCCACTGGCAAACCTATTTACATCCTATCGGGAACAAAGGACGACTTTGATTTCAATCCAAAAACCGATTGTTTGCGCATGCGCGAAGAGTTTCCTGGTATTGCGAATGAATTGACTGTACGCATGGTTGAGGGCGCAACGCATGCGTTTGATTGGCCTAGTCCGCCACCGCCCGCCTTCAGTCCATTTGCCAAGGCTCAAACTGGCGGAATGGTCACCATGAGGTACTCGGCCAAAGAGGCAGAAGTGGCCCGGTTGGAAATGGTTGAATTTTTTCAGAAACGACTTAAGTAGGCTCAGCGCAAGCCCTCGGAGCCCCTCTCCTAAAGTGGAAAGAACAGAGGGCCCATGAATGTCCGCAGATGGCCCATTGCCGTCACACGGTGCCCACCACCTCCAACAAGCGATCCAAGCCCCCGCTGTTAATCGCCACCATGGCTTTCTCGCGTACCGCCGGTTTGGCGTGGTAGGCCACAGACAGGCCGGCTACGGACATCATGGGCAGGTCGTTGGCGCCGTCGCCCATGGCAATGGCTTGGGTGGGTGCGATGCCCATGCTGGTGCAGGTGTGCAGCAGCATGCGGCGCTTTTCTTCGCCGTCGCAAATGTCACCCCAGGGCTGGGCCAAAAGGCGGCCGGTCAGCAAGCCATCTTGCACTTCCAGCACGTTCGACCGTGTCCAGTCGATGCCCAGCATGGCTTGCACCGCATCGGTAAAAAACGTAAAGCCGCCCGATACCAGCAAAGTTTTGAGGCCCGCCGCTTTGCAGGCGCGCACCAGTTCGGCCGCGCCGGGGTTCAGGCGCAGGCGCTGGTCGAGCACTTGCTGCATGTGCGCCACGCCGACGCCGCGCAGCAGGGCCACGCGCTGGCGCAGGCTGGCTTTGTAGTCGGCAATTTCGCCGCGCATCGCCGCCTCGGTAATCGCAGCCACCTCGGCCTTGCGCCCCGCAGCATCCGCTATTTCGTCTATGCACTCGATGTTGATCAGCGTCGAGTCCATGTCAAAGGCAATCAGCTTGAAATCCGACAGGCGCAGGGGCGCGGTGATGCCTTGCAGAACCAGGCCCTGTAGCGCAGTGGATAGGGGCCTCATGCGATGGCTTCTTTCGTGATCGGCTGCCCCAAACTACGTAAGACATCGCGCACCATTTGCGCCCGGGCTTTGGGCTCGGGCAGGCTGCGCTCTATACGCAGTTTGTCATTGCCTGCCAGTTTGATGTGTTTGTTTTTCTGGATCAGCTCGATGATGCGCATGGGCTCGATGGGTGCATCTTTCTTGAAGCTGATGCTGATCAGGCCCGGCGCCGCGTCCACTTTGGCGACCCCATAGGGTTTGGCCAGCACGCGCAGGCGGTGCACGTCGATCAGCGTCTGGCCTTGCGGTGGCAGCTTGCCAAAGCGGTCTACGATTTCTTCGGTCAGGCGGTCGATCTGGTCGCCGTGGTTGGCGGTGGCCAGCTTTTTGTAAAAACTCAGCCGCAAATGCACGTCGCCGCAATAGTCATCTGGCAGGAGTGCAGGCGAGTGCAGATTAATCTCGGTGGCGGCATTGAGCGGGTTAAGCAGGTCCGGCTCGATGCCCGCTTTGAGGCAGCGCACCGCTTCGGCCAGCATTTCGTTGTACAGCTGAAAGCCCACTTCCAGCATATTGCCGCTCTGGTTTTCGCCCAGCACTTCGCCGGCACCGCGGATCTCCAGGTCGTGCATGGCCAGGTAAAAGCCGCTTCCCAGTTCTTCCATTTGCTGAATCGCGTCCAGGCGCTGGCTGGCTTGTTTGGTCAGGCCTTCGAGGTCTGGCACCATCAGGTAGGCATAAGCCTGGTGGTGGCTACGCCCCACTCGACCGCGCAATTGGTGCAACTGCGCCAGGCCAAATTTATCGGCCCGGCTGATCACAATCGTGTTGGCTGTGGGTACATCAATACCGGTTTCGATGATGGTGGAGCACAGCAGCAGGTTGTAGCGCTGGGCTACAAAGTCGCGCATCACCGCTTCGAGTTGGCGCTCAGGCATTTGGCCGTGGGCTACCGCAATACGCGCCTCGGGCAGCAGTTCTTCTAGCTTGGCGCGGCGGTTTTCAATGGTCTCCACTTCGTTGTGCAAGAAGTAAATTTGCCCGCCGCGCTTGAGCTCTCGCAACACCGCTTCGCGTATCACGCCTTGTCCTTCGCTGCGCACAAAGGTCTTGATCGCCAGCCGGCGCTGCGGCGCCGTGGCGATGACGGACAAGTCGCGCAAACCCTCTAAGGCCATGCCCATGGTGCGGGGGATGGGCGTAGCGGTCAGCGTCAGCACATCGACCTCGGCGCGCATGGCTTTCATCGCCTCTTTGTGGCGCACGCCAAAACGATGCTCCTCGTCGATGATGAGCAGCCCCAAGTCTTTGAAGTGCGTATCTGCGCTGAGCAATTTGTGCGTACCCACCACAATATCAATCGTGCCGTCGGCCACGCCTTTGAGTGAGGCGTTAACCTCTTTACCCGAGCGAAAGCGGCTGATTTCCGCCACCTTGACCGGCCATTTGCTAAAACGGTCCACCAGGGTTTGGTAATGCTGTTCGGCCAGCAAAGTAGTGGGCGCCAATATGGCCACTTGCTTACCGCCGGTAATCGCAATAAAGGCGGCGCGCAAAGCCACTTCGGTTTTGCCAAAGCCTACATCGCCACAAACCAGCCGGTCCATCGGGCGCGGGCTGATCATGTCCTGAATCACCGCATGGATGGCGGCGCGCTGGTCGGCGGTTTCTTCAAAACCAAAGTCATTGGCAAAGGTTTCGTAGTCTTGCGCTGAGTAGCGGAAGGCATGGCCTTCGCGCAGCGCGCGGCGGGCGTAGATATTGAGCAGTTCGGCCGCCGCATCGCGCACTTGTTCGGCGGCTTTGCGCTTGGCTTTTTCCCACTGGCCGCTGCCCAGGCGGTGCAGCGGTGCCTCTTCGGCGCTAACACCGGTGTAGCGGCTGATCAGTTGCAGTTGGCTCACCGGCACATACAGCGTGGCTTTGTCGGCGTATTCCAGTTGTAAAAATTCCTGCTTGGCCGGCTCGCCCTGGGCGTCCACCTGGCCTAAGTCCATATTGACCAAACCCAAATAGCGCCCGATGCCATGCGAGGCATGTACCACCGGGTCGCCCACCTTGAGTTCGCTCAGGTCTTTAATCAGCGCTTCGACATCGCTGACTTGCTCTTGTTTTTTGCGGCGGCGTGTGCTCGGGCCGGTGGCAAAGAGCTCGGTCTCGGTGACCAAATCTACGCCGCGCTCCAGCCAGCGAAAGCCGGTGTTCAGCTGCGAGGTGGCAATGCCTAAGGTCTCGTCACTGGCAATGAATTCTTCCAGCGTGTCAAAAGCCGGTGGGTTCAAATGGCTGGCGTGCAAAAAGTCCAGTAAGCTGCTTTGCCGGCCTGTGCTCTCTGCTAGCACCAACACGCGTTGACCTTGCCCCTTGGCCTGCTCTAGGTGTGCTTTGAGCGCCAGCAGCGGATCGTCGGCGCCGCGCTGGGCCGCGACCATGGGCATGGGCGCAAGCTCAGCAAACGCTGTCGCTTCCTGCGCATCTGCAGCGGCTGGGCGTAGCGCGAGTTGCGCATAGCGCTTGGACTGCGCATAAAACTGTTCGCTGGATAAAAACAATTCCTCGGGCGGCAGGGCCGGGCGCTCCGGGTCGGTCTGCACAATGCGGTAGCGGTCTTTGGTGTCTTGCCAAAAGCGTGCGAACGAAGCTTCTAAGTCGCCGTGCAGTACCACCGTGGCCGCTTCGCCCAGGTAGTCAAACACCGTGGCCGTGTCCTCAAAAAACAGCGGGAGGTAGTACTCGATACCCGCGGTGGCCACCCCTGCACCCATGTCTTTGTAGATGCGGCTTTTGGTGGGGTCGCCCTCTAGCAGTTCGCGCCAACGGCTGCGGAACTTGGCTCGCGCCGGTTCGTCCATCGGAAACTCGCGCCCAGGCAGCAAGCGCACCTCAGGCACGGGGTAGAGGCTGCGCTGGCTGTCGGGGTCAAAAGTGCGGATGCTGTCGATCTCGTTGTCAAACAAGTCCACCCGAAAAGGCACTTGCGAACCCATGGGAAACAAGTCGATCAAGCCGCCGCGTACCGCGTATTCACCCGGGCTGACTACTTGCGTGACATGGCTGTAGCCGGCCAGCGTGAGTTGCGCTTTGAGCTTGGCCTCGTCGAGCTTTTGTTTGGCCTTGAATTCAAAGGTATAGGCCGCCAAAAAGCGCGGCGGCGCCAGACGGTAGAGCGCGGTGGTGGCCGGCACCAGCACCACATCGACGCCTTGGGCCTTGTCGCGCTGGCTGATGCGCCACAGCGTAGCCAGGCGCTCGCTGATCAAGTCCTGGTGCGGCGAAAAGCTGTCGTAGGGCAGGGTCTCCCAGTCCGGGAACAGGGCGCAGCGCAGATCGGGCGCGAAAAAGCTGATTTCCTCAAGCAAGCGCTGCGCATCGGTGGCGTCCGAAGTGACGATGGCGGTGATGCGCCCGGCGGCTTTTTCGCGCTCGGCCAGTTGGGCCAGCAAAAGCGCGTCGGCAGAACCGGGCGGACGCGGCAGGGTAAATCGTTTTCCGGTGACAAGCGAGGGCAGGTGCATGGGTGGCAAAAATACGAAAACCCCCGTACGCCCAGGTGGGGGGTGTACGGGGGTGAAAAAATCGAACAAGCCTGATTTTAGAATGGCCCGCATACCATGACCGCCACCCCCGCCAATGCCACCGCCCTCTTGAGCGATTTCGCCCCCACAGACCCTGCGGCCCCTCCCCGTTGCTTTGTGTTGGTGCCCTGCGCTGGGGCGGGCAGCCGTGCCGGCACCGCCCAGCCCAAGCAGTACCAATCGGTGGCAGGCCAGCCCATGGTGATGCATACCCTTGCCGCTTTGGCGGCAGTGCGGCGAGTGGCCGGTGGCCTGGTGGTCTTGTCGCCTGGTGACGACTTTGCCTGGCCCGAAGGCCTGGCCTGGCCCGCCCGCTTTGAGCGCGTGCCCTGCGGCGGCAGCACGCGTGCGCAAAGTGTTTTCAACGGATTAAAGGCTTTGCAGGCACGCGGCGTGCGCCCTATCGACTGGGTGCTGGCGCATGACGCGGCGCGCTGCCTCATCACTCCGGCGCTGGTGGACAGCCTGATCGATGCCTGCCTGCCCGATGCCTGCGGCGGCTTATTGGCCTTGCCGCTGCCCGATACCCTCAAAACCGAAAGCGGTCGGCGCGTGCAAGCCACCGTGCCGCGCGA
>CAMBFO010000043.1 GCA_945865675.1 Comamonas sp. lk
TAAGGGCGGCTTTTTTAATTCAAACAGGAGAACAGCATGTTCAAACGGATAAATTCAAGTGCACTAGCAGTTGTTGGCGCTGCAGCTATTGCTGTTCTGCCAGGCATCAGCGCCGCACAGCAATCGCTTACGGTCGCCTCCTGGGGTGGTGCGTACACCACCAGCCAGGTGGAGGCCTACCACAAGCCCTACACCGCCAAGACCGGCACCAAGATCACGTCGGTGGATTGGGGCGGCACCTTGGGCGAGATCAGCGCCCAGGTGAAATCGGGCAATGTGAAATGGGACGTGGTCGACTTGGAAGCTGCTGAAGCGCTCAAAGGTTGCGAAGAGGGCTTGCTCGAGAGAATCGACCCCGCTAAATTGCCACCCGGCGCTGACGGCGTACCCGCTGCTAAAGACTTTATCCCCGGCATGATCCTGCCCTGCGCCATCGGCGTGATCGTTTATTCCAACGTGGTGGCTTTTGACAAAGCCAAGTACGGCGCCAATGGTCCCAAGGTGCTGGAAGATTTCTTCAACGTCGCCAAGTTTCCGGGCAAGCGCGGCCTGAAAAAAGACCCCAGCGTGACCTTGGAGTGGGCGCTGATGGCTGACGGTGTGGCGGTTGGCGATGTCTACAAAGTGTTGGGTACACCAGCCGGCGTGGACCGTGCGTTCAAGAAATTGGACAGCATCAAGAGCAGCATCGTTTGGTGGACCGCTGGCGCGCAGCCTCCGCAACTCTTGGCTTCGGGTGAAGTGGTGATGACCCACACCTGGCACGGCCGCATCGTGGATGCCAACGTGAAAGAGAAAAAAGATTTCGCCTTAGTGTGGGATGGCCAAGTCCAGATTCCTGATCTGTATGCCATCATCAAAGGAACCAAGAACCTGGATGCGGCGCAAGACTTTATTCGCTTTGCCAGCAGCAGCCAGCCCTTGGCTGACCAAGCTAAGTACATCCCTTACGCACCTACCCGTAATTCGTCTTTGGCTCTGATTCCAGCGTCCAACCCCAACCGGGCCTACCTGCCTAACGCCGGTCACCCCGGGCGTTCGATGTCCACGAACTCGCAGTTTTGGATGGAAAACGGCGACGACTTGAATAAGAAGTTCTCCGCTTGGTTGGCTAAGTAAGCGGCTTTTAACAAGATGGACAGCGTCGGCAATCTCACCCAACGCCTGCGCAAGGCAGAGCGGCGTGGCCAGTTGCGTGCCTATGCCTTGATTGCGCCGCTGTTCATTTTTGTTCTCTTGAGTTTTTTGTTGCCACTGGGCACCGTGCTATTTAATAGTTTTTACGACCCGGTGGTCCCCAAGGGCCTGCCCCGCACGGCGCAGGCCTTGGCAGAGTGGGACGGACCGCGCGACCAGATTCCACCCGAGCCTGTCTATGCTGCCTTGGCCCAGGATTTGAAGGAAGCAGTGCAAGGGCAAAGCCATGGTGCTATTGCCAATCGCCTCAATATTGAAGAGTCCGGATTACGAACGATTTTTATGCGTGCCGCGCGCCGTGTCAGTGCGCAGGAAGAAGGCCCCTGGGCTGCGTTTTTTGAAGCAGCAGATCCCGCTTGGGCGCAGCCCGGTATCTGGGGCACGATTCGCAATTTGGCGTCGCCCACGCACAGTCTGTTTTATTTGTCTGCCTTGGACGCCAAGCGCAACCAAGACGGCAGTGTCGGCCCCCAACCAGAAGACCAGCGCATCCACGTCACCATTTATTTGCGCACCCTGGGTGTGGCTTTCACTGTTACCTTGATGTGCATTTTGCTGGGCTTTCCGCTGGCCTATTTGCTCGCCCATTTGCGCGACAAAACTGCAAACCTTTTATTGATTTTGGTCTTGCTGCCGTTTTGGACTTCGTTATTGGTGCGCACTACGGCCTGGATGGTCATGCTGCAAAAAGAAGGTGTGCTCAATTCGTTCTTGCAGTTCTTGCATGTCATTTCCGAACCTCTGCCTTTGGTGCACAACCGCTTCGGTGTGGTGGTGGCCATGACGCATATCTTGCTACCGTTTATGGTGCTGCCCATGTACTCGGTCATGCGGCAAATACCGGTCTCGTATGTGCGCGCCGCCCGCTCTTTGGGCGCGGGCCCCTTGACTGCTTTTTTCCGGGTTTACCTGCCGCAATGCATTCCCGGTCTCGGTGCCGGTGCATTGCTGGTTTTTATTCTGGCACTGGGCTACTACATCACACCGGCGTTGCTCGGTGGCTCCACCGACCAAATGATCAGCTACTTTGTCGCCGACAACATGGGACGCTCGCTCAACTGGGGCCTGGCCTCGGCACTAGCTGCGATCTTGCTGGGCGCGGTATTACTTTTGTACGCCGTGTATGACCGCCTGGTGGGCGCCAACAACCTCAAACTCGGATGAGCGCCTCCAAGCTGCCCTTGTACACCACACCCCTGCAACGCGCGGGCCATTGGGTGTTGCTGATTTTTTGCACCTTGGTGCTGGTGTTTTTGATTGCGCCGGTGTTGGTGGTGGTGCCCCTGGCCTTTAACAACGAGCCCTATTTCCATTTTCCGGTGCAGGAGTACAGCCTGCGTTGGTTTCGCGACCTGTTTACCAACGAAGTCTGGCTGCATGCTATTTTTAACAGTGTGCTCACGGCCACCTTGGCCACTTTGCTGGCCACTACGCTGGGCACTTTGGCCGCAGTCGGCTTGAACCACCACAACCTGCCGGGCAAACGCTTGCTGATGGCGGTGCTGGTTTCGCCCATGATCGTCCCCGTAGTGGTGCTCGCAGTGGGATCGTATTTGTTTTTCTCCAAACTGGGCATTGCCAATAATTTGCTGGGCATCGTGCTGGTGCATGCGGTGCTGGGCATGCCCTTTGTGGTGATTACCGTCACCGCTACCCTGGGTGGCTTTGACATGAACTTGATGCGCGCGGCACGCGGATTGGGTGCGTCGCAATGGGAGGCCTTTCGGCGCATCATGCTGCCCCTGGTCTGGCCGGGTGTGCTCTCGGGCGCCTTGTTTGCCTTTGCCACTTCGTTTGACGAAGTGGTCGTCGTACTCTTTTTGGGCGGCCCCGAACAAACCACGCTGCCGCGTCAAATGTGGACCGGTCTGCGCGAGCAACTCTCGCCCACGATCCTGTCTGCAGCCTTTATGCTCATTTTGTTTGCCATAGCCATGCTGCTGACCTTAGAAATGCTGCGCCGGCGCAGCGTGGCACTGCGGGGGATGACGGAGTAAGCTCTCTGCGCCCGCGCCTAAGCGGACGTCCCCAGCGCCGAGTCCACCATCTCTATCCAATGCCTCACAGGCACTTGAGTGCCGCTTTGCAAATGGGTGATGCAGCCGATGTTGGCGCTCAGAATGGCTTGGGGCTGCAAGTCCTGTAAGTGGCCCAGCTTGCGGTCGCGCAGTTGGGTTGCAATGACCGGTTGCAGCACGCTGTAGGTACCAGCGGAGCCGCAGCATAAATGGGCTTCGTTATGGGCTACCTGTAATTGAAAACCCAGCGCGTTCAAATGCATCTCCACACCGCCCTTGAGCTGCTGGCCGTGTTGCAAGGTGCAGGGCGGGTGAAAGGCCATCAGGCCCTGGGCCTGAGCTTTCTGCGGCGCAATACGTTCTTTCAAAGCGGATAGCAGCTCGGGCAATAACTCGCTCAGGTCTTTGGTCAGTTCACTGATGCGCTTGGCACGCTGAGCGTAGGCCCCATCTTCGCGCAGTAGGTGTCCGTAGTCCTTGACCGTGACGCCGCAGCCCGAGGCATTCATCACGATGGCCTCGACGCCGTTGGCCACATGGGGCCACCAGGCGTCGATATTGTTTTTCATTTGCACGATGGCCGCACCCTGGTCGTTCAAATGAAACTTGACACCGCCGCAGCAACCGGCCAGGGGCTCGACGATGGTCTGGATGCCGCAGGCATCGAGTACGCGTGCGGTGGCGCTGTTGATATTGGGGCTCATGGATGGTTGCACGCAACCGGCCAGCATCAGCACTTTGCGCGCGTGGCTGCGCTTGGGCCACACGCCCGCACTACGCGCCTCTGGCACCTTGGCCTTGAGCGCCTTGGGCAAGAAGCCGCGTACCGCCTGGCCAAGCTTCATGGCCGGGGCAAACAGGGGCGAGTTCAGGCCTTCCTTTAAGGCCCAGCGCATGGCTTCTTCGCCTGGCGGACGCGGAACTTTGGCATCGACCAGTTTGCGGCCGATATCAATCAAGTGGCCGTACTCCACACCGCTAGGGCATGTCGATTCACAGTTACGGCAGGTCAGGCAGCGGTCCAGGTGTTGCTGGGTTTTGCGCGTGGGCTCGGCGCCTTCGAGCACTTGCTTAATCAGGTAAATCCGACCACGCGGCCCGTCCAGTTCATCGCCCAAGAGCTGGTAAGTGGGGCAGGTGGCAGTACAAAAACCGCAGTGCACGCAGTTGCGCACAATCGCCTCGGCGGCTTTGCCATCGGCTGTGTGTGCGTATTCGGGGGAAAGCGTGGTTTGCATGGCGGGCGCGGCTCAGGCCGGGGAGTGCATTCTGCCGGTGTTGAAGACGCCA
Source organism: Comamonas sp. lk (assembly GCA_945865675.1). Taxonomy (GTDB): domain Bacteria; phylum Pseudomonadota; class Gammaproteobacteria; order Burkholderiales; family Burkholderiaceae_C; genus Allorhodoferax. The sequence goes on from CAMBFO010000043.1 coordinate 4,506, forward strand.
TCGGGGTCAAACTCGGCTTGCAGGGCAGTTTGGATGCGCTGTTGCGTGGGCTCCAAGGCGTCAAATACCGCAGCGCCGGCATCCGCGTCAGCCAGTGCATGGGCCGGGCGGCGGAACAAAGTGGCGTGGCCGCCGGCTTGGCGCGCTAGCGCATGCAATTGGCTTGCGGCAGAGGCGGGCGCCCAGACCCAGCGCTGCGCGCCCTGCCATTCCACGCACTGGGCATAGGGAAGATCCAGCACCGGGGTGGTTTGCGCCACCGACAAGCGCCACAAGCAAGCATGTTCGCTAGGCGATTGGGTAAAAAACGCGTGTTGCTGGTTGCGCATGGCGTCCCAGAAAAACATGGCGGCTTCGGCGTCTGCTGGCTGCGCCTGTCCGCCCTGCGCCTCTACATCGGCCTGCATTTTGGGCAAGGCCGCGCGCACTGCGGCCTGGGCTCCGCGCAAGCGCATGGTAAGGCGCCCGCCAGTGGCGCCGGGTTCGCCTTGCCAGCAACTGGCATTGAGGGGCAGGGGCTGGCCGCCCCAGCGGTGCAGCAAATGCAAGGTCTCTTGTTGCCCCAGGGTGCAGACCAGACTGGCCTCGCAAGGCGCAAACGCCAGCACCTTGAGTGAAACCTCGGTAATTAGGCCTAAAGTGCCCCAGCTACCGGCCAGCACACGGCTGACGTCATAGCCAGCCACGTTTTTCATGACCTGGCCGCCAAAAGTGAGGTGCTCACCCAGGCCGTTGATAAGCCGCGCCCCGAGCACAAAGTCGCGTGTCGCTCCCACACTGGCCCGGCTGGGACCGCTCAGGCCGCTGGCCACCAAACCGCCGATAGTGGTACCGGCATGGCCGAAATGCGGCGGCTCAAAAGGCAGGCATTGGTTGCGCTCTTGCAGCAAGGCTTCCAATTCGCTGAGCAGCGTGCCGCTGCGCACGGTGACCACCAACTCGGTGGGCTCATAGCTGACGATGCCTTGCAGGCCGCGGGTTTCCAACAATTCGCCATCCAAGCGCGCACCGAAAAAATCCTTGCTGCCGCCACCGCGCACGCGCAAAGGCTTGCGGCTGTGCGCGGGCACAGACCGGGTATGGGCGATGCGCTGGACGATGGCGTCCAGGGCTTGTGAATAATCGGGCATGCGTGCGATGGTAGCGGCGCGGCGCAGGGTGGCCCGTGAATTTTTTGAATGCGGCTTGGTTGAAATCTTGGCAAAGAACACGCCCTAGGCTGTTGCGGGTCAAAATGGGGGTAAATGCAGGATTTCCCCGGCTTTTAAGCGAGTTTGCCCTTCTTCATGCCCAAAGCTATGCCCACCGTCATCATCCTGGCCGCTGGCCGCAGCGCGCGTTTTCGCGCCGCCACCGGTGGTCTGGACAAACTGCAAGCGCATTTAGGCACGCTTAGCGTACGCGAACACACCATCGCAGCGGTGCAAGCCAGCGGCCTGCCCTGGCATGTGGTCGAAGCCGTGCACACCGCCCACATTGATCAACCGGGCATGGGCGACAGTATCGCCACCGGCGTGCGCGCTTGTGCCCAAGCTGAAGGCTGGTTGATATTGCCGGCCGACTTGCCGCTGGTGCAGCCCGCTACCTTGCGCGCCGTGGCGGCGGCTTTGACCAGCCACACGGTAGTGCAGCCGGTGTACCAAGGCCAGCGCGGCCACCCTGTGGGGTTTGCCGCTACCTGTGGCCCGGCTTTAATGGCCTTGACCGGTGACCAGGGGGCGCGTGCGGTGTTACGAGCAAACACGCCGTATGACCTTGCGGTGGAAGATGCCGGTTGCATTCATGATGTGGATACGCCAGAGGCGCTGGAGGCGGCGCTGCTGCTGCTGGCGCAGCGCCGGTAAGCGAACCTTAGTCCGCGAAAAAATGTACCGGCAGGCCGGGCACATCCACCCGCATGGAAAACACGCAGCCTGAATTCGGATAGCGTTGCAATTCCTCGTCCTGGCGGCCATGGCGGGCGCTGGTGATGAACAAGGTTTTCAAATCCTCGCCGCCAAAGCAAGGCATGCTTGGGCACTGCGCCGGTGTCGCGTAGCTGGCAAGCAGTTGGCCGCCCGGTGAGAAGCAGCAAATACGTGCGCCTTCAAACATCGCCAGCCAGTAGTTGCCCTGGCTGTCCACAGCAGCGCCGTCGGGCCGGCCCTGGTAACGGACGTCGCCACTCACCCAATCGGCGGGCTTGGGGCTAAATTGCAGGTGGGTTCGGTGCGCGCTCAGCGTGTTGCTCCCGGGTTCATAGTCCCAGCCGTGCACCAGATGGCGCGGGGTATCGGCCCAATAGGCGCTGCGCCCGTCCAGACTCCAGCCCATGCCGTTGCCGGTTAATGCACCCTCGGCCATTGTGCGCACAAGGGGCGTGCCGCTTCGCGCATCAATGCAATACAGCGCTGCCGCGTTGTGCGCTTTGGTCTCGTCAATCGTCCCGACCCAAAAGCGGCCCAAGGCATCGCACTTGCCGTCGTTGGCGCGCACGGTTTGCGTGTCATAAGGCAAGGTGACCAGTTGTTCCAAAGTGCTGCCCCACGTCTGCGCCCGGAACACGCCGTGGCGCAGGGCAATTACCAATCCGCCTTGGGCAGCCGGTGCGATACAGCCCGGCTCGCTAGGCATGTCCCAGACTTCCAAGTTGCCGCCATCTGCCTTAGCGCGCAGAATTTTCTTGCCGGGAATATCCACCCAATACAAACGCGATTCCTGCGGATACCAGAACGGCGACTCGCCCAGTTCATAGGGCTGGGGGTGCAGGCGGGTCCAATCGGCTTGGCGCAGTTTGCTTGTCATCGTGAACTCTTTCAAGAGGCGTTTGCGGGTGCTTGCGATTGTCACCGGCTTGCCTTGCGGCTTTGAAGCCTTGGCTGGCGCACATAAAAAAGCCCCGCACACAAGATGCGGGGCTTTTGGGGCAGCGAAAGCTGCCCAGGGCTTGAAGGGCAGCTTTCGCTGCCCGGTACTTAACGGCCGTAAGCACTCTCGCCGTGCGAGGTGATGTCCAGACCTTCGCGCTCGTCTTCTTGGCTAACCCGCAGACCGATAGTCATGTCCACGATTTTGAAAGCGATCAGCGACACAATGCCAGACCAGAGGATGGTGACGCCCACCGCCTTGGCTTGTACCAGCACCTGGGCTGCAATCGAATAGTCGGCAGCGGCGATACCCGTTGCCGTTACCCAGTCAGCGACAAAGCCGGGGCCACCCAGGGCGGGTGAGTTGAACACGCCGGTCAAGAGCGCGCCCAAGATGCCACACACACCATGTATGCCAAACACGTCCAGCGTGTCATCTGCGCCCAGCATTTTCTTCAGGCCATTGACACCCCACAGGCCAGCAAAGCCCGACAGGAAGCCGATGATCAAAGCGCCACCGATGCCCACATTGCCGCAAGCAGGAGTGATGGCCACCAAGCCGGCCACTGCGCCTGACGCTGCGCCGAGCATCGACGCTTTACCGCGCATCATCGCTTCGCCAATACACCATCCCAGAACAGCAGCGGCGGCGGCACCAAAGGTGTTGATAAAGGCCAGGGCAGCAAAACCATTGGCTTCCAACGCCGAGCCGGCATTGAAACCAAACCAACCCACCCACAGCAGCGCGGCGCCCACCATGGTCAAAGTCAGGCTGTGCGGAGCCATGGCTTCTTTGCCGTAACCGATGCGCTTGCCGACCATGTAGGCACCCACCAAACCGGCCACTGCAGCATTGATATGGACCACGGTGCCGCCGGCAAAGTCCAGCGCGCCCATTTGCCACAGGAAGCCAGCTTTGGCGTTCATCGCATCGACCACCTCTTTGCTGGCGTAAGCGTCAGGTCCCATCCAGAACCACACCATGTGGGCAATCGGTGCGTAGCTAAAAGTGAACCACAAAGCGCTGAACAACAGCACCGCAGAGAATTTGATGCGCTCGGCAAACGAGCCCACAATCAGCGCACACGTAATGCCTGCAAAACTGGCTTGGAACGCCGCGAACACGATCTCGGGGATATACACGCCTTTGCTAAAAGTCGCTGCCGGCGCGAAGGTGCCGGCGGCGTTATCCCAAACGCCTTTCATCATCAGCCGGTCAAATCCGCCGAAGAAAGCACCTCCTTCGGTAAACGCAATGCTATAGCCGTAAACAAACCACAGCACCACGATGAGCGAGAAGGTCACCATCACTTGCATGAGTACTGAAAGCATGTTTTTGCTGCGTACCAGGCCGCCGTAGAACAAAGCCAGTCCAGGCACGGCCATCATGATCACTAATATGGTGGAGAGCATCATCCAGGCGGTATCGCCTTTGTTAATCACCGGCGCCGGGGCTGCTGCCGCTTCTGCCGGAGCAGCGTCGGTGGCTGGCGCGGGCGCAGCTTCAGAAGCGCTTGCCGCAGGCGCTGCAGGTGGGTCTTCGGCCAGAGCGAAGGAGCCGACGCTCAGCAGGCCTAAACCCAGCGCCAGAGAGATCAGAAATTTTTTCATGGTGGTATTCCTTTTTAGTGCCTGGATTTAGAGCGCGTCTTTGCCGGTTTCGCCGGTACGAATACGAAGGACTTGTTCCAAGTCATACACAAATACTTTGCCGTCACCGATTTTTCCGGTGCGAGCTGCACCCTCGATGGCTTCGATCGCGCGGTCTAACAAAGACGAATCAATCGCGGCTTCGATCTTCACCTTGGGCAAAAAGTCCACCACGTACTCAGCGCCGCGGTACAACTCGGTATGGCCTTTCTGGCGGCCAAAACCTTTGACCTCGGTGACGGTGATGCCCTGCACCCCGATAGCCGACAAAGCCTCGCGGACCTCATCGAGCTTGAAGGGTTTGATGATGGCGGTAACTAACTTCATGTGTGCACCTCAGCTTTTCAAAAGTTGAAAGCGAGCGCAAGGGCTGCGCCGCTGCTCCACGGAATCGGGAGACCCAGGCATTTAGCAGAAGGCGTGCCAAGTTCAGTTGCAAAAAATTGTGGTCTTGGTGCGACAAGCGCTTTTTTGCATGCCCTGACTGCGCTAATATGACTGTGTAAAAACACAGTGTGCACCCGCTTGGTGCAAATGCTTCAATTCGGCGCAAAAACAGCGCACTGTTTCAGGGAGTCGATATGGGTCTATCTTTGGTACAAAGCCGCGCCTTGCTCGGTTTGGAGGCGGTGCAAGTCACCGTCGAAGTGCATATGGCCAATGGCCTTCCCAGCTTCACGCTGGTGGGCTTGGCCGATGTGGAGGTGAAAGAGGCGCGCGAGCGGGTGCGCTGCGCCATCCAAAACAGCGGCCTGGAGTTTCCCCACAACAAGCGCATCACCGTCAATTTGGCCCCGGCAGACTTGCCCAAAGACTCGGGGCGCCTGGATTTGCCGATCGCACTGGGCATTTTGGCGGCGAGCGGACAAATTGAAGCCTACCGGCTGGCCGAATACGAGTTCGCTGGCGAGCTTTCGCTCTCGGGCGGGCTGCGTCCGGTGCGCGGCGCGCTGGCCATGGCGCTGGCCCTGCACCAGGCCAAGGTGCACACCAGCCTGGTGCTGCCGCCCGATAGCGCCCAGGAGGCGGCGCTGGTGCCGGGCGCGCAGGTCTATATGGCGCGTAGCCTCATCGATGTGGTGCGCCAATTTATGCCCGAAGGCACCCAGCCTCCCATTGCCCAAGCGGGCAGCGGTGCGGCTGAAGAGGGCTGGGTTCGGGTGCAAGGTGCCAGCCCCGGCGGTGCCTCGGAGTTGCCGGATATGGCCGACGTCAAAGGCCAGTTGGCCGCTAAGCGGGCGCTGGAAATTGCCGCTGCCGGTGGGCACAGCCTGCTGCTGGTGGGGCCGCCCGGCGCCGGTAAATCCATGCTGGCGCAGCGTTTTGCGGGATTGCTGCCGCCCATGGATACCGACCAAGCCTTGCAAAGCGCCGCCATTGCCAGCCTGAGCGGGCGTTTTGATATCCGCCGCTGGGGCCAGCGGCCTACCTGCAGCCCGCACCATTCGGCCAGTGCGGTGGCCCTGGTCGGTGGCGGGTCACCGCCGCGTCCAGGTGAAATATCGCTCGCACACCACGGCGTTTTGTTTTTGGATGAGTTGCCTGAGTTTCCGCGCCAGGCGCTCGAAGCGCTGCGCGAGCCTTTGGAAACGGGCAGCATCACCATCGCCCGCGCCACCCGGCGGGCCGAGTTTCCGGCGCGCTTTCAGCTGATCGCGGCCATGAATCCCTGCCCCTGCGGCTATTGGGGGGCGCCGGGTCGCAATTGCCGTTGCACGCCCGACCAGATCAGCCGCTACCAGGGCAAGCTCAGCGGCCCGCTCATGGATCGTATCGACTTGCATGTGGAAGTGCCAGCGCTGGCCAGCGAAGATTTGCTGCAGGCCGCTGCCGGCGAGGCCACGCACAGCATCCGCGCGCGTTGCAACCAGGCCTATGCGCGGGCGCAAGACAGGCAGGGCAAAAACAACCAGACCCTGGCCGGGCAGGAAATCGACCAGCATGCGCGTTTGGAATCGGCTGCGACCAAGTTTTTGCAAAGCGCAGCGCGGCAACTCGGCTGGTCCGCGCGCGGCACCCATCGCACCCTCAAAATTGCGCGCACGATTGCCGACCTGGCCGACTCCGACAACACGGCGCTGGGCCATGTCGCCGAAGCCATGCAGTACCGCCGAACGCTCAAAAGTGCTTGAGCGCAGGCCAGGAGCGCAACTTGCGCCAGTGCTAGTTTTGCTTGTGATGGCTCAGCGCGTTGCTCACCAGCTTGGCCGTGATGTCCACGATCTGGATCATGCGGTCATAGGCCATGCGCGTGGGGCCGATGACGCCCAGGGTGCCCACCACCTTGCCGTCCACTTCGTAGGGCGCGCTCACCACCGACAGCTCTTCAAATGGCACGATCTGGCTTTCGCCGCCAATATAGATACGCACCCCGGCGGCCCGGTCGGCAAAGTCCAGCAAGCGCATGATTTGGGCTTTTTGCTCAAACAACTCAAAAGCGCGGCGCAAATTGCCCATGTCATTGGAAAAGTCGCTGAGCTTGAGCAAATTGCGCTCTCCGGAAATCACCACCTCGTCCTGCTCTTGCGCCACCGCTTCGGAATTGACATTGACCGCAGCGGCCATCAAGGTGCCGATCTCCGAGCGCAGGCTTTCCACCTCGTGTTGCAAGCGGCTGCGCACTTCCTCGATGTCCAGTCCCACATAGTGGCTGTTCAAAAAATTCGCCGCCTCGATCAATTGCGACTGCGAATAATCGACTTCGGTAAAGATGATGCGGTTTTGCACATCGCCATCGGCCGAAACGATGATCACCAGAATGCGCCGATCGGACAGACGCAAAAACTCCATATGCCGAAAAGCGTTGGTGCGCCGAGGCGCCATCACCACGCCCACAAATTGCGACAAACTGGACAAAAGGTTGGCGGCGTTGGAGATGACTTTCTGCGGCTGGTCCGGCGCCAAGCTGTGGGACGCAAATTGCTGCGGCTGCACTGTAAGCATGGTGTCCACAAACAACCGGTAACCGCGCGTGGTGGGTACGCGTCCGGCGGAGGTATGCGGGCTGACAATCAGGCCCAGATCCTCCAGGTCGGACATGACATTGCGGATGGTCGCCGGTGACAATTCCAGCCCGGATGCTTTGGACAAGGTGCGGCTACCCACCGGTTGCCCATCGGCGATATAGCGTTCAACCAGCGCTTTGAGTAACAACTTGGAGCGATCATCGAGCATCAAAACATTTTAGTGATGTAATTTGCACATGAAACCCCGCTTGAACCCGCAGTTCCGCCAGGTTGCCATCACCGGCAAATACCTGTCCAGCCACGCTCCAGCTGCGATAGCCGCCGCGCGCGCCACGATGGACGGGATCGCCCATTTCCTGATGGACCAGGGTTGCGAGGTGGTGCTGGAGACCGACACCGCCGCCAAATTAGGCCTGAGCGGCTATGCGGTGATGGACATTGAAGGCATAGGGCGCCACTGCGGCTTGTGTCTGGTGGTCGGCGGGGATGGCACCATGCTCGGGGTGGGGCGCAGGCTGGCGCCCTTCCAGGTGCCGCTTATCGGTATCAACCAAGGGCGTCTGGGCTTTATCACCGACATTGCGCTGGACCGCTATGCCGAAACCCTGGGCCCCATGCTGGCCGGTGAGTACGAAATCGATGACCGCAGCCTGATGCAGGCCCAGGTGATGCGCAGCGGGCAATGCGTGTTTTCCGCGCTGGCGATGAACGATGTGGTGGTCAACCGGGGCGCGACTTCGGGCATGGTGGAGTTGCGGGTCGAGGTCGATGGCCATTTCGTGGCCAACCAGCGCGCCGACGGGCTGATCATCGCCACGCCTACCGGCTCGACCGCCTACGCCTTGTCGGCCGGCGGGCCGATGCTGCACCCCTCCACCCCGGGCTGGGTGTTGGTGCCCATTGCGCCGCACACCTTGTCCAACCGGCCTATTGTGCTGTCGCACACCAGCGAAATCGCCATCGAAATCGTCTCCGGGCGCGACGCCAGCGCCAACTTTGATATGCAGTCCCTGGCCACTTTGATGCACGGTGACCGCATCGTGGTGCGCCGCTCAGAGCACAGCGTGCGCTTTTTGCATCCCAAGGGCTGGACGTACTTTGACACGCTGCGCCACAAGCTGCATTGGAACGAGGGGGGGAGTTAAGCGGTGGGCCTCAAACGTATTGCGCTGAGCGACTTTGTCATCGTTGCCACGCTGGACTTGGAACTGGAGGCCGGTTTTACCGTGCTCACCGGCGAGACCGGCGCGGGCAAGTCCATCCTGATTGATGCCTTGCAACTGGCCACCGGCGCCCGCGCCGATGTGGGACTGATCCGCGAAGGCGCCCCACGCACCGACGTCAGCGCCGAGTTTGATACTCCAGCGGCTTTGCTGCCCTGGCTGGCCGAAGCCGGTTTTGAGGGTGCGGACAGCTTGCTGCTGCGCCGCAGTCTGGACCGCACCGGCAAAAGCCGGGCTTGGATCAACGGTCTGGCCGCTACCGCGCAGCAATTGCGCCATGTAGGCGAACAGGTGCTCGATATCCATGGCCAGCACGCCTGGCAAAGCCTCACCCGGCCCGACGCGGTGCGCGCCCTGTTGGACGACTACGCGCGCATTTCCACCAATGCCTTGAGCGCTTTGTGGCAAAGCTGGCGTGCGGCGCAAGCCGCTTACGACCAAGCCCTGCAAGCACAGGACCTGCTGCAGCGCGATCGCGAACGCCTGGCCTGGCAGATTGGCGAAGTGGACAAGCTCAACCCGGGCCCCGATGAATGGGACGACCTCAATGCCGCGCACAGCCGCTTAGCGCATGGGCAAACCCTGCTCGATGCAGCGCACAGCGCCTTGGCGCTACTTCACGATGACGAGCCCTCGGCTTTGCGCGGCTTGCACAGCGCCTTGCAGCAGATACAAAGCCAAACGCATTTGGACGCCGACTTCCAAGGCCCGGCCCAGGTGCTGGCTTCGGCCATCGCGCAGGTGGAGGACGCGGTACACAGCTTGCGCGCCTACCAGCGCCGCGTAGAACTCGACCCGGCGCAACTGGCCGAGCTCGATGCGCGCTTGGCCCTGTGGATTTCGCTGGCGCGCCGTTACAAACGCAGCCCGCAAGAATTGGCCGCTACGCATGCCGCTTGGAAGCAGGAACTGGCGCAGATTGAGGCTGCTGCCGACAGCGCCCATTTGCTGGCGCAGGCGCAGCAGGCCCAAGCCGCATTTATGGCCGAGGCGCGCAAGGTCTCCAAAGCCCGTCTGCAAGCCGCCCCCAAACTGGGTGCCGCCATCACCCAGGCTATGCAAGGCCTGGGTATGCAAGGCGGGCAATTCCAGGTGCAAATGCAGCCTACCGAGCAAGCGCACCAAAGCGGTCTGGAAGAGGTTTTGTTTTTGGTGGCCGGCCATGCCGGCAGCACGCCGCGCCCGGTGGGCAAAGTCGCCTCGGGCGGCGAGCTCTCGCGCATTGCGCTGGCCATTGCCGTGACGGCCAGCCAAGCAGGCGGTGCGCAGACGCTGATCTTTGACGAAGTCGATGCCGGCGTCGGTGGTGCCGTAGCGCACACCGTGGGCCGTTTGATGCGCAAACTCGGTGGTGACCGCCAGGTGCTGGCGGTCAGCCATTTGCCCCAAGTGGCCGCCTGCGCCGATCAGCACTGGGTGGTGCGCAAACAGCTGCAAGGCGGGCAGACGCTGAGCGAGGTTGCGCCGGTGCAACAAGCCCAGCGCGAGTCCGAAATCGCGCGTATGCTGGGCGGTCAAAGCAGTTCGCTAACAACCATGGCGCATGCGCGCGAAATGCTGGAGCAAGCCCGTGTCTGAAAGCCAACTCGAATTAGTCCTCATCACAGGCATGTCTGGCTCTGGGAAGTCCGTGGCTCTGCATGCTTTGGAAGACGCAGGCTATTACTGCGTGGACAATTTGCCACCGCCCTTGCTCATGGATTTCATCGCTTTGCAAAGCGGCGAACATTCCACGCGCGTCGCCATTGCCATGGATGTGCGCAGCGCCAAGGGCTTGCCGCTGGTGCCCACGCAACTGGACAAGCTGCGCGCCCAGGGCATAGGCGTTAAAACCTTGTTTCTCGATGCCAATACCGACACCCTGGTACGGCGCTATTCCGAAACGCGCCGCAAACACCCCTTGTCCCAAACCGATACCCAGCCGGGCGACGAACGGCGTGCGCTAGCCGATGCGATTGAACTGGAGCGCAGCCTGCTCGCCGATATACGGGCACATTCTTATGTGATTGATTCGAGCATGATTCGCTCGGCCCAATTGCAGGCCCACGTCAAAAGTCTGATTACCGCGCCGGTAGCGCAACTGACCTTGGTGTTTCAGTCTTTTTCATTTAAGCGCGGCGTCCCTTCCGATGCGGACTTTGTGTTTGACGTGCGCATGCTGCCCAACCCCCATTACGAAGCGCAGCTGCGTGTGCTCACCGGCAGAGATGCGCCGGTGGCCGCATTCTTGCGCACGCAGCCCGAAGTGCTGCGCATGGAGCAGCAAATAAGCGACTTTTTAGATAGCTGGATGGGCGCTTTGGTGCTAGACCATCGCAGCTATGTCACCGTGGCCATTGGTTGTACCGGCGGCCAGCACCGCTCGGTGTATTTGGTGGAGCAACTGGCCGCCCACTTCGCGCCGCACTGGGTCACCTTAAAGCGCCACCGCGAACTGCAGCGCGAAGCTGATCAGTAGCTTGCGGCCCAGGCCTTAAGCTGCCCTAGCAGTGTCCAAAAGTTTGCGAATCGGCGCCGGCAAACCCAAGGCGGGCCAGTCTTGCTTGGTAATCCAGCGGCCTTCCAATCCGGGCAAACGGCGGCCCGCAGTTAAGCGCACATAAAAAGGATGTAGGTACAAGTCTTTGTGCGTAAGCACATGCACAAAGCTTTGCAGTGGCTGCAAACTCTTGCGCGCTGTTGCGGGCAGGGCGTCCTGCAATTGCGCTTCGCCGTCAAACACCGGCAGGCAGTGCAGCCCCGCCCAGATGCCCGGCGCAGGACGTCTTTGCAGCCATACCGCGCCACTGGCGTCTTGCGCCCACAAGATCCATAGCGACTGGCTGCTGCGCTTGAGCTTGCGGCTGCGCACAGGAAACGCTTGCATCGTGCCCGCAGCGTGTGCGCGGCAATCAGTCTGCAATGGGCATTGGCCGCATAGCGGTTTGCGCGCCAAGCAGACAGTGGCGCCCAAGTCCATCATGCCCTGGGTGTAGCGCGCCATGGCCTTGGCGCCCGCCTGTTCATGGGGCACTAAATCTTGCGCCAAAGCCCATAGCGCGCGCTCCTGCGCCGCTTGCGCCAGATCGCCCTCAAAGGCCAGTAAGCGCGTCAGCACGCGTTTGACGTTCGCATCCAAAATCGCCACGCGTTCGCCAAAACACAGGGACGCGATCGCCGCCGCAGTAGAGCGCCCAATGCCTGGCAGGGTTTGCAGCAGCGCGGCCTGTTGTGGGAATTGCCCACCGTGTTGCTGCACCACGATCTGCGCGCAGCGGTGCAGATTGCGCGCCCGGCTGTAATAGCCCAGCCCGCTCCATAAACCCATCACCTCGTCGGCGCTGGCCTGTGCCAAGTCGGCCACCGTGGGTAGGCGGTGGGTAAAGCGTTCGAAGTACTCACGCACCGTGGCGACCTGGGTTTGCTGCAACATGATTTCAGACAGCCAGACCCGGTAAGGGTCTTGGGTGTTTTGCCAGGGCAGGCTATTGCGCCCATGGCTGGTTTGCCAGTGCACTACTTGCTCGGCCACGCTGGTGACCGCTTTGGCAGCTAGGGCTTTTGACATACCGGGCAAAAAAATGTGGACCTTTGGCCTTGGCGTATGGCTTTGATGGCGCTGCCACAAGCGCGACAGGGCAGGCCTTGGCGCCCGTACACCGCTGCCTCGAGTTGGAAATAACCCGATTCGCCTTTTGCATTGGAAAAGTCTTTGAGCGTGCTGCCGCCGATCTGTACTGCGCGTGCCAGCACCGTGCGTATGGCGGCGTGCAATCGCGTGGCGCGCGCCAGGCTGATGCGTTCGGCCCGGGTGCTCGGGCGGATGCCGGCCATGAACAGCGCTTCGCTGGCGTAAATATTGCCAACGCCCACTACCAGCTCGCCACCCAACAGCACTTGCTTGACCACGGTTTTGCGCTTTCTGAGGGCTTTCCAAAAATCCAGCGCATGGAAATCGTCGCCCAAGGGTTCTACGCCCAGTTTGCCTAGTAATTTGTGGGCGGCGGGGCTGGACTCAGCGGGCACAAACACCACCGCGCCAAAGCGGCGCGGGTCATGCAAGCGCAGCGTGCCCTGGCTGGTTTGCAAGTCCATATGGTCATGCTTACCGGCCACGCCCGGCACGCGCTCAAAGCGCAGGCTGCCCGACATGCCCAGGTGCAGCAGTAACAGGCCTTGGTCTAAGTCGAGCAACAGGTATTTGCCCCGGCGGCGCACGCCAAGCACCTGGCGCCCCGCCAGCGTCTGCGGCTCACAGCCCAGCGGCCAGCGCAGGGCTTTACCCATGCGCAGGGCCAAGATGCGCGAGCCGGCAATGCGATCGGCAAAGCTTTGGCGCGTTACTTCAACTTCGGGTAATTCGGGCATGGGTGGGGTAGGTAAAGCAAAGCCAGTGCAGGGGCATGGGCCCGGACCGGGGGTCGATTGCGCGGGGCTTGGATTATTATGGCCGCATGTCACGCACCCCTTTTTTGTTGGCCCTCGCGCTGCTGGTTTTTGTTTCTGGCTCGCACGCGCAAACGGCGAAAACCCCGGTGCCCCAAGCCATTGCATCAGAGAAAGCGCCCGAGCGCTCGGCACTCAATGCCTCTATTTTTTACCAGGTGGTGCTGGCTGAGCTGAGCTTTAACAATGGCGATATCGGCGCGGCCTACAGCCTGATGCTGCACGCCGCGCGCGAGTCCAACGAGGGGCCACTGTTTCAGCGTGCGGTGGACATAGGCTTGTCCGGGCGCGATGCCAATGCCGCAGTGGGCGCTGCCAAGGCCTGGCAACAGGCATTGCCGCAGTCTCCCGATGCGGACCGCTACCTTTTGCAATTGCTGATTGGCCTTAACCGCCTGCCCGAAACCCTGGCGCCTTTGCAGCGCAGCGTGGCCCGCGCGCCGCAAGCCGAGCGTGCCGCCCTGATCAGCGCGCTGACGCGCTTGTATGCGCGCGCTAGCGACAAAGCCGCTGCCGCCGACCTCATCGAAAAAGCCTTGGCCGCAGAGCTGGGTAACCGCAAGAGCGGGCCGGCCGGCTGGGCCGCCATTGGCAATTTACGCCTGCTAGCTGGCAATCGCGCTGCCGCGCTGGTAGCGGTGGGTAAAGGCGCTGCATTGGACGCTTTGTCGGACGACATTGCATCCCTGGCCATCAATCTGCTCGACGGCAGTTCGCAAGAACTGGATGCATTGCTGGGCGCGTACTTTGCCGCCAGCCCATCGGGCCAAGTGCGCATGGGCTATGTGCGCAAATTGATCGACTTGCAGCGTTATCCCCAAGCCCTGGCGCAGGCGACGCAGCTAACGCAGGCGCAGCCGGACTTTGCCGATGCCTGGCTGGTTCGCGGCTCAATTGAATTTCAAAACCAAGACCTGCAAAATGCCGAGCAGTCTTTGAATCGCTTTTTAGGTGCTTTGCCGCCAAGCCGCACGCAAGAGGACCCGGATGAGGATGGCCTCACGCCGCGCGGCATGGTGCAAGCCTATTTGCTGCTTTCGCAAATTGCAGAGAAGCAGGGCGATTTTGCGAAAGCGCAAAGCTTTCTCGCACGTATCAACAGCCCGCAAGACATTACCAGAGTGCAAATCCGCCGCGCGATGATGTTTGCCAAGCAAGGACGCTTGGAAGAGGCCCTGGCCTTGGTGCGCAACCTGCCCGAGGACGATGCCGACGAAGCGCGCACCAAGTTGCAGGCGCAATTGCAATTGCTGCGCGAAGGGCGGCGCGAACAAGAGGCCTATGCTTTGCTGATCCAGTCGACCCAAAAAGCGCCAGACGATGTGGACTTGTTGTACGAACTGGCCTTGTCTGCGGAAAAACTGGGGCGGGTTGATGAAATGGAAAAAACCCTGCGGCGCGTGATTACGCTGCAAGCCGATTACCACGCCGCTTACAACGCCCTGGGCTATTCACTGGCCGACCGCAACCAGCGTTTGCCCGAGGCCCGTGCGCTGATTGAAAAAGCACTCAGCTTCGCCCCCAACGACCCTTTCATTCTGGACAGCCTGGCCTGGGTGGAGTTTCGCAGCGGCAATAGCGCGCAAGCGGCGAGCATCCTGCGCGCCGCCTTTAGCGCCCGCCCCGACGCCGAAATTGCGGCCCACCTGGGCGAAGTTTTGTGGACTATGAATTTGCGCGACGAGGCTAATGCCGCCTGGGCCAAGGGGCTGGAGCTCAACCGCGACAACGACACGCTCAAGTCCACCATCGTGCGCCTACGCGGCAGCTTATGAGTCATGGGCAGGCCTATCCCGGGCGCCTGTTTGCGGCCTGTCTGCTGCTCCTGTGTGCGCTGCTGGTAGCCTGCAGCACGCCAACTAAACGGCAGGAGTACGTGACCCCCAACGATGTGTGGGAGGGCCGTTTGTCCGTCCAGGTCGCAGGCGAAGCGCCACAGCGCATGAGCGCAGATTTTTTTCTGGAGGGCACGGCCCGCCGCGCCAGCCTGACGCTCAACTCGCCATTGGGCACCCGCCTGGCCCGCATGCAGTGGGATGCCACTTCGGCCACGCTTGAAGTAGGCGATCAAAAGCGCAGCTTTGAATCGGTCGATGCCATGAGTACCCACACGCTGGGCAGCGCCCTGCCCATGCAGGCCTTGTTTGCCTGGCTGCAGGGGCGGCCCGAAACCGCGCCGGGCTGGGAGATTCAAACCCTGGACATGCTGCAAGGCCGTATCCGCGCGCGCAGCGTGGACCGAACGCCCGCAGTGCAAATTGACCTGGTGCTCGAGCCCAGATAATGCAGGCCATGCAGGCGCTATACGACATTCCCGCTCCGGCCAAGCTCAATTTGTTTTTGCACATTACGGGGCGGCGTACTGACGGCTATCACCTGCTGCAATCGGTATTTATGTTGATCGACTGGTGCGACCAACTGCATTTTGAGTTGCGCACGGACGGCGGCATAAGCCGCGAAGACCTGACCTGGCCCCTGCCCGAGGATGATTTATGCCTGCGCGCGGCCAAAGCGCTGCAAAGCGCCAGTGCTTGTGCCTTGGGCGCGCACATCGGCATTGCCAAATCTATACCCGCCCAGGCCGGCATGGGTGGCGGCTCGTCGGACGCGGCCTCCACCCTGCTGGCGCTCAACCGCCTTTGGAACTTGGGTTGGACGCAGTCCCAATTGGCGGCGATTGGCCTGCAACTGGGCGCCGACGTGCCCTTTTTTCTGCTCGGGCAGCATGCCTGGGTGGAAGGTGTGGGCGAACAACTCAGGCCGATCAGCCTTCCTGCGGGGCGTTTTGCGGTGCTCAAGCCCGAGGCCGGGCTGGACACTCGCAGCGTCTTTGCCCACCCCATGCTCCAACGCAATACCGGCCTTGCTATAATTTCAGGCTTCGCTGCAAACCCCTACGGCTTTGGCCGCAACGATTTGCAGCCTGTTGCCGAACTGCTTTGCCCCGCTGTGGGCCAGTCCCTTGCGTGGTTTTCAGCGCAGGGATTGACCGCCAGGATGACGGGTTCAGGCAGTGCGGTGTTTGCGCAACTGCCCCCAGGCCTTGACTTGGCTGGTGCGCCTGAGCACATGGCACTGCGGGTCTGCAACAGTTTGGAGGCGCATCCCCTGCAAGGGTGGTGTTGAAAGCGTTGGTTTTCGGTTGGCAGCCTTGTGCTGGCAACCCGTGTAGGGGAATCGCCAAGTTGGTTAAGGCACTGGATTTTGATTCCAGCATGCGAAGGTTCGAATCCTTCTTCCCCTGCCAAATTTTATTAACG